>JBCQVD010000076.1:0-10508 GCA_047173405.1 Rikenellaceae bacterium
GTTCCTCCTTCGTTGTGCACACATCGGAGAGGTTCAGTCGTCACTATGGCCAGAGAAGATGATCGAGGAGTGTGAAAAGAATAATATAATTTTGAAATAATTTACACGTATAAATTTATAATAGAAGTATGAGTACATTGAGATTTTCGCAGCTTCCAAAGGCTACAGGCCACAAAGCTGTATCAGTAACCAGTACTGGTCGTCCAGTAGACGAGTTCGGTAAATATGTTTTTAACCGCTCGAAAATGCAGAAATATCTTTCGAAGCAGGTATACAAGTCACTTACGGATTCGATTGATAAAGGTCAAGCTTTGGATCGCGCTATTGCAGATGGCGTAGCTACAGGAATGAAGCAGTGGGCTATTGAGATGGGTGCTACACACTACACTCACTGGTTCCAACCTCTTACAGGTGGTACTGCTGAGAAGCATGATGCTTTTGTTGAGCATGATGGTCGTGGTGGTATGGTTGAGGAGTTCTCAGGAAAGTTGCTTGTTCAGCAAGAGCCAGACGCGTCGTCATTCCCTAATGGTGGTCTACGTAACACTTTCGAGGCTCGTGGATACTCAGCATGGGATCCATCATCACCAGCTTTCGTTGTAGGTGACACTCTTTGTATCCCTACAGTATTTATCTCATACACAGGAGAGGCTCTTGACTATAAGACTCCACTTTTGCGTTCTACAAATGCTATTGATAAAGCAGCAACTAAGGTTGCTAATTACTTCAACGAGGATGTTAATAAGGTTGTCTCTAACCTAGGTTGGGAGCAAGAGTACTTCCTTGTAGATGAGGCTTTGTATGCAGCACGTCCAGACTTGATGCTTACAGGTCGTACTCTAATGGGTCACGACAGTGCGAAGAACCAGCAGCTTGAGGACCACTATTTCGGTTCTATCCCTGCTCGTGTTATCGCTTTCATGGCAGACCTAGAGAACGAGTCTTTAAAGTTGGGTATTCCAGTTAAGACACGTCACAATGAGGTTGCTCCAAATCAGTTCGAGCTTGCTCCAATCTACGAGGAGTTGAACCTTGCAAATGACCACAACCAACTTATCATGTCGGTTATGGATCGCGTCGCAGCTTGTCATAACTTCCGCGTTCTTCTTCACGAGAAGCCATTCAAGGGCATCAACGGTTCTGGTAAGCACTGTAACTGGAGTTTGGCATCTACTTGTGGCATCAACTTCTTCTCACCAGGTAAGGATAGCGTTTCAAACCTTCGCTTCATCACTTTCGTAGCTAACGTTATGAAGGCTGTACACAAGCACAATGGTCTTTTGAAGGCAGCTATCAGCTCTGCAACAAATGCACACCGTCTAGGAGCTAACGAGGCACCTCCAGCAATTATCTCTATCTTCATGGGTACCCAGGTATCAGCAGTGTTGGATAAGTTGGCAGCAGCGGATACAGACGATATCATCGAGTTTGACGATAAAGTAGCTCTTCAGTTGGGCGTTGCTCACCTTCCAGAGGTACTTCTTGATAACACAGACCGTAACCGCACATCTCCATTCGCGTTTACAGGTAACCGCTTCGAGTTCCGCGCGGTAGGTTCTTCAGCAAACTGCGGTGGTACAATGCTTACTCTTAACACAGTTGTAGCAGAGCAACTTGATGCTTTTGCAGTTGAGGTTGACGCTCTTATCGCAGGTGGTATGACAAAGGATGCAGCTATTCTTGTAGTTGTTAAGCGTCTTATCAACGAGTCAAAGAACATCTGCTTCAATGGCAACGGTTATGGTGACGAGTGGAAGGTTGAGGCTGCTGAGCGTGGTCTTGATTGTGAGACTAGCGTACCAGTTCTTTTCGATCAGTACCTTAAGGAGGAGTCGCTTGCAGCATTCTCTAACATGGGAGTTTTGAACCACGCTGAGGTTGAGTCTCGTTGCGAGGTTAAGTGGGAGATGTATACTAAGAAGATTCAGATTGAGTCTCGCGTGTTAGGAGACCTCTCGATGAACCACATCATCCCTGTAGCTTCGGCTTACCAAGGACAGTTGCTTGACAACGTATCTAAGATGAAGGGTATCTTCTCTGGTGATGAGTTCAAGGCAATGAGTGCTCAGGATATTAAGATCATCAAGACTATGGCGGAGCACATCAACTTCGTTAGCTCTAAGACAGCCGAGATGATTGAGGCTCGTAAGGCAGCTAATGCACTTGAGAGCGAGAGAGAGAAGGCAGTTGCATACCACGATGTAATCGTTCCATTTATGGACGCTATACGCTACCATATCGACAAGTTGGAGCTTATCGTAGATGATAGAATGTGGACACTTCCTAAATACAGAGAACTTTTATTTATTCGATAATAAGATTGACGGAAAAAGAAATGAAACAACATACGCTTGATATAAGCGCAAAGCAGGGTCTGTACGACCCTGCTTTTGAGCGTGATGCCTGTGGCGTCGGATTACTCCTTGATGTCTATGGCAAAAAGTCACATAAAATAATCGACGACGGACTTAAGATCCTCGAAAATATGATCCACCGTGGAGCTGAAGGTGCAGACCCAGCGACTGGTGACGGTGCAGGAATTATGATCCAAGTACCTCATGAGTTTATTCTATTGCAAGGTATCGCAGTGCCTGAGAAGGGACGCTACGGTACAGGTCTTGTCTTTATTCCTAACTCAGAGACAGAGTGTGAGCGCGTTATCGCTTCGATGAAGGAGTGCGCTGCGCAGGAGGGTTTAGAGCTTATTGCAGTTAGAGACGTTCCCGTAGATAACTCAATGTTGGGTGAGGGAGCTTTGGCCGTAGAGCCTATCACAAAGCAGATTGTGGTTGTCGAGAAGTCTACGAGCGAACTTACTTTGGACGTTAGATTGTACCGTGCGCGTCGTCGTATGGAGAAGGCTAACCCTGGCACCTACGTAGTTAGTTTGTCGACAAAGAATATGGTCTACAAAGGAATGTTGTCGTCGGATCAGCTTCGTCACTACTTCCTTGACCTCTCAAACCCAATGCTTACTTCGGGTATTGCACTTGTTCACTCTCGCTTTAGTACTAACACCTTCCCAGCGTGGGCACTAGCTCAGCCATTCCGTATGTTGGGACACAATGGTGAGATCAACACTATTCGTGGTAATAGATTGTGGAGCACAGCGCGCGAGAGTGTCCTTTCGTCGGAGACTCTAGGTGATGTTGCAGATATCAACCCAGTGGTTGCTTCGGGCATGAGTGATAGTGCATCACTTGATAATGTCTTGGAGTTCTTCGTGATGAGCGGTATGTCAATACCTCAGGCTCTCTCGATGTTGGTGCCACAGAGTTTCAACGACAAGAACCCTATCTCTCAGGAGTTGAAGGATTTCTACGAGTATCATAGTATCGTAATGGAGCCATGGGATGGTCCTGCGGCGCTATTGTTCTCGGATGGTCGCTTTGCGGGAGGTATGTTGGACCGCAATGGTCTACGTCCTACACGTTACACACTCACTAAGGGTGGTTTGATGATTATCGCTTCGGAGGCTGGAGTTCTACCAGTTAAGGCTGAAGAGATAGCTGAGAAGGGTCGTCTTGAGCCAGGTAAGATTATCGTTGTTGATACTCATACAGGTGCTATCTACCGCGACGAGCAGGTGAAGAAGGAGCTTGCCGATGGTTTCCCTTACGGCGAGTGGTTGCGTAAGAACCGTATCCACCTCTCGAAGATCACTTCGGGACGTAAGGTGAGTGTTGCAGTTCCTGAGATTGAGAAGATGCAGGCTGCCTTTGGATACTTCGACGAGGAGATCAACAAGGTGTTGGTTCCTATGGTTGAGGGTGGTTATGAGCCTACAGGATCTATGGGTAACGATGCGCCACTTGCGGTATTCTCTGAGAAGCCACAGTTACTCTTTAACTACTTCCGTCAACAATTTGCTCAGGTTACCAACCCGCCGATTGACCCTATCCGTGAGGAGTTGGTGATGTCGCTTGAGGGTTATATCGGAGCTATCGACCGCTCGCTTCTTAAGCCAAGCGAGGAGTTGTGTAAGATGGTTCACATCAAGCAACCAATCATCACAAACCGCGATATTGATATCTTACGTCACATCGACTATAAGGGATTCCGTACTAAGACTCTTGATATGACATTTGTCGCATCCGAGGGTAAGAAGGGTATGGAGGAGGCCGTTGAGCGTCTATGCCGTGAGGCGGCAGAGGCTGTTGATGGTACATTCAACTATATCATCCTTTCGGACCGTGGTGTTGATGCTACACACGCAGCTATCCCTTCGGTAATGGCTGTTTCGGCTGTTCACCACCACCTTATCGCGGCACGTCGTCGTGTGCAGACCGCTCTTATTGTTGAGACTGGTGAGGCGCGCGAGGTTATGCACTTTGCGTTGTTGTTGGGTTATGGTGTGAGTGCAATCAATCCATATATGGCATACGCTACCATCGACAACCTTATTAAGCAGGGTGTAATATCTCTTGATTACGCTACCGCCGAGAAGAACTTTATCAAGGGTATCGGCAAGGGTCTATTGAAGGTTATCTCGAAGATGGGTATCTCGACAATCGGTAGCTACCGTGGAGCGCAGCTCTTTGAGGCTGTAGGTCTCTCGGCAGATGTTGTAGAGAAGTACTTTACAGGAACTACATCGGCTGTGGGAGGTGCGGATCTTGATGATATCGTATGTGATACACTTCGTTTCCACGAGGCAGCGTTCGGTGATTTGGATCTAGGTGATTTGGGTCAATACTCATATCGTAAGGAGGGTGAGAAGCACGCTTGGAACCCTGAGACTATCGCAACACTTCAGATCGCAACACGTCTAGGAAGCTACAAGAAATATAAAGAGTACTCATCATACGTTTGTGATAAGCAATATCCTATCTTCTTGCGTGACCGCTTGGTGTGGGTTAAGGGAAATAAGCCTATCGACATCTCGGAGGTAGAGTCTAAGGAGTCTATCATGCGTCGTTTCGTAACGGGAGCGATGTCGTTCGGATCTATCAGCAAGGAGGCTCACGAGGCGATGGCTATCGCAATGAACCGTATCGGTGGTAAGAGTAACACGGGTGAGGGAGGAGAGGATCCTACACGTTTCACACCTCGCGAGGATGGTACCTCAGCAAGAAGTGCTATCAAGCAGATCGCATCGGGTCGTTTCGGTGTTACAGCTAACTACCTAGTTAATGCAGATGAGATTCAGATCAAGATCGCTCAAGGTGCTAAGCCAGGAGAGGGTGGTCAGTTGCCAGGATTCAAGGTTGATGAGGTGATCGCTAAGACACGTCACTCAATCCCAGGTATCTCGCTTATCTCACCTCCACCTCACCACGATATCTACTCGATTGAGGACCTTGCGCAGCTTATCTTCGATATGAAGCATGTCAACCCACGCGCTAGGGTGAGTGTTAAGCTCGTAGCCGAGAGTGGTGTTGGTACTATCGCAGCGGGTGTTGCTAAGGCTAAGGCCGATACTATCATTATCAGTGGTAGTGAGGGTGGTACAGGAGCAAGCCCTATGAGTTCAATCCGCCACACTGGAGTATCTTCGGAGATCGGTCTTGCCGAGATTCAGCAGACTCTGGTACTTAATAAGTTGCGTTCACGCGTTGTTGTTCAGGTTGATGGACAGCTTAAAACTGGTCACGATATTGTTGTTGGTGCTCTCTTGGGAGCTGAGGAGTTCGGTTTCGCTACAAGTGCGCTTATCGTTCTTGGTTGTGTTATGATGCGTAAGTGTCACCTTAATACATGTCCTGTGGGTGTAGCTACTCAGAATGCAGAGTTGCGCAAGCGCTTTACAGGTGAGGCGGACTACCTTGTGAACTTCTTCAACTTTATGGCGGAAGAGGTGCGCGAGATCTTGGCTGAGATGGGCTTCCGCTCACTCGATGAGATTGTCGGTCGTACGGATCTTCTTCGCGAGAAGGCTAAGAGTGGCGTGAGCAAGATTGATAAGGTTGACTTCACAAAGCTTCTTCACGGTGCAAACCTTGTAGAGGGTGCGGAGCTTCACAACTTAATCCCACAAGAGCCACTTCCTGTAACTGAGCTAGGTAAGTCACTTCTTGAGGCTGCTAAGCGCTCTATTGATTGGGGCGAGAAGGGTTCCGTAGAGCTTGATATCACCAATATCGACCGTGCCGTAGGTTCTACCTTGGGTGGCGAGATGGCGCGTAAGTATGGTGAGGATGGTCTCCTAGATGATACCTTTACAGCAACATTCAACGGTTCAGCAGGTCAGAGCTTCGGTGCATTCCTAACTAAGGGTGTTACCTTTGTTCTTAAGGGCGAGGCTAACGATTACTTAGGTAAGGGTCTTTCGGGAGGTCGCCTTATCATTAAGCCCGCTGATGGATCGGAGTTCCACCCTGAGGAGAGCGTTATCGTTGGTAACACACTTCTTTATGGTGCTACTTCGGGAGATGTATATATCAACGGTCGTGCAGGTGAGCGTTTCTGTGTAAGAAACAGTGGAGCTATCGCGGTTGTCGAGGGTGCTGGAGAGCACTGTTGTGAGTATATGACTGGTGGTCGCGTAATTGTTTTGGGCGCAACGGGTCGTAACTTCGGAGCAGGTATGAGTGGTGGTGTCGCTTATGTTTGGGATAAGGATGGTAAGTTTGATAGTCGTTGTAATATGGAGATGCTCGAGTTGTCGCTCATCGACAGCTCTTACGACCGTGAGGAGGTGATGAAGTATATCACCAACCACTACAACTTCACGTCTAGCCCTGTTGCAAAGAGGATTATTGATAATCCAGAGCTTCTACGTGAGTTCATCAAGGTGACACCTATCGAGTATAAAAAGGTGCTTCAGGAGGAGCAGATGAAGGCTCTTCAACAGCGTATTTCAAAGGTTGAACGTGATTATTAGTAGCAAAAATGGGAAATCCAAAAGCATTTTTAACAATAAATAGAAAAGAGGCGGGTTACCGTCCTATTCACGAGAGAGTAGCTGACTTCGGTGAGGTTGAGCAGACTCTCAACGAGGATGATAGAAAGTTGCAGGCATCACGTTGTATGGATTGTGGTGTTCCTTTCTGTCACTGGAGTTGCCCACTGGGTAACCGCCAATCAGAGTGGCAAGATTTAGTCTACAAAGGAGAGTGGCGTAAGGCTTACGAGAATCTTCAGCAGACTGATGACTTCCCAGAGTTTACAGGTCGCGTATGCCCTGCGTTGTGCGAAAAGGGTTGTGTGCTTAACCAGAATGGTGAGCCTGTGACTATTCGCGAGAATGAGGTTGCAATTATCGAAAAGGCGTTTGCTCAAGGTTATGTTAAACCAGTTATCGCTAAGAGTAAGAGCGGTAAGCGAGTAGCTGTCATCGGTTCAGGACCTGCGGGCTTAGCTTGTGCTAACCAGCTTAGCCAGATGGGTCACTGTGTAACGCTCTTTGAGCGTGACGAGGCGCCAGGAGGACTTCTACGTTATGGTATTCCAGACTTTAAGCTCAACAAGGGCGTTATTGATCGCCGTGTGGAGCTAATGAAGCAGCAGGGTGTAGAGTTCGTTTGTAACACCAACGTAGCAGGCGATATCAAGAAGATCGCTTCGGAGTATGATGCTGTTTGTGTTGCTATCGGTGCAGGTGAGCCACGTAACCTACCTGTTGAGGGTCGCGAGTTGGAGGGTGTTTACTTCGCTCTTGAGTTCTTGAAGAACCAGAACCGCGCTACGGCAGCTAAGAAGAGTGTCCCAGCAGATGATAAATACTCGGCTAAGGGTAAGCATGTGCTTGTTATTGGTGGTGGTGATACAGGTTCTGACTGTGTTGGTACCTCTATCCGTCACGGAGCAGCTTCGGTTACTCAGATCGAGATCATGCCTAAGCCTCCAGTAGGTACTAACCCTGCTACGCCATGGCCTTTCTATCCTAACGTTCTCAAGACATCATCTTCACACAAGGAGGGATGTGAGCGTAGGTGGAGCCTAGCAACCAATAAGATCATTGGTGAGAATGGTAAGGTCGTAGCTGTCGAGGTTAAATCTACAGATGATGAGCATGTTGAGGTTTTGAAGGCTGACTTGGTGCTTTTGGCTATGGGTTTTGTTCACCCAGAGCAAGCAGGTCTTATCGAGGGCATGAAGTTTGACCTTGATGGACGCAAGAATATCGCAGCTGATGAGGCTCTAAAGACATCGGCTAAGAATATCTTCGTGGCAGGTGATGCTACAACAGGTGCAAGCCTCGTTGTGCGTGCTATTGCTTCGGGTCGTAAGGCAGCAGCGTCAATAGATAGCTTCCTTATGGAGTAAGGATTATATAGTCTAATTAAAGTAGAGGGGTAGCCAATATGGGTTGCTCCTCTTTTTATATATTGTCTCTTACTGTCTTGCGCGGACAGCGGCAGGGTGCTCCCTGCAGAGCTTTTATTTTATAGCGGTATGGTTTAAGAACTACGTTCTACAAACCGTAGTAATCGTTAAGTGTTTAGTGTTAAGTGTTAAATGTTAAGAAGTTAATCACTTAACGCTTAACATTAAACATTTAACAGATGCAATAATAGAAAATGGGAGCTTGCTCCCCGCCCGTCGGCGTGAGACAGTAAGAAGCAATACAAAATAATAGCTCTGCGGGGAGCACTCTGCCCGTCGGAGACAGTCCTTGGATTTTATAGGACAATGATATTTTTTTACAATATTTTTTATATCTTTGTGGAAATAACCTAAACTAACTACCTATGAATACGAAAGTGTTTATGAGAGGTCTACTCATGCCTTTCATTTTTTGTGCCATGTTATTGAGTGTTGGCAACCTCGAGGCTAGCTCTTTAGCGGAGGGTTACCCTCAAAGCGAGCGCACAAAACTATTAATTAACGATGGCTGGCGATTCCATTTGGGTGATGCTGATGCTAAGTACTATGAGGTGAATACTGCTGACTCAGATTGGGAGCAGGTGACAATACCTCACACTTTAGAGCTTACGGATATTGATCTTAATAGTCATAAAGATACCAAACTTCAAGAGACTTTTCAGCGCACAGTGGGGTGGTATCGCCGAGATATCATGGTCTCACGATCTCAGAAGAGGGTGATCCTCGATTTTGAGGGTGTGCACCAAGTGACAACCCTTTGGGTTAATGGTCGTAAGGTGGGTACTCATAGCGTTGGAGGCTATACCCCATTCTACTACGATATCACAGAGTATGTAAAGCGCGGAGCTAAGAACCAGATAACTGTTCTTGCCGATAACCGCCAGAGTCAAGTCTCGCCTCCCGACCCCGGTGGCTTCGACTATATCCTCTTTAGCGGTCTCTATCGCGATGTATATCTTGTCGAGAAGAGTGCAGTGCATATCACCTCAAACCTCGACTCTTCGCAGAGCGGAGTGACAATTACAACGCCAGCGGTTGACTATGTTAATGGCAACGCGACGATTGATATCCGCACTGAGGTTAAGAATAGTAGCAAAAAAACACAATCACTATCTCTTGTTCAGCGCATTGTAGATGCCGATGGTGCTGTTGTGCTTAAGTTGAGCCAGAGCGCTACAATCGCAGCGGGCGAGAGCCATCGCTTTATTCAAACGGGAGGTATCGACGAGGAGTTGAAGCTGTGGGGCGTTGATCGTCCTTACCTCTACAAAGTAAATACTACGCTCTACGACGCAGAGGGTAAGGCGCTCGATGTTGTGGATAACCGCCTTGGTATTCGCAAGGTTGAGTATGACCACCAGAGCGGCTTCCGCCTCAATGGTGAGAAGATCAAACTCATCGGTCTTAACCGCCACCAACACTTCGCTCAAATTGGCGATGCACTACCTAACTCGCTTCATTACAAGGATGTGCTTCAGATCAAGGAGTGGGGCTTTAACACTATTCGTTGTGCTCACTATCCGCACGATGATGAGTTTATCAAGGCTTGTGATGAGTTGGGTATCTTGGTCTATGAGGAGGCGCCAACATGGATCGCAATATCTAAGAACCCAGAGTGGTACGCCAACGAGAAGCGTGCTGCACAGGCTATGATCCGCAACCATAAGAACGCACCATCAATAATTATCTGGGGTGCGGGTGTCAACCACCGTGGGTCGGTTGGTGAGAGTCAGTTTGTTGCAAAACAGGAGGACCCAACACGTCTCACAGCGTCGCAGAGTAGCCCATGGACTGGTACTCAGAGCAGTGCGTGGAGTGATATCTATGCCAATATGAACTACGATAGCCACATGTGGGAGGGTGAAGAGCCTCTGCTCGCTATGGAGGGCTTCTGGGGAGCAAAGGCAATGGCTCCATATATGCGTGACGATAAACTACCAGGTATGATCTCGTGGACAGCGCACGCATACTATACATTCCATGACTTCCAAGGGGCGGGTGATCCTGAAGGACGTACCTTCTGGGGACTCTTTGACGCCTTCCGTTATCCAAAAGATAGGGAGTTGTTCTGGTACCCATCGGAGTATCTTGTTAAGCCATACATTCATGTGAGAGATAGCTGGACTCCAGAGCTTAAGAAACTAACGATATACAGCAACGCTACATACATCGAACTCTTTGTGAATGATAAGAGCCGCGGCGTCTACTACCCATCGACCGCTAAGATCTACTATGGTCTT
>JBCQVD010000077.1:0-10423 GCA_047173405.1 Rikenellaceae bacterium
TCTAGCTTCGGGTCAATAAATGGTCCTTTTTTTAATGAACGACTCATTGTGTACTCTATTTAATTATTTTTTCTTCTTTGAAATAATAAACTTAGAGGTCGTCTTCTTTGGATTGCGTGTCTTATAACCCTTAGCCAACAAACCTTTACGTGAACGAGGGTGACCTCCTGATTGACGACCCTCGCCACCACCCATTGGGTGATCTACTGGGTTCATCACAACTCCACGGTTTCTTGGACGACGACCTAACCAGCGTCTGCGACCAGCTTTTCCCGAACACTCGAGGCTGTGGTCACCGTTAGAGACAACTCCAACGGTTGCGCGGCAAGTTACGAGTACCATACGAGTCTCTCCTGATGGCAACTTGATGATTGCGAACTTTCCTTCGCGAGCCAAAAGTTGAGCGTAAGATCCAGCTGAGCGAGCCATGGCTGCGCCTTGTCCTGGATAGAGTTCAATATTGTGGATTACAGTACCTAGGGGTAGCTCGCTGAGGAGAAGGGTGTTACCCAACTCTGGTGCGACGCCTGCGCCACTTACTACTGTCTGTCCAACTTGCAAACCGTTAGGAGCAATGATGTAGCTCTTCTCTCCGTCTGCATAGACTAAAAGGGCGATACGTGCAGTACGATTTGGATCGTACTCGATGCTCTTTACAGTAGCTACGATTCCGTCCTTTGAACGCTTGAAATCTACGTTACGATACATCTGCTTGTGACCGCCACCAATGTAGCGAACAGTCATCTTACCTGTATTGTTACGTCCTCCAGAGCTCTTCTTAGGACTTAGCAATGACTTCTCGGGAGTACTTGTAGTGATATCACTAAATGTACCAAGAATCTTATGTCTTGTACCAGGTGTTACTGGTTTAAACTTTCTTACTGCCATCTTTCAATTAGATATTACTGTAAAAATCAATCATATCGCCATCCTTCAAGGTGACAATCGCCTTCTTGAAGTTATTAGAACGACCTACGAGAAGACCAGCCTTAGTGTAACGGCTCTTGATCTTTCCCATATAATTGCAAGTATTTACATCCTTAACAACTACATTGTACATCTGCTCTACGGCATTACGAATCTGCAGCTTATTAGCACGAACGTCAACGATAAAACCGTAGCGATTCAACTTCTCGCCCTGAATCGTCATCTTCTCGGTCAAAACGGGCTTAATAATAATTTCCATCTTCTTCTCTACGTTTTAGGCTAACATTACATTCAAAATATTCTCTGCACCCTCAACCATTACCAAAGCCGAACAGTTCATAACCTCATAAGTGTTAAGGTTCTGAGCCAGAATAGTCTTAACATAAGGCAAGTTACGGCAAGAGAGCTGAAGATTTACGTTTGAATCTGGTAATACTAACAATACCTTCTTGTCTGAAACCTTCAATGCATCAACCATAGCTATTGCTGCCTTTGTCTTTGGCGCCTCTAGGTTAAGAGACTCAACTACGCTGATTACGCCTGCTTGTGCCTTGTAAGTAAGCGCACTACGACGAGCCAACTGCTTGAGCTTCTTGTTGAGTTTAAAACGGTAATCGCGTGGTACGGGACCAAATACGCGTCCTCCTCCCACGAATAGTGGGCTCTTGATGCTACCACAACGTGCACCACCTGTTCCCTTTTGCTTCTTAAGCTTGCGGGTAGAACCAGCGATCTCGTTACGTTGCTTTGACTTGTGAGTACCTTGACGCTGATCTGCAAGATATTGCTTTACGTCGAGGTAGATAGCGTGGTCATTAGCCTCCACGCCGAAGACAGCATCCGAAAGTACAACCTTACGACCTGTCTCTACTCCTTGTGTGTTTAATACAGCTAATTCCATACTACTTCTCAATTGTTAAATAAGCACCTTTAGCCCCTGGGATAGAACCCTTAACCAAGATTAAGTTGCTCTCGGGGATAACCTTTAAAACTCGCAAGTTAAGAATCTTAACTTGGTCACCACCTGTTTGTCCTGGCAAACGCTTGCCTTTGAAAACGCGTGATGGGTAAGATGATGCACCTAGCGAACCTGGCTTACGCTGGCGGTTGTGCTGACCGTGGGTCGCACCTCCTACTCCTGCAAAACCGTGGCGCTTTACAACACCCTGAAAGCCTTTACCCTTAGAGATCCCTGTTACGTCTACCCAGTCCTCCTCAGAGAACATATCAACGGTTAGGGTCTCACCTAGGGTCACTTCTGACATCTCCTTAAACTCTGCGAGTTTACGCTTAGGAGTGGTACCTGCTTTCTTGAAGTGACCTAACAAACTGCTGCTGGTGTGCTTTTCACTTTTGTCGTCATAGGCAATCTGAACCGCCTCATAAGAGTCATTCTCTAGGGTTCTGATTTGCGTAACTACACACGGACCAGCCTCAATGACAGTGCATGGTATGTTCTTACCCTCGGCACTGTAAACGGAAGTCATTCCGATCTTCTTTCCAATAAGTCCTGACATTTTTGTCGAATTACGTTTGTTATTTAATAGTGAACATTTGTGACCTAGAGGCAGACGGCATCTTCTGCGTGGGTCGAGTTGTGGTTGATAAGTACTCTGCTAAGACAAAACCTCCACAGAAGAGCTTATATTAGCCCTCCCACTTATAGTCTTACCCTCGAGAAATACTTGCAACCGAGGTTAAATAAATTAGCGGCAAGCAGCCACACCTGCCGCTAATTGTTGTTTATCAGACTTTGATCTCAACCTCAACACCTGATGGCAACTCCAACTTCATCAAAGCATCAATAGTCTTTGGTGTAGATGAGTAGATATCAAGTATGCGCTTGAAAGTGCAAAGCTGGAACTGCTCGCGCGCCTTCTTGTTTACGAAAGTAGAGCGGTTAACAGTGAAAATCTGCTTGCGTGTTGGAAGAGGTACAGGACCGCTTACTGCAGCGCCAGTACTCTTCACAGTCTTTACGATCTTCTCAGCCGACTTGTCAACGAGGTTGTGGTCGAAAGACTTTAGTTTGATTCTTATCTTCTGATTCATAATAATTTGTCTATTCTAATCCCTTAACTTTACCGCTCGACTTCTCGATGATCTCCTTTGCTAAACCAGCAGGAACCTCCTCGAAGTGAGAGAACTCCATTGACGATGTTGCACGTCCTGATGAGATTGTACGTAGTACTGTAACATAACCGAACATCTCTGAAAGTGGCACCTTAGCCTTAACCACACGCGCTGTACCCTTAGACTCCATACCTGAAATCTGACCACGACGCTTGTTAAGGTCACCGATGATATCTCCCATTGACTCCTCAGGAGTTACAACCTCGACATTCATGATAGGCTCCATGATTACAGAACCAGCCTTAGGCGCAGCTACACGGAAACCGTTACGCGCACAGATCTCGAAAGAGAGCTGATCTGAATCGACAGGGTGGAACGAACCATCCTTAAGAGTAACCTTCATTGAGTCGATAACATATCCTGCCAATGCTCCGTTTGCCATAGCTGAAAGGAATCCCTTCTGAACCGATGGAACAAACTCCTTAGGGATGTTACCGCCCTTAACCTCATCAACAAAGGTAAGACCTGTTTGTCCCTCGTCTGCTGGACCAATCTCGAAGATGATATCAGCGAACTTACCACGACCACCAGTCTGCTTCTTGAATACCTCGCGGTGTTGAACCGAACGAGTAAGAGCCTCCTTGTAGTTAACTTGTGGAGCACCTTGAGTGATCTCAACACCGAACTCGCGACGCAAACGGTCAACGATGATATCGAGGTGAAGCTCACCCATACCAGAGATTACTGTTTGACCTGAATCCTCATCTGTGTGGACTGTGAAGGTTGGATCCTCCTCAGCTAGCTTTGCTAGTGCGATACCCAACTTATCAACATCCTTCTGAGTCTTAGGTTCAACAGCAAGACCGATAACTGGCTCAGGGAAGGTCATCTGCTCAAGTACGATTGGTGCATTCTCAGCACACAATGTATCTCCTGTGCGAACCTCCTTGAAACCTACCGCTGCGCAGATATCTCCTGCCTCAACGCTCTCCATTGGATTCTGCTTGTTAGCGTGCATCTGATAGATACGGCTGATACGCTCACGCTTGTTGCTACGTGCGTTAAGTACGTAAGAACCAGCGTCCAACTTACCAGAGTATACGCGAACGAAAGCTAGACGACCTACGAATGGGTCGGTAGCGATCTTGAATGCAAGACCACAGAAAGGCTCATCAGATGATGCCTTACGCTCCTCCTCCTCGTCAGTCTTAGGGTTCATACCCTGAACAGCTGGCAAATCTAGCGGAGATGGCAAGAATGCCATGATGTAGTCAAGAAGCTTCTGAACACCCTTGTTGTGGAATGAAGAACCACACAACATAGGAACGATCTGCATAGAGATTGTTGCTGTGCGGATAGCCTCCAACAACTCCTCAGGAGTGATTGAATCTGGATCCTCAAAGAACTTCTCCATTAGAGCGTCATCAGTTGCTGCTACCTCCTCGATAAGCTCAGCACGCCATTGAGCCGCCTCCTCTACCATCTCGGCAGGGATCTCGCGGATCTCGAAGTTGTCGCGTACGGTCTTGTCGTCGTAGTAGTAGATCGCGTTATTATAAACTAGGTCAATAAGACCCTCGAATTTGTCCTCAGCGCCGATAGGAAGAACCACTGGAATAGCCTTAGCTCCAAAGATCTCCTTGACTTGAGTACATACATTGAAAAAGTCTGCACCTGTACGGTCCATCTTGTTGACGTAACCCATACGTGGTACATTGTACTTATCTGCTTGACGCCATACTGTCTCAGACTGTGGCTCAACACCACCCACTGCACAGAATGTAGCCACCGCACCGTCCAATACACGAAGTGAACGCTCTACCTCTACGGTAAAGTCAACGTGTCCTGGGGTGTCGATAAGGTTCATCTGGTACTGCTTGCCCTTGTAATCCCAAAAGGCAGTAGTAGCCGCAGAGGTGATAGTGATACCGCGCTCCTGCTCCTGAACCATCCAGTCCATAGTTGCGCCACCATCGTGAACCTCACCAATTTTGTGAGTCTTACCTGTATAAAATAGGATACGCTCAGAGGTCGTAGTCTTACCAGCATCGATGTGAGCCATGATACCGAAGTTACGAGTATATTTAAGGTCTCTTGCCATAACTTTAAATCTTCTTTATATATGTATTAAAATCTAAAGTGTGCAAAAGCCTTATTTGCCTCCGCCATGCGGTGCATCTCCTCTTTACGCTTGAATGAGGCTCCCTGCTGGTTGTAGGCATCTACAATCTCAGCTGAAAGCTTCTCTGCCATTGACTTACCAGCGCGCTTACGAGAGTAAAGGATAAGATTTTTCATTGAGATAGAAATCTTGCGCCCTGGGCGAACCTCCATAGGAACTTGGAATGTCGCACCACCGATACGCTTTGACTTAACTTCGACTTGGGGTGTGATATTCTCCAAGGCCTGTCTCCAGACCTCCAATGAAGATTTATCAGCATCCTTCATCTTCTTGCTTACCAACTCTAACGAATCGTAGAAAATTGCGTAAGCAATACTCTTCTTTCCATCCAACATCAAGTTGTTAACGAAGCGAGTAACCTCAACATCGCCGAACTTAGGATCGGGAAGTAGAATGTGCTTTTTTGGCTTTGTTTTTCTCATTGCTTTAAAAAAACTAAAAATTAGCTAAATTACTTTTTCTTGCCTGTTGCTGCTGGAGCTCCTGGCTTTGGTCTCTTTGTTCCATACTTAGAACGACGTTGACGACGTCCGTCAACTCCTGCTGAATCGAGTGCACCACGAACTAAGTGGTAGCGAACTCCCGGAAGGTCCTTTACACGACCACCACGTACTAGTACGATTGAGTGCTCTTGTAGGTTGTGTCCCTCTCCTGGGATGTAAGCGTTGACCTCCTTACCATTGGTCAACCTCACGCGAGCCACTTTACGCATAGCCGAGTTTGGCTTCTTTGGTGTTGTCGTGTAAACACGAGTACAAACACCACGGCGTTGTGGACACGCTGCGAGCGCTGGAGATTTACTTTTGTACTCCAAGTTCACTCGTCCGTTTCTTACTAACTGTTGAATAGTTGGCATTTTAACGTTTTGTCCTTTAAATTTTGTTAATAATTGTCTCTCAAAGAGTTATAACCCTCATCAAGACCTCTCCTTTTTCACTCATGCGGGCTTCAGACTCACCATCAACCACGCTCTAAGTGTCTCTATCTCGTTGGGGATACGCCCAATCGGACAGCAAAGGTAAGGATAATTTTTTGATTTACAATGTATATGGACAAAATTTTACGCTTTTTTATTGATTTTCTTGCATTTCCTCCATTTTCGTAAATTATTACTATTCAACGAGTGACAATATTCGATTTTCACAGCTCCACCAATTTTTTAGACTTAACTCCATTTGGCACGACCATTGCACGAGTAAGCAACAATAATTTTAAACTCTAAAAAATATGAAAACAAGACTACTTCTCATGGCTCTTGCCATAGCTTCGCTCATCGCCCCCGCGTGTCAATCAAACAATGGCTGGACCGCCGAGGAGCGTAAGGCTCTACGCGAAATGATTAAAAGCTACCGCAACTACGAGTACATCAACTCCCTGAGCGATAACGAGTATATTGTGTTTAGCGATAACGTAGGCGTGGCGCTCGAAGAGGCATACCCCGTCTACACAACTTTTATCGCTATACCCAACGTCAACGGCACCGTCGAGGAGTGGGTGATAACAGAGGTCGCTTCGCAGATCCAAGCCGACCCTACAAACCTTCGACATCTATTCCCATACAACGAGCTAACAACACAAAAGATTCTCCCCGCAGGGCTAGACCGCGACTCGCGTAAAGCTTTTTATAGCTGCCTAGCTAGCAAAACGAACGCCAACTTCCCTTCACTCAACGCTTTTCTTATGGGTATCATCATCAACGACTCAGCAACAAACGCGAAAGTCAAGAGGTTCGAAAGCGAGTGCGCCGCAGAGCTTTTCGAATGGGTCGTAAGCGAAGACGTCGAGGTGATAACCGAGATCTAATTTTAGTGTTTAGCGTTAAGTGTTGAATGTTTAGCGTTAAGCGTTAAGTGTTAAGCAGTTAGTTTCTTAACATTTAACATTAAACGCTAAACACTTTTTATTGTAGAACGTAGTTCTTAAACCAAACCGCTACAAAAAGTTTAGCTTCGCGAGGTGCTTCCCGCGAAGCTAACTACAACAATAGAGGAGGCTCATAATGAGCCTCCTCTATTGTTGTATTAGAACACCTTTAACTACTTTACTATACGCTCGATATAGGCTTTATAATCCTTTACATCGGGTGTGTACTCATCATCCGAAAAGAGCGGTGATGAGATTAGATAATCAGCCGACGAACGGTTAATTGCAGTAGGCACATTGTAAAGCGTTGCCAAACGCAACAACGCCTTAACATCCACATCGTGAGGCTGTGCAGACATTGGATCCCAGAAAAATATCAGCGCTGAGATTTGGTTATCCGCAATAAGAGAACCCAACTGCTGGTCGCCTCCAAGAGGTCCTGATTTAAGGAGTGTTATATCTAGTGGGACAAATGGAGTTGTCATAACTCCGCTTTGGTGCTTAAGGTCGATTTGACGATTGATGATAGTCTTCTCGACCACCTTTCCTGTTGTACCTGTACAGATTAGCGCATGTGAAGAGAGCACTTCGCTATTCCAATCTACCCATGCAGCTAGATCACTCTTCATGTTGTCATGCGCCACAAGCGCAACCTTCTTCTTTGACTTTACTTTCTTTTCCATAATTTCATCTTTGGTGGAGTTGACCCTCAACTCCCAATTATTTCACTTATCTATTTCGCCACAAAGATACTGATTTTTTGATCTAAAACCAAATACATTAATTAAAATTCACACTAATATAAAAAAAGAGAGGTTAAATTTTGGATTTTAGAAGAGTATTACATACTTTTGGGACAAATTCACACTAACCTAATTGGTATTTACCAATGCCTAAAGACCTTAGAATTAAAATGTATAGTTTAGGAATCGATATTGGCTCTTCTTCGGTGAAGGTCTCCTTGATGGATATTAAATCAGGAGCGTGCCTCGCAGCCTCAACAAACCCTTCAAGCGAGATGCCTATCGAGGCTAAGCAGAGCGGTTGGGCAGAGCAAGACCCCGCAATGTGGTGGGAGTATGTACAAGCAGGCATCCAAAAAGTTGGAGAGGAGTACTCTCTTATGGATGTTGCTTCAATAGGAATAACCTACCAGATGCACGGACTCGTGGTTGTTGACAAGGAGGGCAAGCCTCTTCGTAAATCAATTATCTGGTGTGACTCACGCGCAGTGGGTATTGGAGCCGAGGCTTTTGCTTCGCTCGGTGAGGATAGATGCTTGGAGCACCTACTCAACTCACCAGGTAACTTTACAGCTTCTAAACTAGCATGGGTAAAGCAAAATGAACCAGAGCTATTTGCTCAGATCGACAAGATGATGCTCCCAGGCGACTATATCGCTTACTGTCTTTCGGGGGTGATATCAACAACAACAACAGGTCTCTCGGAGGGTATTCTCTGGGATTTCAAAGAGGATAAACGTGCTGACTTCGTGGCCGATTACTACGGCATACCTCAAGAGATGTTCGCTCAAGCCGACGTAGCTCTTGGAGTACAATCACACACAAACGCACTCACAGAGTCTACATTGGGTATTAAGGAGGGAACACCTATTTCATATAGAGCGGGCGACCAACCCAACAACGCATTCTCGTTAAATGTTATGGAGGCGGGCGAAATCGCAGCCACTGGCGGTACTAGTGGTGTTGTCTATGGCGTTATTGATGAGGCTAAGGCAGACCCTAAGTCTCGTGTAAATCCATTTATCCATGTTAACCACACAGCACAAAGCCCACGTTACGGAGTGCTTCTGTGTATTAACGGTACAGGTATCGCCAACGCGTGGGTACGACGCAATTTTGTCTCTACGCTCAACTACGACGAGATCAATGACCTTGCGAGCAGTGCGCCCGTAGGTAGTGGCGGTGTCGTGGTACTTCCATTTGGTAATGGCGCAGAGCGTATGCTTGAGAACCGCTACACTAAGAGTGAGGTGGCGGGTATTGACCTCAATATCCACAGCGTTGCACACGTAGTGAGAGCAACACAAGAGGGTATCGCCTTCTCGTTCCGCTACGGAATCGACATCATGCGCGAGATGGGACTAAAACCAAATATCATACGCGCGGGCAAGGCTAACCTATTCCTTAGCCCACTATTTAGACAGACTCTATCAACCCTTTGTGATGCTCGCATTGAGCTATACAACACCGACGGTTCACTCGGAGCAGCGCGTGGCGCGGCACTTGGAGCTGGTCTATACGCTAGCCGTGAGGAGGCGTTCGAGTCGCTCAAGATGTTGGAGGCTGTAACTCCACGCACCGAAGATAAGGCGACACTTGAAGAGGCTTACGCAAACTGGAAAAAAGAGCTAGAGATGAAGCTCGCTAATTTGTAATCAATTAACCAAAATAAAACTTTAATTTAGAAAAATTATGGCAAAAGAGTATTTCCCTGAGATTGGTAAGATCCAATTCGAGGGTACAGAATCAAAGAATCCACTAGCATTTCGTTACTACAACCCAGAGCAAGTAGTATATGGTCGTAAGATGAAGGATTGGTTCAAGTTCTCAATGGCGTGGTGGCACACACTATGCGCTGAGGGTGGCGATCAATTTGGTGGCGGCACAATCAAGCAGGCTTGGAAGGCTGGCGAGACAGCTCTTGAGGCTGCTAAGGCTAAGATGGACGCAGGTTTCGAGTTTATGCAAAAGGTAGGTATCGAGTACTACTGTTTCCACGACATCGACCTTATCGACGAGGGTAACTCAGTTGAGGAGTACGAGGCTAACTTGAAAGAGATCGTTGCTTATGCAAAGCAGAAGCAAGCAGAGACTGGCATCAAGCTATTGTGGGGTACTGCTAACGTATTCTCTCACGCACGTTATATGAATGGTGCATCTACAAACCCTGACTTCGATACAGCTGCACGCGCAATGTTGCAGATCAAGAATGCTATCGACGCAACTATCGAGTTGGGCGGTGAGAACTACGTATTCTGGGGTGGCCGTGAGGGTTACATGAGCCTTCTTAACACAGACATGAAGAGCGAGAAAGCTCACCTAGCGATGATGCTTACAATAGCTCGCGACTACGCTCGTGCGAAGGGCTTCAAGGGTAACTTCCTTATCGAGCCTAAGCCAATGGAGCCTACAAAGCACCAATATGACGTAGATACTGAGACTGTAATCGGTTTCCTTCGTGCTAACGGTCTTGACAAAGATTTCAAGGTTAACATCGAGGTTAACCACGCAACTCTTGCAGGTCACACTTTCGAGCATGAGCTACAATGTGCAGTAGATGCTGGTATGTTGGGTTCTATCGACGCTAACCGCGGAGATGCTCAAAATGGTTGGGATACTGACCAGTTCCCAGTTG
>JBCQVD010000078.1:0-10380 GCA_047173405.1 Rikenellaceae bacterium
AAATTTTATCGCTTAGGCGGAATAAATTTGAGCCTGGCTCCGATTTGTTTCGCCTTTTCTTATGTCCCTATAGTTTCTTGACCTCAATTCAGTTGCATTTGCAGGTTGAATTCAGCAAAACTTAAACAGTTTCTTATCAATTAAACAAAATTGTATGATGCTCTACGAGTCACGATGATGTTTAAGGAGCCTTACCCATCAATCACCACACTCGCGCTCGCGACCTTGCCCCCGAGGGGTGGGGCTAGCTTACACACTTCGCACCTCACACCCACAACTTCGGGATAGCTGCTTCGAATGGAGCTTATTATATTTACCGCCACAGCCTCGATGGTGTGCTGAGTGATGCGCATCTGTGCCTCGACGATCTCGAAGAGGGTGAGGTAGCTCACCGCCTGTGTCACATCATCCTCGGCAGCGACAGCCCCCAGAGGGGTTGTCACCACGAGGTTGACATTAAAGCGATTACCCACCTTGCGCTCCAGTTCGTAGCAGCCATGGTATGCGTGAAACTCCATCTTATCGAGTTTGATCTGATAACTCATAGTTGTATTATTATGATTGAAAGATCACGAGGTAGTAGTTCTTCTTACCGCGTTGGATAAGTAGGTACTTACCAGCAATTAGATCCTCGGCAGTCACCGCGCGCATAGCGTCGGCAACCTTCTCCTTATTGAGCGACACGCCGCCACCCTGCACGAGCTTGCGACACTCACCCTTGGAGGCGAAGATCTTGCTCTTGTCGGCACAGATATCAACAAATGTAGAGCCTAGATCCTCACGCGAGAGTGTATACTGAGGTACACCCTCAAAGACCTGAAGTAGAGTCTGCTCGTCGATTGAGCGTAGTGCGTCCGAAGTAGCGCCACCAAACAAAATAGCCGAAGCCTCCTGCGCACGCTTCAACTCCTCGGCAGAGTGGATCATGGTGGTGATCTCCTCGGCTAGGCGCTTCTGAAGCACACGTAGGTGTGGTGCCGCCTCATGCTCCTCGGTGAGAGCCTCGACCTCCTCGCGGCTGAGGAGTGTGAAGATACGAATGTATCGCTTAGCATCCTCATCGCTCACATTGAGCCAGAATTGGTAGAACTTATATGGTGAGGTGTAACGTGGGTCGAGCCATACGTTACCGCTCTCGGTCTTACCGAACTTTGTGCCATCCGCCTTGGTGATGAGTGGGCATGTGATAGCGTACGCCTCACCGCCCGCCATGCGACGGATAAGCTCTGTTCCTGTAGTGATGTTACCCCACTGGTCGGAACCGCCTAGCTGGATCTTACAGTTTTTGGTGTTGTAGAGGTGCAAGAAGTCGTAGCCCTGCACTAGCTGGTAGGTGAACTCGGTGAATGACATGCCGTCACCCTCGCCCGTGAAGCGCTTCTTAACAGAGTCCTTCGCCATCATGTAGTTTACGGTGATGCACTTACCAATGTCACGGATGAAATCGAGGAACGACATACCTTTCATCCAGTCGTAGTTGTTGACCATCTCGGCTGCGTTGGGTGCATCAGAGTCGAAATCGAGAAGTTTCGAGAGTTGATTCTTGATGGCGTCCTGGTTGTGACGAAGCGTCTCTTCGTCGAGAAGGTTACGCTCCTGCGACTTACCGCTAGGGTCGCCAATCATACCCGTAGCACCTCCGATAAGGGCTAGTGGACGGTGACCACACTCTTGGAAGTGCTTGAGGATCATCACTCCTACGAGGTGACCAATATGTAGTGAGTCGGCTGTTGGGTCGATACCTAGGTAGGCTGTCGACATCTCTTTCTCCAACTGCTCTTTAGCTCCTGGCATAATTGTGTGGATCATACCACGCCACTCTAGTTCTTCAATAAAATTCTTTTTTGACATTTTTGTGTTACTATACTATTGTTGTTTATACTCTTATCCTTCAACCTCAAGGTCTAGCGCCTTTTGAAGCTCCTGAACCAGCGGGTTGAGCGCCATAATATGGGCTATTCGATCCTCTAGTTTTATTGGAATCGTGCTCTTTGTAGTGCTCTCATCAATATTTACAACTAGCTCGATCGCCCCTGTTATCGCTGTTAAATCCTTTATTTTGTGTAGCAGCTCACTCTGGTTGCGAAGGATATCCTCACGCAGCGATGGCGATGCTACATCTACTGTTATTATGTTCTGCGCAAAGGTCATAGCCTCAAATGTCGCAACATAACGTGGTCGCCACTCAGCGATATACTCTAAAATCACACCCTTCGAGCCATCCAATTTCTCTTGGCTTTGAGGGTCTATATTATTTTGTGATGCCTCCTGCTGCTCGGCATCACTGTTTTGTGCCTCGCCACTGCTCACACCCTTAGCTCCGCTACTAGAGAGTAACTCACCTAGGTTGAGTATCGACGGGCGACGCACAGGTTGACTCTTTACTACCTCTTCGACCTTGGAGGTTTCAGTTTTTGGAACCTCCACTTTGGTTGCCTCCACTTTCGCCTCAACTGCTGGCGCCTCTTTCGCTTCCTCTTTCGCCACCGTCTTGGTTGCCATCTCCACTTTCACCTCCGCCTTTGACACCTCCTCCGCCTCGGCTCTCGGGGTGCGCTCGATGAGGGGTGGTAGCTCTATCTCAACATCAATATAGTTTAGCTCTGGGTTACTTTTTTTTTTGACCGAGACCTGCAATTTTCATCAGTCCCAGTTCTACCAAAAGTCGGCTATTCGAAGATTGTCGTATCTTAGCATCAATCTCCGTAAGTATTGATATCGCTCCAAAGAGCAGAGGTTCACTGCATTTTGAAGATTGAGTCTTGTAACGCTCTAGCAGCACCCCCGTAAGCTCTATGAGGTTTACCGAGGCTTCGCTCCTGGCAACCAACAGGTCGCGAAAGTGGCGGTTAAGCCCCGTGATAAAGCTATTTGCTCCAAAGCCCTTAGTGAGCACTTCGTCAAAGAGAAGCAGGGTGTCGACGTAGTTACCCTCAACGAGAGAGTCTGTGATCCTGAAGTAGGTGTCGTAGTCTAGAACGTTGAGAGTCTGCGCAACAAGCTTGAAATCAATCTCTTTGCCTGCGAACGACACCGCCTTGTCAAACATCGACAGCGCGTCACGCATTCCACCATCAGCCTTCTGAGCGATGAGGTTGAGCGACTCGTCATCGGCCGTGACACCCTCAAGGGTCGCTATATGTTGAAGATACTCCACCGTATCCTCCACCTTGATGCGCCTAAAATCGTAGCATTGGCAACGTGAAAGAATAGTTGGTAGGATTTTATGTTTCTCGGTTGTTGCAAGGATAAAGATAGCGTGCGCGGGCGGCTCCTCCAGAGTCTTAAGGAAGGCGTTGAAGGCTGCCGTAGAGAGCATGTGCACCTCGTCAATAATAAACACTGAGTAGTCCCCCAGCTGCGGAATGATACGCACCTGCTCGATGAGGGAGCGTATATCCTCCACCGAATTGTTGGACGCAGCATCAAGTTCATGGATATTGAGCGAGGCTCCACTATTGAAACTCTGGCACGATGAACATTGGTTACACGCCTCCGCGCCATCACCCTCAGTGCAGTTTATCGCCTTTGCAAAGATACGTGCACAAGTGGTCTTACCCACACCCCTCGGACCACAAAAGAGATATGCGTGAGCGAGCTGACCCCTCTCAATAGCATTCTTCAGCGTGGCGGTGATATGGTTCTGCCCCACCACCGAAGTAAAGGTGACAGGGCGGTACTTGCGCGCACTCACTACAAAATTTTCCATTGGCACAAAGATAACATAAAAAATATTCTATACCAAGAAACTGTTTAAATTTTGTATCGAAGTTATTTTAGAGCTATTTTGTATTAGTTTTTGATATAATTCCTCAATACTACTGGTACATTAAAAACTTCTACAACTACCCTGCGCGGGCGGCGGCGGAGTGCTCCCCGCGGAGCTATGGATTAAAAATAAGACAATACAGAAAACTCTTCTTAAGAAATAATCACTATATTTGTGGTATGAAAGCTCTATCTCTAATAATTGCGACATACAACCGCGCGCAGTGGGTTCTGGAGACTCTGGAGTCCGTGGCGGCACAGAAGTCACCCGCGAGCGAGTGGGAGTGCGTGGTGGTTAACAACAACTCCACCGACAACACTTCCGAGGTTGTAGAGGCTTTTATCGCGTCGCACCCCGAGTTAGATATTCGCCTCGTGGTGGAGACGAAGCAGGGGCTGTCGCACGCGCGCAACTGCGGAATAGAGAACTCCACGGGTGCAGTAGTGGCGATTATTGATGATGATGAGTTAATCAACGATGAGTTTATTGGCGCCTACATCTCGCTCTTTGAGCGCAACGCACACATCGCCTCGGCGGGTGGGCGTATAGTGGCGCGCTACCGCTCTGCTCGTCCTGCTTGGATGTCGCCATACACGGAGCGCCCCATAGCCAATCCGATGGATTTCGGAGCCGCGGAGTGTGAGTTCCCCGCTGTGCGCATCCCTGGGGGCGGCAACATGGCGATTAGGCGCTCGGCACTTGAAAAATATGGAGTATTCAACCCCGAGCTGGGGCGTCAAGGTCAAAAGCTAATTGGTGGTGAGGAGAATGATCTCTTCGAGAGGCTCAAGGCGGGTGGCGAGAGGTGTTGGTACACCCCCGCGGCTGTGATGTACCACCTTATCCCCGACGAGAAGCTCACGCGCGACTACCTCACGCGCCTTAGCTATAATATAGGTATTAGTCAGCGCCGCCGTGCCACAATCGAGGGGCGCGGGTACTTGACTTCCGAGGTTGTCAAGTGGGTCGGTACGCTACTTATCGCGCTGGGCTACGCGCTCACACTACGCCCTCAGAAGGGGGCGTACGTGGTTCTTATGCGCTACCATATCACTCGCGGGCTACTCGCGTAGCTTAGAGTCGATGATGATTGTCACAGGTCCGTTGTTGCAGAGGTTGACCTTCATATCGGCACCAAAGACCCCCGTTGCGACCTTGCCACTAAAGAGGGCGCGCGTGCGCTCAACGAAAGCCTCGTAGAGAGGGCGTGAGTGCGCCTCGCCTGCAGCTTTGATATATGACGGGCGGTTACCACGACGTGTCGAGGCGTGGAGTGTGAATTGACTCACGAGCATTAACTCACCACCGATCTGGTTGACATCGAGGTTCATGACCCCATTCTCATCGTCGAAGATGCGCATGCGCAGCATCTTGCCCACCAGCCACTCTACATCTTCGAGGGTATCTTCGTGTTCGACACCGATGAGTACCATAAGCCCCTGCTCGATTACTGAGTAGGGCGCTCCATCGACCGCCATTTGGGCGCTTGTCACCCTCTGTGCTACTATTCTCATTGTGCTGCTTGTTCAAAATACTCCCACAAGGCATCACCTTTAGGTGTGGGGGCTGTGATTGTTATATACTCCTTGGTTGTTGGGTGCTCGAAGCTCATCGTGCGCGAGTGCAGGGCGATGCCTCCATCGGGGTTCGAGCGCTTAGCGCCATACTTCAGGTCGCCCTTGATTGGCGAGCCGATACGCGATAGCTGCGCGCGGATCTGGTGGTGGCGCCCCGTGAGCAGCTCCACCTCGAGGAGCGTATAGTTCTTGCTCGCACCCTTGAGTTCGTACCTTAGGCGCGCCTCCTTAGAGCCTGGCTTGGGCGAGTCGTAGGCGCGCGAGCGGTTCTGCTTAGGGTCGCGGGCGATATAGTGCTTAAGCTCGGCACTCTCACACGCGGGGCAGCTCTCAACCACCGCCCAGTACCTCTTGGAGATCTTACCATCGCGGATCTTCTCATTCATACGCGCGAGAGCCTTAGAACTCTTAGCAAAGAGCACAACGCCACTCACAGGACGGTCGATGCGGTGCACCACACCCAAAAACACAGCCCCAGGCTTGGAGTCCCTAACACGTATAAACTCCTTGACCTGATCCTCTAGCGCGCTCTCACCCGAAGGGTCGGGCTGCACCAAGTCACCACATCGCTTGTTGACCACAATGAGGTGGTTGTCCTCATATATTATATCCTCTCTTTGAAACATATTATCTCTATATTATTATCACTTAATATTGCCTCTTACTGTCTCACGCCGACGGGCGGGGAGCAAGCTCCCATTTACCTCTGTTGCAATTGTTATTCAATCACTTCATGATTTATTGTGGTTATATGAGATAGAGATTCAAAGCAAGCTTTATCCCTATCTCACATAACCCCATTAACGCAAACAATGTTTGCATATAACAATCGAATAGATAAAATCCTCCAACTCACAACTAAATACTAAAAACTAATTTTCTAGTTTAAAGGTAAAGGGCAGCAGAGACTCCGCGCTCTCGACCACCGTGGCGCTCTGTGTTGAACCCATAATAACACGAATGGGCGAGCCTTGGCGACGCTCGGTGTCAATAAGCGTTTGACGACAGATACCACAAGGGTAACACTCGCCACTCGATGAGGGTGAAGCTACCGCCATCTCCTCGATTATCGCACCTGCGTAGTTGGCGGCAACCGTAAACAACAAGTTACGCTCGGCGCAGATCCCCGCAGGGTAGACCTCACTCTCCACATTGGCACTACTGACCACCTCCCCAGATTCGCGAAGGCGCACGGCAGCACCGACTCTAAAACTGGAGTAGGGAGCAACAGCGCGGGCACTAGCCGCAAGAGCCTCTTCGAGGAGTTGGCGCTCGTTGGCGGGCAGCTCCTCAAGCGAGGCGTAGTGCCGATATTTAATCTCTAAGACTCTTTCCATAATCAAAATGATATATCACAAAGCATTATTGGTGTGCTAAAAATTTATACAACTGCCCTGCGCGGGCAGCTCCTTCCGAGGACTGTCTCCGACGGGCGGGGTGCTCCCCGCAGAGCTATTATTTGTTTTGCGTATTGGGACTAGAGACTTCGTCTTAATATTTTGAGGTTCAAGCTATTACCGTAAATAAATTTACATAATAACTTGAATCTCAAAATTTATTAAATACATAAGTATTTAAACCCAATACGAATAAAAATAACCTAAGAACCTGTTTAAGTTTTATATTTATAACGTGAGTTTATAACCACATACCAAACAAATGCTTAATCTCCGTAAAAGTTAACGCACCACCAATAATCGCAAAGATAATAAAATTCAAGTTACGAGGATAATTATGCCCAAGAAAATATTTTTTAGCCAGAGATATTAAAAAATATCAAGATATACACACTCGGCACATATCCCTAAAATTGGGGGTTTTTAGACCTATTTTTAGCTTTTTTGCATATTTAACGCTCTTTTTTGTGATTTTATTTTTATTTTTATTAAAATTTTCATAAATTTGCGATTGACGTATGATTATATTGATGTGGAACTTTAATTTAATGTAAGAGATGGAACAACAAAATGTACAAGAGTTGCATGATGTCGTGATTCGTTTTTCGGGCGATTCAGGCGATGGTATGCAGCTTACGGGTACTCTCTTTTCAGATACCTCAGCCCTATTTGGTAATGGTATATCTACTTTCCCTGACTATCCATCAGAGATACGTGCCCCTCAAGGTACTGTTGGTGGAGTCTCTGGTTTTCAGGTACACTTCGGTTCTGAGAAGATAGTAACTCCTGGTGATTATTGCGATGTATTGGTAGCAATGAACCCTGCAGCACTTAAGGCTAATCGTGTATGGGTAAAAAGTGACGCAACAATTATTATTGATGCTGACACACTAACCTTTGATTTAATCCAGAAGGCTGGATTTACAACTGAGGATCCAATTGCAGAGTTAGGACTTCAGGACTACAACGTTGTTTTGGCTCCAATTACAACCATGACAAAAGAGGCTCTTAAGGAGTCGGGACTCGATAACAAGAGTATTGTTAGGTGTAAAAATATGTTTGCCCTAGGTCTCTGCTTCTACCTATTTAACATGTCGGAGGATCACGCAAAGAGCTTTATTGATGGCA
The DNA here is from genome assembly GCA_047173405.1 of Rikenellaceae bacterium. Lineage (GTDB taxonomy): Bacteria > Bacteroidota > Bacteroidia > Bacteroidales > Rikenellaceae > Alistipes. The sequence goes on from JBCQVD010000078.1 coordinate 7,872, forward strand.
AATTCGCAAAGAAGAATCCAGTCGTAGCTCAGGCTAACAAGACTGTTTTGGACGCTGGTTTCAACTATGGCGCTAATACACACGCTTTTGCTAACACATACCGCACGGAGGCTGCAAACCTCGAGAAGGGTAAGTATCGTTCAATCAGTGGTAATGTAGCGACAGCTTGGGGACTATGTGCAGCGGCAGAGAAGGCTAACCTTCCTCTATTCTGTGGTTCGTACCCTATCACTCCCGCGACGGTTATCCTAGAGTCACTTGCTGCGCGCAAGGATCTTGGTGTTAAGACTGTTCAGGCGGAAGATGAGATCGCAGGTATCTGTACCGCTATCGGTGCCGCTTACGCTGGTGACTTCGCGGTGACTACAACCTCTGGTCCTGGTCTTTCGCTTAAGAGCGAGGCGCTCGGCTTGGCGGTGATGACAGAGCTACCTTTGGTCGTTGTCAACGTACAGCGCGGTGGTCCATCAACAGGTCTTCCAACAAAAACTGAGCAGAGCGACTTGGCGCAGGCACTCACAGGTCGTAATGGTGAGTGTCCCGTGATCGTTGTGGCGGCATCATCACCTAGTGACTGTTTCCACTACGCTTTCGAGGCTTCACGTCTAGCGCTTGAGCATATGACTCCAGTGATTCTACTTACCGATGGTTTCATCGCTAACGGCTCTGAGCCATGGCGCATACCATCAATGAGTGACTACCCAGCTATCAACCCTCCAATCGCTGAGGTACCAGCCGATGGTTCGGCATTCATGCCTTACGCTCGTGATGATAAGTTTGTTCGCTCGTGGGCTGTTCCAGGACGCGACGGCTTGCAGCACCGCATCGGAGGTTTGGAGAAGGATGTACTCAAGGGTACAATCTCGACAGATCCTAAGAACCACCAGATAATGACCGAGCTTCGCGCGGCTAAGGTGGCTAAGGTGGTTGACCACATCCCAGCGCAGAGCGTTGAGGGTGACATGACGGGAGATCTTCTTGTTGTAGGATGGGGAGGTACGAAGGGTCACCTTCAGAGTACTATTAAGGAGATGCGCAAGGAGGGTAAGAGTGTATCACTCTGCCACTTCAACTACATCAATCCTCTACCTGCTGGTGTTAAAGAGATCTTCGCAGGATTTAAGAAGATCGTCGTTTGCGAGCTAAACATGGGTCAATTTGCTAACTACTTGCGTCAGCAGTTGCCTGAGTTCACATACGAGCAGTGCAACAAGGTACAAGGACAGCCATTCACAGTGGTTGAGCTTAAAGAGAAGTTTGAACAAGTTATTGAAATGTAAAGGCTATGACTCAATATAAATATACACCCGCAGAATTTAAAAGCGACCAAGAGGTTCGTTGGTGCCCTGGTTGTGGAGACCACGCAATTATAAACTCCGTACAACGCGCTTGTGCCGAGATCGCCGAGAAGAAGGGTATACCTCACAATATGTTCTCATTTGTCTCAGGTATCGGTTGCTCTTCGCGCTTTATATACTATATGCGCACCTTCGGATTCCACACTATCCACGGTCGTGCAAACGCAATAGCTACAGGAGTGAAGGTTGCTAACCCAGAGCTAAGTGTATGGGTCGCAACAGGTGATGGTGACGCTCTAGCTATTGGAGGTAACCACTTCATCCACGCTATACGTCGTAATGTAGACCTTAACGTGATCCTCTTCAATAATGAGATCTATGGTCTTACCAAGGGTCAGTACTCACCAACATCGAAACTAGGTAAGATCACTAAGACCTCACCTTTCGGTACTGTGGAGAGTCCTTTCAACCCTGGAGAGCTTGTGATTGGTGCTAGAGGTACCTTCTACGCTCGCTCTTTAGACGCTGAGGTGATGCTCACTAAGGATCTTCTTGTGGAGGCTGGTTGCCACCCAGGAATGTCGGTTGTCGAGGTGCTTACCAACTGTGTTATCTTCAACGATAAGAGCTTCGCTGAGTTCGCAGGTAGCAAGGCGCTACGCCAAGAGAACACTATTACCCTTAAACATGGTGAGAAGATGCTCTTCAGTGCTAAGAAAGATAAAGGTCTAGCACTTGATGGCATGAAGCTAAAGGTTGTGACAGTAGGCGAGGATGGCTACACCATCGACGATATCCTAACACACGACGCTAAGGAGGAGGATACTACACTTCACAATATGCTTGCATCAATGAAGTACCCTCAGTACCCTGTGGCTCTAGGTGTGATACGTTCAGTTGAGGCTCCAGTATACGATCAGGAGGTTGAGGCTCAGATTGCTAAAGTGGTCGAGAGCCGCAAGATCACTTGTGTTGACGACCTACTCAACTCAGGCGAGACTTGGACTATCTAAGTTAGATATACACTGAATAGATAAAAGGTGGTGACTGCGCGTCACCACCTTTTTTTGTGCCTCTCTCTTGTATCTTAGCTCCGCGGGGAGCACCCCGCCGCCGCCCGCGCAGGGTAGTTGTATATACGTAATTGCGAGGACTGTCTCCGACGGGCGGGGTGCTCCCCGCAGAGCTTTTCCTTTGTAGCGGTTTTCGGA
>JBCQVD010000079.1:0-10235 GCA_047173405.1 Rikenellaceae bacterium
AATTTTATCGCTTAGGCGGAATAAATTTGAGCCTGGCTCCGATTTGTTTCGCCTTTTCTTATGTCCCTATAGTTTCTTGACCTCAATTCAGTTGCATTTGCAGGTTGAATTCAGCTTAATAATTAAACCTTAAAACTTCAAAATTATGAAACGTTATGGAACAGTAATTCAGGTGCGCCCTGAGAAATTAGAGTACTACAAAGAGCTACACGCTGCTACTTGGGCAGGTGTGTTGGAGGCAAATAGCGCCTGCAATATTCGCAACTATTCGATCTATCTTCGTGATGGATTGTTGTTTAGCTACTTTGAGTATGTGGGTGAGGACTTCGAGGCTGATATGGCAAAGATGAAGACATTCCCCGAGGTACAACGCTGGTGGAAGGAGACTGATCCTTGCCAAAAACCAGTTGAGACAGCTGCTGAGGGTGAATGGTGGGCACCAATGGAAGAGGTTTTTCATCAAGACTAAAGCAAGAATATTATGTTACAAGTACTTCTAGGAATCGGTCTTATCGCCTTTGGCGCTTCACTGTCGGGCAGCTTTGCAATGCCTATGACTAAAACAAAGGGTTGGGCTTGGGAAAACTCATGGCTCGCGTTTTGTCTCTTTGCCTATGTCATCTTTCCAATCGTAATGAGTTTTATATGTGCACCAGGTTTTGTCTCTGTGCTCGCTGAGCAACCAACATCAAGAATCGTTTGGATTCTATCATTGGGTTTCTTGTATGGCTTTGCTAATCTGTCGTTTGGTCTATCGCTCAAATACTTAGGGCTATCGGTTGGTTACGCTTTGTCGTTAGGACTCATGATGGTTCAGGGTACTATCATACCTGCGGTAATAGATGGTCGTTGGTCGAAAATGTTGAATAGCGACAATGGAGCCATTTTAATTTATGGATTGATTATTGGAGTGATCGGTGTGGCGGTAATTGCATATTCGGGCTATATCAAGGAGAAGAACGAGAATGTCGACAAGAGCGAGCGCAACTTCGTCAAAGGTATCGCTGCTGCGCTATTTGTTGGTTTTTGTGGATCGGCTGATTCACTCGGTATCGAGCAGGGATCCCCAATCGCGCATAACCTTATCGAGAGTGGTGTCAACCCTCTATTTCAGAGCGCTCCAGTCTTGATTATTTTGTTTGGAGGATCATTTGTCTCGACACTATTGTGCTGCCTATACTTGGCGAAGAAGAACAGCAATATCAAGTCGTTCGTATGTAGCGGCAATGAGAGCAGACCACTAACGAAGAACTATCTGTTCTGTGCTGCATCGGGTTTCTTGTGGTTCATCAACTTCATATTCTACACAATGGGACGTAGTAGAATGGGTGAGTTTTCGTTTATCGCATGGGGTATCTTGATGTCGCTCACAATCTTGTGTGGTACGCTTTGGGGAATCTATCGTGGTGAGTGGCGCAATGCACCACGCAATGCAAAGACAATCATGTATATTGGACTTGTTATACTTGCCACAGCGTCGTTTGTAATTGGAATGAGTTCAAATTAAAATATAAAACTTAAACAGTTTCTTAGTGTCCGATAGATAAAGAGATTATATATTGAGGGCTTACTTTTTGATTAGTATCGGCTTAAATGCTATCTGCATTTAATAAATTTTGTGATATAACTTGTATCTCAAAATATTAGAGCGAAGTCTCTAATTCCAATGCGCTACAAAATTATAGCTCTGCGGGGAGCACCCCGCCGCTGCCCGCGTAGGGCAGTAAGGGACAGAGTTCGAAGCTGTTTACCGAAGGTACTCCTCGGATTTAATCGGACAACAATAACAAAAAATACTATGAAGATGACTTCAAGAGAGAGAGTTTTAGCCGCGATAGCTCACAAGGAGCCTGATCGTGTGCCTCTGGATTTGGGAGCAACTCCAAGTTCGGGAATATCTGCAATAGCATATTCGAATCTTCTAAAGCATATAGGACGTGAGGATCTACCAGTACAGATCTATGATGTTGTGCAGCAGTTGGCGCAGCCCGATATGTCGCTTATAGATCAGTTTGGGGTCGATGTCCTTGATATCGGTCGTATGTTCAATACCCAAGCGAGCGACTGGTCGCCTATGACCCTCGCCAATGGCGATCCTGCGCTCTACCCAGCGTGGTTTAAGCCTGAGTTGCAGTCCAACGGAAGCTATAACTGCTACGACGACGATGGCGTGCGTATGTTGGCGACAATGCCACGCGGTGCGACATTCTTCGACCAGACCTACTTCCCTTACGTGGATGGTTACCCAGCGAACTACAACGACCTCGATGCCGAGATGGGGCGTATCCTCTGGGCACGCTATGCACACTCGCCATGGGACCACTCGTCGGAGAGTGATTTCTGGGAACAGCTGCGTGCGGGGGCTTTGCACCTGCGCGAGACAACCGACAAGGCGCTGATGATCGTGTGTGGATGCAACCTCTTTGAGTGGGGTACCTTCCTGCGTCGTATGGATAACTTCTTGATGGATACGCTCTGCGAGAGAGATAATGTCGAGCGTCTGTTGGATCAACTCCTAGAGCGACACTTAGCCACTCTCGAAAAGGTGTGCGCCTCGGTGGGCGACGTGGTTGATATCATTCGCTTTGGTGACGATTTGGGTATGACAACGGGTCCATTTATGGATGTGGAGAGCTACAAGACACTCTTCAAACCTCGCCATAAACAACTCTGCGACTATGTGAAGAAGAATAGTAAGATGCACACTTTCATCCACTCGTGTGGCTCAATATCGCTACTTATGCCCGACCTTATCGACGCAGGTATCGAGATCTTTAACCCCGTGCAGACCAACGCCAAGGATATGTCGCCCGAGTTCCTAAAACGCGAATTTGGTGCCGACTGTACATTCTGGGGCGGAGGTATTGAGACTGTTGGAACACTTAACGACGGTACGCCCGAGCAGATCCGCGACCAGGTCTTTGAGCGCATGGATATAATGTCTAAGGGTGGTGGTTTTGTCTTTAATACAGTGCACAATATCATGCCTGACGTGTCGCCAGAGAATATTCTTGCGATGTATGACGCGGTGAAGGAGTACAACCAAAAGTAAACAATAAAAACCAGAAATTTACGTTTGAAAATTTACTTATTAACCATTTTATAACTTTTATGAAGAAATTTATTTTAACAACTTTAGCACTCGCTATAATGGTGGGTTTTGCATCTGCTCAAACACAGAGTGGCTGGAAGAAGTATGACAACAATCGTATCGCAGTGAGTTTCGATGGTAATAGTGCCCCCGACAACGCCTACAAGTGGCCTACGGGTGATCCCGATGATTGGGGTGCTGCGGTTGCTACATGTGCAATTCTCGCTAAGCTGGATTTGCAGAGTAAGTTGGTGCACTGCTCATACAATAATTTTATTGATGCTCCAAGTGGTCCAGATGAGGAGAATGAGTTGAAGATAGGTCTTGAGGGTGCTTTCAAGTTTTGGAATTTCAGCGACGGTGTTCTCTTTGATGTAACAACAGAGCTTGCTGTGACTCGTTCGCACCTAGCGTTACAGATCATGCGTTCAACTGCCGAGGATCCACTCTACTTCCTTCACGCAGGTCTTAGTGAGTTTGTTTTCCAGGTAATTGAGGAGGTTGTAAAGTTGGGAGGTATTGAGTCGCTTAACCATCTTTATGTTATCTCTCACAGCGGATTTAACGAGAAGGAGAAGCGTCGCCCCTATCACCGTGATTGGAGCGATATCGTGGCTATTAGTGGTGGACGTATCAAGTATAAGAAGATATGTGACCAGAATGGATCGCACGACCCTAATGTTCTATGGCACTCGGGTAAGGATTTCTCGGTGTGGTACTGGATGCGTGACCACAAAGACCCAGCTGTGCGTTGGATCTACGAGCGAGCTAAGATCCACCCAAGTGGAGTTTTTGACATCTCGGATTGTGGTATGTTGTACTACCTGATCTTCGAGGATGAGATGGGTAACCCCGAGAAGTTCCGTAAGTTTATTGGTAACGAGTCTAAGTTTTAGATAAATTAAAGAGTGTGGCCCTAACGTCACACTCTTTTTGTTTCGCTCCGAGGAGTGTCCTGCGCGGAGAGCGGCGGGGTGCTCCCCGCGGAGCTAAACTATTATCGCGGCATGGTTTAAGAACTACGTTCTACAATAAAAATAGTTAGATAATTATCTCAAATAAAATTTGGATAACTACCTAACTAAGTAGTGTAAAATAATTATTGGTGTGCTTTTAAAAATATGGCAATAATTGTTTTACACTACTTATTTTCATTCCATAAACACTAAAGTGTTTAAAACCCAAACCGAATTAGTATATAGCTATTAGCTTTTAGTTGTTAGCCATTAATTCTTAAACTACTAACTACTCACTACTAACTCTCAACTACTAACTAAAATTTATATCATCTTATCTTCGATTATCTGAAAGGCTCTGGCACCCTCTAGGATAAGTGTGTTATCTTGATTAAAGAAGATTACACCATTGACAGGAGAGTATATTTTTTCGCGGATGTGGGCATCGTAGGGGTCAATAACTTCGGCGAGTAGCTCTCCGTTGAGTACATTGTCCTGTGCTTTCTTGAACTTGCGAAGGAGTCCAGAGTTGTGGCTCTTGATTGTGATGAGGTCGGCGTCGCCCATAACTTGAGAGTTGTATCCAGGGCGAATAGAGGCGCTCAATAGTCCAATATTAGTCATAAAGCGCAGTAGCGCGTAGAGTCCATCATTACCGCCGATCTTTGTTATATCGTCGTTGTTGCCCGTATATAGAGAGAACGCTTTAGTCTCCCAGATCTGCCAGTTGTAGTTGAGCAGCGTGGTGTCGTAGGGCATAAAATCCTTGACATAGATATAAGGAAGACCGAAGAGGCGGGCTTCGCGCTCGGGTTCGTAACCAGTCTTGAGCATACGTACGTGGGGGATAAAGTTACCAGGTACATAGTAGCTAGCTAGTTGAACTCCATATTGATAATCTTTGACATGGCTAAATAGTGCAGCTGCGATACGTTGTGTTGTCTCGCCTTTGTCGTAGCCTGGGAACATGCGATTGATATCTGTATTATCCATCGACCAGAAGCGTTTGCCGATATTCATCGAGAATGGGTTGACGGATGGTATCACAAGAATTTCGCAACCGTCGAGTATCGAACCCTCCTCCTCTAGTTGGGTGAGTCGTTTAACTAGCTCTGCGCAGGTGTATTGTTGTTCTATCTCGTCGCCTCGAATTGAACCAACGATAGCGAGGCTCTTGGTTCCTTCTCCAAAGCGGTAGCCATAGATTCTGAAGTCGTCGCGATATGGCGACTTCATTGTATATAGGATCTCTTTTTTCATCTTCTAATCGTCTAAACGGTGGATACGTGCAAGGAGTGATCCATCATAGACCACGGGATATGCCCTGATTGTAAATAGGTAGCCTCGGCAGGGGGCTGTAACGCGTTGTAGAGTATCTCCTGAGAGTGGGTCTACGATTGAGCCGATCTCCTCTCCCGCCTCAACGATTGTCGAGGTCCTATATTGAGTTAAAAATATACCCGACGCTTCGGCATTGAGGAAGTCGACGCGATCACCCTCGCTGATGATGCCTTCGCGCAGAAGTGAGCGGTCAACATCTCCGCTCCATAGCCCCATCTGGGATAACATATTGAGTATTCCTGCCACTAACTCATCGCCCAAAGAGTGGTTTATGCGCATACCCACTCCCATCTCTACCACAACGCATGGGGTACCCGTCGAGTTGAGTGAGTGGGCTAGAGTCGCCTCGAGCACTGTTGCTGCGCCGTGTATCCAGATAAAATCGACACCTAGGTGTTTGGCATAAGGAACAAGCTCCTGCGCTGAGTCGACATTGATTCTCACCTGCGGCATCTCGCGCAGGAAGATATTGCTAGAGTGTATATCAACAACCATATCCGAACCCTTGAGATCTTCGAGCACCGCGAGTGCAATGCTCTCTGCCATCACACCTTCGCGAGAGCCTGGAAAGATACGGTTCATATCGAGGTCAAAGCCTGGGATACCGCGCGAGATAGTATCTATACCGAGTGGGTTGAGTGCAGGATAGATCTCCACGGTGCCGTTTAGGGATTGGAGATTATTGGTTAGTATGTTATTTAGTTTATAACATACGTACTGTCCCTCTAGCTCATCACCATGTGTTCCTGTGACGATACATACTCTACGTGGAGAATCTCCATTAGAGATTGACTTTTTCTTGATGAATAACTGTTCATCAAGAGGAAGGGCTATTGATATTACCTCTTTTATCATCTAAGTTTATCTTGTTTTTTATTCTCTATACCGCCTCGACTTTGACGTTTATCTGTGTCGTGTGCGCGCCACCCATGCGATGTACTCCCCGAGTGACGGAGCACTCCATGGCGTCGCGAGCGTGTGCTAGTTTAATGTACCCCCAGCTCTCTATGGTGCGGTTGTGCGTAGGGTCGACTCCATACCACCCTCCATTGCTCCACACTTCAACCCATGCGTGGGTTTCGCCTTCGCCTAAGAGAAAGCCGACAACGTAACGGGCGTAGATACCGCGGTGTCGAAGCAACGACAGTAGACAGTGCGCATAGTCTTGGCATACGCCACACCCGAGGGCAAAGCTCTGCGCTGCCGTGGTCTCGATAGATGTACTTCCAGGGGTGTAGGTCATGTGGTTAAACAGCGCCTCGCAGAGTGCCTTCGCCTGCATCAAGGGTGTTCCGATGCTTGCGTGTAGCTCCGAAAACTCTTGAAGCTCACGGCTCGGGTGAGTCATAGGGCTTTGCATCATAAAGTGTGGGTGAGGGTCACTATCTTTGACGTAGTACTCACCGCACTCCACAACACCACTCGAAGCCACAACAAAGAGATCGTGTGGCGATGTCATCGAGCCGTAGTGTATGGTATTCCCAAATGTGTCGACTGTGTTGTTTAGTTCGCACCTGTTAAGAAGATATAGTTGACTCTGCAAAAGTTGCTGATGATGCTCACTGCGTGGGGTGCACCGAAGTAAAAAGTGGTGTGCATAAGCAACAGTGTCAAAGCGAACGATTGTTTGGTAGCTGTATCTATAAATCCCCATGTCTCTTAACTTGTTTGGCAAGAAGCAAAAGTAACCACCTATACAAGGATCAGGTTGTTGATATGAAACAATACCTCCTGCTTGTACTCTTCATTAGCGCAGGCGTACTTCTCTTCGCAGATTAGCTTGTCGAGTAGATCTATCTTCTCCGCGTTGATATGAGCCTCCTCTCTTTGGGCGTACTCCTTGAGTGAGAGGTATGCCTCTTCGATACGGTAGAACGGATAGTTGAAGCGTATGTGAAGGTCAATATTCTCGACTAGCTTGCCATACTTGATAAAGTTGCGTATATGCTTATTGAAGACCCTCTCGTCGAGAGAGCCAAAGAATGATAGCATGTAGTCGGTAATTGGTTGGAACATTGTTATGTTCTTCTCCTCTCTTTGGGCGCACTCCTCGAGTATAACCTGAGACATCTGTAGATATGAAAGAGACTCGGAGGTTATATCGCGGCGTAGGATGATACCATTGTCGTTGGCAAGGCTAAGGCTAGAGTTTATGGAGTAGATATTCGTCTTGTCGTAGAGTTGCGAGAGGTGTAGAGCCTCGTTGTACATATGCTCATCAGATGTTGTCTTGACACCTAGCGCTGTGTAGTACTCATTAAAATCTGATATATCGCCATCAATCACCTTGTCACAGTAGCGACGTAGTAGGTGGAGACTAATATATACGCGCTCTGCGTAGCGACCTAACCAATAGAGTCTGTTTGCCTTGTCGGCAGTTATTACATTACATACCATATCTTTTGTGCGTAAATTTCTAATTCGTAAAATATTGGAGATATTATTTGTGGGGTTATTTGTCAAGGACCCATGTATCCTTGAATCCTCCACCTTGCGACGAGTTGACGATAAACGAACCCTCCTGTCGCGAGTAGCGAGTGAGTCCACTGCGCCACACTTTAGTCTGTTCGCCAGAGATAACAAAGGCACGAAGGTCGGCTTTGCGCTCGATAATGCTGCCGTCATCCTCTAAGATCTCAAGATCTTTGAAGTCGATAATCTCTTGGGCAATCCATCGACGAGGCTGCTCGATGATGAGGTTCTTAAGCTCTTCGAGTTTGTCGGGGGTGAGGTCTCGACCAAAGACAACACCGTAGCCACCAGCCTCGCTCACATCCTTGATTACGAGCTTCTCGATGTTGTTAAGAATATACTCATAATCATTTTTGTAGTAGGGTAGGTATGTAGGTGCGTTTTGAAGTATCGCATCCTCATTGAGGTAGTACTTAATCATGATAGGCACGAAGTAGTATGTACCTTTATCATCCGCAACGCCATTACCTGGGCTGTTGATGATCGCTACATTACCCTTGGCGTAAGCTTGCATAAGGTTGGGGATACCGAGCATTGATGACGCTTCAAACGAGGTTGGGTCTAGGTATTCGTCCGAGATACGGCGATATAGAGCACCGACCCTCTGCTTGTTGTTGTGCAGACCGTAGTAGTAGAGCTTATCATCCTCGACGGCTAGCTCTCCAGGGAATGCTAGTACAGCTCCGCTCTTCTCGGCGAGGTACGAGTGTTCAAAGAAGGCAGAGTTGTAGCGTCCAGGTGTCAGTATCACGTTGAGTCCGCGGTCGTCGTTGACGTAATCCATCATCTCGCGAAGCAGTGTGCTGTAGTTGCGATTGTCGGCAACGTTGTTATCCTTGAATGTCTCGGGGGATACTTTACGTGTTATGGTGCGCGCAATCATTGGGTACGAGGCTCCCGAAGGTATGCGTAGGTTATCCTCAAGCACATACCACTCGCCTGTTTTTGCTTGAACGAGATCAATTCCTGAGATGTGTGAAAAGATATCTTTAGCTGGAGATATACCCTCGCATTGTGGTAAATAGTCCTTCGCTGCGTAGATGAACTCTTTGGGGATCACGCCATCCTTTATGATATTCTTGTTGTGATAAATATCATTGAGGAACATGTTAAGCGCCTTGACTCGCTGAATGAGTCCTGCTTCAATCTTCTCCCAATCAGCCTTAGGGATCACTCGAGCAATGGAGTCGAATGGAAAAAGTTGTTCGTTAAATGTACCATTTTTATAGACACCAAAGCGTACGCCGAAACGCTCCATCCATCTATTTACACTCTCTTTGCTTTTAATTAATCTCTTCATAATATTATTAATATTTCTAACTAACCAAAATCTACTTTAGATGTTTCGATATCTGCAAAATTACATTATTTATCGTCTATTCGGTGTTTTAATTTACATATGTAAACTATCTTAAATATTTTTAATATCAATTATTTTTATCTAGCGCTGTTTATCTTTATAATCGTAAGTATTTGGTTGGTATAGCTACGAATTGTTAACTTAGGTGATCTCTGAGCTTTTGTGTTTTGGCGATTTAGCTCTGGTTTCTAAGATTGAACTCTTCACAGAGAAATAATAGGACAAATAGTTTCTAAATACATACTATTTAGAGTCTAAAGTGCTCAATTATCTATATTTGTTTTTTTTTATTGATTAAAATATCATATCTTTGTAGTGATTGGATCAAAGTTTAAAGAAAAAGATGTCATCATATTTAATTGAAAATTCGTCGCGCGATGCCCTATTCTATATGGATAGGCGTTATACCTACGCAGATATATTACAATACTCAACACTATACAGCCACGCAATAGGGGGTGAGGCGGAGCCTACGCCTGAGCGTGTGTTGATCTTTTTGGAGAATACGCCAGAGATGGTCTTTGCAACGTATGGCGCAATACGCCTCGGCGCAACAGTTATACCTATTGATGTACTGTCGCTAGTTAATGAGTTGAGCTACATGATGGCGGATGCTCGTGCGGAGGTTATAGTAACTTCAAGCGATCACCTCTCTCTTGTCGAGCAGAGCATAGGCATGATCGAGGGGTACGCGCCTCGCGTTGTTTGTGTTGATAAGATCTCAACCCATGGCGTGGAGGCTCTTCTCCCTAGCTCAATCGAGCTACCAAGCATGGATAGTGTTGTGGTGATAATCTATACGTCAGGAACAACAGGTTCTCCCAAGGGTGTAATGCTTACATTTGAGAATATATGGTACAATATAGATGCTGTATGTAACCAGATTCCGATATATAATTCGACGGGGCGTGTGATCTCGCTGTTGCCCCTGCACCATGTCTTTGCTTTTACGGGGACTATGCTTGCTCCCTTTTATGCCAAAGCCGAGGTTCTCAACTTCCGCAATTCGTTTATA
>JBCQVD010000080.1:0-10172 GCA_047173405.1 Rikenellaceae bacterium
CTACAAAAGAAAAGCTCCGCGGGGAGCACCCCGCCCGTCGGAGACAGTCCTCGGAGTTACAAGCCAGTATAAAGTGCGGGCGGCGGCGGGGTGCTCCCCGCAGAGCTATAATTTTATTGCAGAGCTTGAAGGGCAGATTCACCTTCGGAGCCTAGATCTAATGAATAGTCATTGACAAAGAGCGCGATGTGTGCTTCGATAACACTATCGTCCATCTCTTGGGCGTGTTGTTTAACGAAGTCGCGCGAGGCTAGCGGGTTATCGAAGGCGTACTCAATACTCTTGCGCAGCAACTGCTCAAACGCTCGGCGCACAGGCTCCTCGACATCTCGTCTCATGGCGATAGCCCCCAACGGGAGAGGAAGCCCCAGACGTCGCTCCCACTCAAGACCGAGGTCTGCCACAAGCTCTAGGTTTCGTTGTTCGTAACAAAAACGCCCCTCATGGATCAGCACTCCAGCATCAAACTCTCCACTCTCGACCGCCTCGGCAATGGAGCTAAAGAGCATGGGGGTATGGTGCGCCACCTCGGGAAATAGGCGCCTCATAAGCGAGGCGGCTGTGGTGTGTACTCCTGGTACTGCCACTCGATTGATAGCTCCAGTGTAACCTTTGCGGCGCACGAGGAGTGGTCCATTACCTCGCCCGAGGGCGGCACCGCTGCGGCTCACTTCGTAGCGATCCTTGATGGCTGGCAGCACAGCACAGCTTAATTTAGTGAAGTGAGCCTCGCCACCAATGGCTTTTTTGTTAAGCTCCTCGATATCGTAAAACTCCACATTAAAAGATAGCCCACCCAGATCAATATGCCCATTAATAAGGGCATCAAACATGAAAGTATCGTTTGGGCAGGGCGAAATATAGAGGTTGTAGTGCATAATCTAAAGCTTAATTAGTTCGTGGGCGAGGCGTTCGAGCGATGGGGCAACGCTCCACTGTTCGAATGGATCACCTACCCTATTAGATATCGCGCGGATCTCGGCACACCGCACACCTTGCGCCTTGCACAGAGCAAAAAAGGCAGCCCCCTCCATGTTCTCGATTTGGGATCTGCTAGCCTCCGCAGCACGGTTAACGGTATTGGAGGTGACTCTTCGTAGCGATGTGAAGGGTTGGTTTTCGTAGCTACGCGAGAAGGCTGCTGGCAGCTCCTCGATAGCTTCACTAACCACCTCAACACACTCGCGGGTAGCGACTTCCGAGAGCGAATAACTACCTGCAATTCCTGCAAGGATATACGTCTGTTGCGCACCGTGGCGCTCTATAATTTTAGTTGTCTGTGCCGCGCACTCCGCCATTCCAACACCGCAGATTTCAACTGTGGCGTGTGGGGCGAGGCGACGAAATGGCGCTGCCTCCATATCTGTTGCGAAGATAAAAACCATGGCTCTAACGCTTCATAAATGATTCGATACTCTCAACGCTCTTAGGGATCGAGTCATCGCCTATCTCGCGGCAACCACCGCGCGTAATAAGTAGGTCGCCCTCGATTCTGATGCCTCCAAAATCGCGATACGTATCGAGCAGTTCCCAGTTAACAACCGAGTTATACTTACCCTCACGGCGCGACTCGTCGATAAGCGCCCCGATAAAGTAGACGCCTGGTTCGTTGGTTATCACAGCCCCCTCGCGCAGAAGCCAATATTTTCGGCACACGGCAACCTTGTACTCTCGCGCTAGCTCATCGTAGGGCGCAAAATCAAAACTACGCTCACCGAAGGCTTCGCAGTCGTGGACATCCATACCCAACGAGTGCCCTACACCGTGGGGCATAAATAGCTCCACCACGCGGCTCTCGATAATCTGCTCCATCTCTCCGCGCAGCAGCCCTACATCGCGCAGCCCCGAGACGAGCACCCGCTGCGCCTCAGCGTGAAGATCGGCATAGAACATGCCCGCACGAGCACTCTCGCGAACGTGGTTGTGTGAGGCGAGGACTATATTATATATGTCGCGTTGTTTTTGAGTAAAGCGACCATCCACAGGGTAGCTGCGTGTATGGTCAGAACAGTAACCGCTAAGAGTCTCGGCACCAGCGTCACAGAGCACCATGCGCCCTGATTGGAGCACTCCCCCCTGCGATGTGTTGTGTAGGATCTCGCCATGCTGAGTATAGATTGATGGGAATGAGACCCCACCGCCATAACTGCGGGCGATACCCTCCATCTCGCCACTCACGAAGCGTTCACTCGCCCCCGCGCGCGTAAGCTCCATCGCGCGGCGGTGCATGCGCGCACCAATAGCGTAGGCGTGCTCCATCTCCACTATCTCCTCGTCGCTCTTTACTTCGCGCATCAGCGCCATGGCGAAGAGCAGTTTTGTCGAGGTGTAACTCTTTAGCTGCGAAGGGTTCACCCCCAACAGGTCACACAACTGCAACACGGTCTCACCTCGATAAGGGGGCAGGATATGTATCTCCCTGCCGAGGCTCTGCTGCTTGGCAACATAAGCCGCTAGCTCCGATATGGGATAGCTTCGCGGCACCCCCGAGTGTGCCGCTTGTTCACTAAGGTGAGGCAGCGCACCGCTCCAGATAGTGTCGATTAGGGTTGGTTCCTTACCGAAGAGGTAATCCTCCCCCGCGTCGCAATCCATAACACCCACATACGATGGTGCATTGAGCGCAAAGAGATACCTAAAAGAGCTATCTTGACGAAAATAGTATGGGTTATTGGGGTACGAGTTGGGCGCTTCGCAGTTGGCGGGGATGATAATAACCCCTCCTCCCACAGCCCGACGCAGCTGCGCGCGACGCTCGATATATGTTTGGTCGCTAAACATTTGGTACCATCTTGTAGAGCTTGTCGCCTCTGCGTATCAGCTCCGTTGTCTTAATAGAGCACTTGACGCCTTGGTTGACAACACTCTGAGGTTTATCATCCACCATCATGCACTCCACCTTGTGCTCCACCACGCCCGTTGTCTCGCCAAAGAACATCGCCTCATCACCCACAAGTAGCGGCGACGCCTCGATCAGCACCTCGGCAACAGATAGCTTCTTGAAGAAGTTGGTCACCTTGCCGACATAAACCTTGCGCATTGTTGCTGACGAGCCATGCTCCGAAGTCTGCTCGGCAACGGGCTTACCTGCATAGTAGCCACCCCAGAAGCCACGATTAAAGACTGTAAGTAGGCGCTCCTTGAGTGCTTGAGCATACTCTAGGTTGTACTCACCACTCTCCATCGCGCGAAGAGCTGCATCGTAGCACTCCACAACGCGCTTCACGTACTCCGCACCGCGGGCACGACCCTCAATCTTGAGGACTCGAACGCCAGCCGCGATAAATTTATCGAGGAAGTCGATAGTACATAGATCCTTAGGTGAGAGTACGTACTGTCCATCAGTATCTAAAACCTCGCCCGTTTGGGTGTCGGTGATGGTATATTTACGGCGGCAGATCTGGCGACAAGCGCCACGGTTAGCCGAGTGAGAACACTCATGCAGGCTGAGGTAACACTTACCCGAGATCGACATACAGAGCGCTCCATGGGCAAACATCTCGATCTCGATAAGCTCGCCCCTCGGACCACGAATATCGCGGCTTGTGATCTCACGTCCAATAGCCGCGATCTGCTCCAGCGATAGCTCGCGTGCCAAGACAACAACATCCGCCCACTGAGCAAAAAACTCAACAGCCTCGATATTGGAGATGTTACTTTGGGTTGAGATGTGAACTTCAACACCCACGCTGCGTGCATACAGTATGGCTGCGAAGTCGGTGGCTATAATAGCATCGACACCCTCCGCCTTTGCTCGGTCGATAATCTCGCGCATCACACTCAACTCGTCGCCATAAACAACGATATTGACCGTTAGGTAGCTCTTTACACCGTGCTCCTTACAGATCCCAACGATACGCGTTAGGTCATCGAGGGTGAAGTTAGCTGCCGATTTAGCGCGCATATTAAGCTGCTCAACTCCAAAATAGATGGAGTCTGCACCAGCTCCAATAGCTGCCATAAGCGACTCATAGGAGCCTACGGGCGCCATTATCTCTATATCTTTACGACGTATCATCTACTTCTTGCGATTCATTAAACTACGCGCGTACACCTCCATTGCCTCCAAGCGCGATGGTTCAACATCAAGGCTTGAGAGGATAGAGAGCGCCTTTTCGAATTTTATCTTGATCTGATTCTCTGTGATCTGAACAACATTAAGCTCGTCATACAGAGCCTTCACCGCAGAGATCTTATCACTATTCGATAGCTGATTATCGGGTCGATATATCGCACGCAATCTATCGCGCTGCTCGTCGCTAGCGTGACTCATCGCTGAAACCATAAGAAATGTCTGCTTGCCCTCTAAGATATCGCCTCCGATGCTCTTGCCGAGTTGCTCATCGCCATACGAATCAAGCAAATCATCTTGAATTTGGAAAGCGAGACCTAGCTCCGTAGCGAAGCGCTCCATCTTGGTGCACTGCTTATCGTTGGCACCTCCTAGGATCGCACCAATAACCGTAGCACCACCCAGTAGAACCGAGGTCTTAAGCTCGATCATACGCATATAATCGACAACTGAGACTTTGGGTGCACTCTCATAATCCATATCATATTGTTGACCCTCGCACACCTGAATCGCCACGGTATTAAATCGAGAGAGCACTCGCGGTAGATACTCAGGGCTGACCTTCGCGAGCTGCTCGTAGGCTAGAATAGTCATCACGTCACCCGATAAAATCGCCACATTCTGCCCCCACTTAGAGTGTACCGTAGGTAGCGAACGACGCAGCTCGGCGTTGTCCATAATATCATCGTGCAGAAGCGTGAAATTATGAAAGATCTCGATCGCCGCAGCCGCTGGCAAAGCGTGGTCTATATCATCTGAGAAGATCTCGCACGCAAGCATCGTAAGCATCGGACGCAACCTCTTGCCTCCACTCGACATAGTATAGGTAATGGGCGAATAGAGGTTACGAGGCTCCTCTGGTAGATCTATTTGGGCGATATAACTCTCAACCCTTTCAAGGATATTATCAGTTCTCTTCATATCAAGTCACTATTGATTTGCTACAAAAATAACTAAAATCTTTGAAAGCTACGAATTTTATTGTAAATTCGCAATATAAAGGAGGCGAAGCCCCCTAAAAAAACTAAGTCCCACATGAAGAAGATAACATTAGGAGTAGATATTGGCGGTATAAATAGCGCCTTTGGAGTTGTTGATAGTGACGGTGAAATTTATGCCGAGGGGGGAATATCAACTAAAGCATACCCCCTATTCAAGGATTATAGCTCTTATGTAGAGGCTCTAGCTAGCTCAATGCGCTCAATGCTCGAAGCTCTCGACTTCGAGTGGGAGCTTGTGGGCATTGGTATCGGTGCACCCAACGCCAACTACTACGAGGGCACCATTGAGCAGCCCGCGAACCTATGGAAATTCTCTGGAGAGGAGCAGAATCCCGATGAGAAGCTACGCGTTTTCAGGCTCTGCGAGGATCTCAACAGCTACTTCCCCGAGACATCGAACGTCCTTATGACCAACGATGCCAACGCAGCAACCATTGGCGAGATGATCTACGGCAATGCGCGAGGTATGCGCGACTTTGTGATGATAACCCTCGGCACTGGTCTCGGCTCTGGCTTTGTTGCCAACTCGCAGATGATCTACGGCAAGGATGGCTTTGCGGGCGAGTTAGGGCACATGACAATCGAGCGTGGTGGTCGCGAGTGTGGCTGCGGTAAGCTCGGATGTTTAGAGTGTTACGTCTCAGCTACGGGAATTAAACGCACCGCCTTTGAGTTGATGGCAACAATGCGCGCGAAGAGCACACTGCGTGATGTGCCGTTCAAGGATTTAGACTCCGCGATGCTCTACCACGCAGCTAAGAAGGGTGATCCAATAGCCCTCGAGGCGTTCAGGTTCACTGGCGAGAAGCTCGGCGAAGCACTCTCGACAATGGCGGTTGTATTCTCGCCCGAGGCGTTCATCCTCTTTGGTGGTCTTGCCAAGGCGGGCGAGTTGATACTTGAGCCAACACTCAAATATATGGAGGAGAATATGATGCCCGCCTTTAGAGGTAAGATAAAGCTCCTCGAGAGCGGCATCCAGGATCGCAACGTCGCTGTAATTGGCGCAGCAGCACTTATTTGGCAACAACAATCAATTTAAAAATAATGAAATTTAAACTACTTCTAGCAGTTGGAGTACTACTCTCTGCAACAGCCACTCAAGCATCTAAGGTCACAATCACGGAGGTCGACACAAAGGATATGACACGCGCGGGTAACCCCGTTGTTAAACACATGTTTACAGCCGATCCCACAGCACGCGTTATCAATGGCAAACTCTTTGTCTTTCCATCGACCGATGTTATTGACCCCGATAGCCCCGCAGAGAATGGCTTTAGTATGCCCTACTACCATATCTTCTCATCGGAAAACCTTATCGACTGGACCGACCACGGGCGCCAGATAGATCAGGTCAATGTACCTTGGGGCGATAAAGATGCCTACGCTATGTGGGCACCTTGCTGCATCGAGAAGGATGGAAAGTTCTACTACTACTTCCCGAACAAACCAGAAGAGAAGTCAAAGGGTAACTTCCGCCGTGTTGGTGTTGCTACGGCTACAAAGCCTGAAGGACCATATACTATCCACGAGAACTTCATGCAACGCATTAGTGGTATCGACCCCAACGCCTTTATTGATGATGATGGTAAGGCGTACCTCTACTGGGGAGGTGGTGCAAACAATAGCCTTGTGGGGGCACGTCTGCAAGATAATATGCTCGAAATAGAGGGCGAGATCGTTCGCTTCGAGGGTCTACCCTCAAAATACAAGGAGGCATCTTTCATGTTCAAGCGCAACGGTAAGTACTACTTCACATTCTCGTGCAGCCTCAATGGTAACTGCGACCTTGTATACGCAGTAGGTAAAAAGCCGCTAGGTCCATTTAAGTACGTAGACTCTTTTATGGAGAAGTGGAACAACTGTTGGACGAACCACCACTCACTCGTTGAGTACAAAGGCGAGTGGATACTATTCTACCACCACAACGATATCAGCGGCAAAGATAAGCAACGCTCAATATGTGCCGATTACGTCACTTTCTCGGGCAAGGGCAAGATCGAAAAGGTAACCCCTACAATGCGTGGCATCGGTATCTGCGACGCCACCAAGCGTATGGATATAGACCGTTACAGCACTAAGAGTGCAGGGACAGCCATCGGACAAAACAAAGAGGCAAAGATAGCAAACTGGTACATCTCAAAGGCTAAAGCTGGCGAGTGGCTCACATTCAACAAGGTGCGCTTTAGTGGTGCCGAAAAGAGTATCGAGGTTGCATTCTCTTCGGCTACAGCTGGCGGCACACTCGAAGTTCGCGAAGGCAGCGAGAAGGGTAAGGTCATAGCCTCTATCGAGCTACCTACAACTGGCTCGTGGGAGACATACAAGCAAGCCTCAACAGCTATTGAGTACGCTCCAAACGGTGTTAAGGATCTATACTTCACATTCAAAGGCAACGGTCAACTATTCAATATCGACTGGGTTCGATTTAAATAAGTATATAGTCGCTAGAAAAGCTCCGTGGGAAATCTCCTGCGGAGCTTTTTTTGTCTGACAGCAACTATAACCTGAGTTTTAGACACAAAAAAAGTCGCCTAGCATCAAAACTAAGCGACTTTTGTGGGCCCAGAGGGGCATGATCCCGCGACCTTCGGATTATGAGTCCGCTGCTCTAACCAACTGAGCTATGGGCCCGACACTCTAAAGAAGTTTATTATAAAACTTTTTAAGTGGTGCAAAGATAACATAAATTTAATTACCATGCAAGTCTTTAGCACGAAATATATTGTAGTCAGGTAAAAATTGAGGACAGCTTATGACAGGTGGGGAACTTTTATATTTCCGAGGACTACCCTACGCGGGCAGCGGCGGGGTGCTCCCCGCAGAGCTATTCTTATCTTGCGCTTGCTTATAAATCAACTTTTGATTTGTTGTGATTACACGAAATAGGAACCCAAAGCAAGCTTTGTCCCTATTTCCTATAATCACATAGACGCAAACATCCGTTTGCTCAACAAGCGAGATGTTCAGCGATTAGTGTTGAGTGTTTAATGTTAAGTGTTAAGCGGTTAGTTTCTTAACATTTAACGCTCAACACTAAATAATCAACGATTACTTCGGTTTTTCGGTTCAAACACAAGAGTGTTTGATAAATTTTAAAGGGATGGTTGGTTACTCAAATACATTTGAAGTAATCAACTATCCCTTTGAAATATTATAACTTTAGGTATAATCCAAAAAACCGCAAAACAAAAGAAAAGCTCCGCGGGGAGCACCCCGCAGAGCTAAAGGTAGTTCTCAGGAATTCTTTAACCCTCTACGAGTGGCGCTTTACTAGCTCTGTCTCTAGGTCTGCGATTGAGTGACCCGTAGACTCTAGGAGCACTAGGAGGTGATAGATCAGATCCGAAGCCTCGTAGATCATATCGTCATAGTTACCCGCTACAGCCTCAATAACAGTCTCAACGGCCTCTTCGCCAACTTTTTGGGCGATGGTGTTGACTCCCTTATTAAAGAGCTTTGTGGTGTAAGAACCCTCGGGCATCTGCTCGTGGCGAGTCTTGATAAAGGCACCTAGCAGGCGGATGAAGCCCTCGTTGGTGTCACCATCTTGACGGAAGCAGCTACGTGCTCCAGTGTGGCATGTTGGTCCGTTGGGGATAACACGAATGAGGAGAGTGTCGTAGTCGCAATCGTCGCGCACCTCGACAATCTCAAGAAAGTTACCGCTCACCTCGCCCTTAGTCCAAAGACGTTGCTTTGTGCGGCTAAAGAATGTTACACGCCCCTCCTCAACACTCTTAGCGTATGCCTCAGCGTTCATATAGCCCAACATTAACACCTCCAGAGTGCGGTCGTCTTGGATAATTACAGGAATCAAACCATCGACCAACTTATCGAGGGCGAACTCTTCGAATCTCTTTGCTTGAATTTTCATATCTTTAAATTTTATCGAACACATATATTTTGCCCTCTCAAATACTCCTTGAGTGTGGGTATTGGTATTTCGTTGTAGTGGAAGATACTTGCCGCCAGTGCCGCGTCAGCACCGCCCACGGTTAGCACCTCGGCAATATGGTCGCTAGTACCAGCACCACCCGAAGCGATGATGGGAATAGGCAGCTCTGCCAAACGTGCAAACGAGTCGCAAGGGTAGCCGCTCTTAGTACCATCGTGATCCATTGAGGTGAAGAGTATCTCGCCCGCACCGCGCTCGTAAGCCTCGCGTGCCCAGGTGAATAGCTCGCGCTCGGAGAACTTCTTACCACCATGTGTTGTCACTCGCCACTCACCCTCAACGGTCTTGGCGTCGATAGCCACGACAATAAACTGTGAGCCATACTTAGATGCTATATCGTCGATTAGTGACGGGTTCGCCACCGCTGCGCTGTTGACTGTTATCTTGTCGGCACCAGCACCTAGCAGGCGCTCCGCATCGGCAAGAGATGAGATACCGCCACCCACAGTAAATGGGATGTTGATCCTCTCGGCGATACGCGTTACAAGGTCCGTGAAGGTGTTACGCCCCTCGAATGTCGCACTGATATCGAGGTATACCAACTCGTCAGCTCCATCGGCTGCATATTTAGCACCCAACTCCACGGGGTCGCCTACATTTTGTAGCTCCAAGAAGTTGATACCTTTAACTGTCTGCCCCTCCTTGATATCGAGGCATGGGATTATTCTCTTTGCAAGCATTGACTCAACTCTTTAAGCGTTATACCCCCCTCGTAGAGGGCTTTACCAACGATTACACTACCTACACTAGCCGCCTCAAGCTCCTCGATATCGGCCATCTTGCTGATACCGCCACTCGCTATAACGTTGAGCGCAGGGAACTCGTTTTGGAGTTTGATGTATAGATCCGTCGCTGCGCCACACATCATACCATCGCGCGAGATATCGGTGGTGATAACATGGCGTAGACCCTTAGGCATAAAGCGGTTAAATAGGTCCGAGGCTGTAAGCTCAGACTCCTCCAACCACCCTTGGATCGCCACCTTGTCGCCCTTCAAATCGGCTCCTAGCACTACGCGCTCGCCACCGAACTCCTCCAACCACGCCTCGAAAAGCTCTGGTTCACGAACCGCCAAGCTGCCGATAATAGCGCGCGAAGCGCCCGCCGAAAAGACATCGCTCAGAGCCTCGCGGCAGAGCGG
>JBCQVD010000081.1:0-10078 GCA_047173405.1 Rikenellaceae bacterium
AACCGTTCTAGAAGGCACTCAGCACTAGGCAACCAGACGATAACAGAATTTTGGAATGATAGATTTGGTATTAACAAAAAAGTTGCTTAACTTTGTCTGCATCTGGGATAGGTAATTCCAATATAGTTTTATATATGGAATTTGCATAGCCATAGTATTTCTGATACGTCCAAATAATGGAGTTGTAAACTGTGGACTAATAATAGGGTTTATAATTCATATGCTTCTTAGGCGAAACTTTATAGAGTTATTTCTTAATGGAATCATACTTTTGGGTGGATTCTTAACAATTGTTGCTCCTACCTTATTATATTTTTATAGTAAAGGCGCACTATGGGCAATGATTGATGATGCATATATTTTTAATATTGTTTATCTTGGAGGTGGCTCAGCGAATGTTGATATTCAATCTAATATCGTGAAGATGCTACCTGCGTTCTATGTAATTCTATTGTCGTTGCTTTATGATCGTAAATTTCATGTAAAATATAGTTTTTATTTAATACCATCGTCTTTGTTGATGATAATACTGCATATAGGAAGCCGAGGGTATGGTCACTATTTTACCTCTATGCTACCACTATTTTTAATGGCAGTAATATTAACTTACAAAATATGTCGAGATAATACCTCTCGAATACTTTTAATATTCTTTTTGTTATTTTCAACTCTAAATACAGGGTCTCTTATGAGGATAATATCCACTACGTTAGATAATGTAAAAGTTATATATAGTAGTAGCTACAAAGCTCAAAGAGAGAAAGAGTATAAAGAGCTGGAGCATTTCCTCGATTTTATACCGCAGAGTGAAAGGGATCAAATATACTCTTATCAGCTACAATTAAATATGATACCTTTGATTAGACAAAGAATTAATCCCGTAGGTAAGTTCTTTCACTTTAATGAAATCTACTCATTTTATCCCCCATATAAAGAGTATCTAGATGATTTTCATAGTACAACAAATGTAAAGTGGGTGGCATCAGGTATAAGTCGAGAGGATTCAAATTTAGAATCTTTCAAACAGCTGTTAGAAAATTATGAACTTGTTCATTCTCATGAAAACACACCAAGAGCTAACATATATTTATACCGACGCATAAACTAATTAACGATGTATAACTTTATTAAACGAACATTCGATATTGTTGTTTCGATCTTGGGGCTCATGGTATTGTCTCCAGTATTGATCATTACATGGATCCTTATCTGCATTGAATCTAAGGGTGGGGCGCTGTTTATACAGGAGCGACTAGGTCGAGGCGGTAAGCCATTTAAGATGTATAAGTTTAGATCAATGTGTGTCGGAGCGGAGAGTCAAGGCACTGGTGTCTACTCATTTAAAGGGGATGCTCGTGTGACAAAGGTAGGACGTATAATCAGGGCTACGAGCATTGATGAGTTGCCTCAATTTATAAATATTATCAAAGGCGATATGTCACTTGTTGGTCCGCGCCCAGTGCTCACATACCACCCATATAAGTGGGGTGAGTATCCCGAGAAGGGGCTAACGCGTTTTGAGGTACGTCCAGGGGTTACAGGGTGGGCGCAAGTCAATGGTCGTAAGACTGTGGAGTGGGATAAACGCTTCGAGTATGATGCCGAGTATGTTGAGAGGTGCTCCTTTATGTTTGACTTAAAGATTATCTTTTTGACGGTGTGGAGTGTTGTGGCTAATAAAGATAATGAAAATGTATAGATTGTGAAGGTAGTGTTGCGAAAGATCTGGGCGTCGATCAAAGATAACAATATAATAAACACTATTGCGATATATATCAATCTGATATTTAGACGCGATGAGTTTATACAACGAGAGACGTCAGTATTGAAGAAATTCTATACAGCCGACCATACCATACCAAGAGGGTTATCTATATGGTTGACGGACGCTTCTTCAAGTGTGGTCTGTCCGACAGAATAAGAGGTGCTGTTTTTACCTATATGGCGTGTCGTGAGTTGGGTGTCAAGTTTCATATTAAGTTTGATGATCGCGGGAGCTGAGAGGGTCTATCTTCTGTGCACAGGCAATATGTTTCCTAGTGGATTCCCATTCACGGCATCGTTGATAAATGACAAACCTTTCAAAATGATAAAATTTTAGAGCATGCTATTTAATTCTTACGAATTTGCGATATTTCTACCCATAGTATTTCTTATATACTGGTTTGTTTTTGGGCGCAAGACAAAGATGCAAAATCTCTTTGTCGTTGTGGTGAGTTACCTATTTTATGGGTGGTGGGATTGGCGGTTTCTCATCCTTATTGCCTTTACATCGCTGTGTAGTTACTTAAGTGGTATCTATATCGATAAGGCGAGGGAGAGTAGTGCACCACAAAGGGCTAAGTATGTATCAGCAACGAATATAACCATAAATCTACTTATCTTAGCAGCGTTTAAGTATTTCAACTTTTTCAGTGATAACCTGGAGAGGCTATTTGCATCTTTTGGGTTTGCGCTAGATTGGGTGACGCTTGATGTATTGTTACCTGTTGGAATATCGTTCTATACTTTTCAGGCTATAAGTTATACAATAGATGTCTATCGAAAGAGCATAGAACCAACCCATGACGTTGTGAGTTTCTTCGCCTTTGTGAGCTTTTTTCCGCAGTTAGTGGCAGGACCTATCGAACGATCAACAAACCTGCTACCTCAATTTTATAAGCCGCGTGTATTCGATTACACCAAAGCGGTGGATGGAGCGAGGCAGATATTGTGGGGTCTATTCAAGAAGATAATGATTGCTGATAATTGTGCCGTTACGGTAAATGAGATATTCGGTAATTACGAAAATTTAGGTGGCTCCACACTCCTTCTTGGAGGTGTATTATTTGCATTTCAGATATATGGTGATTTCTCGGGCTACTCAGATATTGCCATTGGAGTATCTAGGCTATTTGGTATCAATCTAAGGCGAAACTTTCATTTCCCATACTTCTCTCGCGATATAGCTGAGTTTTGGCGCAGATGGCATATATCGCTAAACACATGGTTTCGTGACTATCTCTATATACCGCTAGGTGGCTCTAAATGCGGTAAATGGAGGGCTGTACGTAACACATTTATCATCTTTACCGTTAGCGGCTTTTGGCACGGTGCTAACTGGACATTTATTGCGTGGGGATTCTTTCATGCTCTTCTGTTTCTTCCTCTTTTACTTTTGGGTCAGAATCGAAAATATACAAATGCGATAGCGCAAGGGCGAATATTTCCAACCCTAAGAGAGCTGCTTGGGATATTGGGTACATTCGCCCTTGTTGTTATTGGGTGGATAATATTTAGAGCCGAGAATATCTCGCAAGCAGTAGGGTATATAGTAGGTATATTTAATAGTTCACTATTATCACCACCAACAATCAGTAATACACCTCCATTTGCTTTCGGTTCACTTGGAATATTTGTATTATTGATAATAGAGTGGATAAATCGCAATCAAGAGTTTGGTCTTGATATATCAAAATCAAAGCTTTCAGCACCAGTAAGGGGTATAGTGTATATTTGTATTTTGCTACTTACCTTCTATTTTGGAGGTCAAGGTGCAGCGTTTATATATTTTCAATTTTAAATATAGAATTAAGTGAAAAGATTTATAATTAGAACTATCCAATATGCAGTAGTGGCGTTTTTTGTATTGGTACTTTTATTTGTCGTATCGAAGTATCTTATTCAAAAAGTTCCTCTGGAGATAGAACCTCAAAGGCATATTGTTGTTATTGGTGATTCATACCCTGAAGGGTCTGTGGATGATAGCATCTTTACCTCTGCGATAAATTTATCACGCTCAGGGCGAGGTGTTCCATATTCGTATATGATGCTTCGTGACGTAATTGAGCAGAACCCCCACATAGACACAGTGTTGCAGTCATTTCATGTAGGTTATACATCGCGAGCTTATGATGATTTCATAATTTACAATGAAGATTACTTCAGAATTCATCTTCCCTCGTCAATTCTACGGGCAACATATTACGATATGATGCCGATGGTCGATGTGCCTAACTTCTTCTATCACGCACTTCGAGCACCCTTCTCGATTGCAAACTTGAAGTTAATTTTGAGTTACTTTAATGGTAAGAGTGGTGATGTAAGAAGTAAAGGGTATGGAGGTTTTCTACCTCTCACACGAGATGCCTTAGAGGAGTCAATAAAAAGAGAAGAGTATACAACTCCTGGAGGTGCCGATATTGATACTACATCACTATCGTTTGAATACCTTAACAGGATGTCTGACTATCTTGAGAGCAAGGGGGTGAAGTTAATACTTTTCAACTTCCCTAAACATAAGATTGATCGATACTCTGACCGTAGAGGGTATGACTCCCTTATGGCGAAGTATATTCCACATATTGAGTATTTTGATTTTTCTGATTTCCCGCTAGCAGATTCATGTTACTCTGATATTGGGCATGTGAACTATCGAGGTGCCAAGATATTTAGTGAGTACCTCCAAGAGAATGGATTAAATAATTATAAGGGTAATAAATATAACGCAAAATAGAATGCTTAAATTAATGTATATTACCTCGGATCCAGAGGTTGCAGCAATAGCTATGCAGAGCGGTGTAGATCGTATTTTTGTTGATATGGAGTATATCGGCAAGGGGGATCGACAAGGAGGGATGGATACTGTGCAGTCAAAACATACAGTTAGTGACGTTCGAGCGATTAAAGGTGTTATGTTGCCCGACCACGAGTTGCTAGTTCGCTCTAATCCAATACATAGCGGTTCAATGCAGGAGATAGATAAAATCGTCGAGGCTGGGGCAGATATAATTATGTTGCCGTACTTTCAACGAGCAGAGCAGGTGCAGCAATTTGTACAGTTTGTAGATCGTAGAGCCAAGTGTTGTCTGTTGATAGAGAGCAAAGAGGCGATTGAAAACCTCGATGAGATATTAAGTGTAGAGGGTGTTGATGAGTACTACGTGGGGCTAAATGACCTTCATTTGGACTACAAGATGAAGTTTATGTTCGAACCTCTGATAAATGGACTCCTAGACGATATTGTCACAAAATTGAAGGCTACGGGCAAGCCTTATGGTTTTGGAGGTGTGGCAAGAGTAGGAGAGGGGATGTTACCTGGTGAGCGTGTGATAATTGAACACTATCGCTTGGGGTCTACATGTGTGATCCTTTCACGAACATTCTGTAATTCAGCAGTTATCACAGATAAGCAGGAGTTGAGTAGCATATTTAAAAAGGAACTCACACACATGCGTATTATTGAGTCGATACTAAAACATGTCCCATGTGACAATCAGCTATACTCGGAGAATCACTCATCTGTCACAGACGTAGTTAACGATATTGTAAGCAGAAAATAATGGCAAAAAGCATAGCGATCACGGGGGCACTTCGCTTAAGCGATACTCTAAGAACTCAAATAGAGGCTTTGGGGCTAGAGGTTTTGTATATACAAAATGAGTTAGAGCGCGTCGATGATCTATATACAGATGTAGATATGGTGATATGTAATGGTCTCTTTCTTCATAATGATATTGACCGTTTTGCATCGCTTAAATATATACAGGTAACAAGCGCAGGTTTAGACCGCCTACCAATGGACAAAATCGCAGATCGCAGCATTGTGCTTCATAATGCTCGTGGTGTATATAGTATTCCAATGGCAGAATGGGCACTGAGTGGCATTTTGTCTCTATATAAAAACAGCTTTCATTTTACACAAAATAAGCTGCAAAAAGAGTGGTGCAAAGATCGTGATATTATTGAACTATATGCAAAGAGGGCACTTGTTGTTGGTTTCGGGAGTGTCGGAGTCGAGGTTACAAAGCGTCTCTACGCAATGGGGGTGTCGGTAGATGCAGTTGATAAATTTGACGTTAGTTCAGAGTACGTCAATGCCAATTATCTTATATCCCAACTATTTGATATCGCGCCTAGGTACGATATAATAATTCTTACACTGCCGCTTACCGACGAGACATACCATCTTTTTAATGGTGAGTTTTTCTCTATCGTGAAGCGCGGGGCAATCGTAGTTAATATATCGCGCGGGGCAGTAATCGACGAGGATGCACTTGTTTCAGCCATTGATAGCGGAGTACTTCGAGGTGCAGCTCTTGATGTCTTTGAGAGTGAGCCTCTGCCTAAAGATTCCAAGCTATGGGATTATGATAATATCATCATAACACCTCATAACTCTTTTGTTTCGGAGAGGAATGCTGAGCGTTTGGAGCGAGTAATAATCACTAATTTAAAGCGATTCTTAGATGCGAAATAAAACATTTGTACTTGTATCACCGAAGAATAGAACAGCATATAATTTCCGAGGCGAGCTAATCGAAGAGATTGTAACCCAAGGGTATAAAGTATATGTAACAGGGCCAAATCGTATTGATGTAGATAAAATTGAGGCGCTAGGTGCTGAGTTTGTAGAGATCGCAAATGATAAGAATGGAGTGAGCATTACATCAGATATTAAATATCTTTTAGCTCTTATTAAACTCTTTAGAAGGGTTAAACCTTCGGTGACATTGGGCTACACCGTGAAGCCTGTTATCTATGGAGCAATAGCTGCGCGGTTGTCGGGTGTGAAATCTATAAACTCCATGATTACTGGTGTTGGGTATCTATTCATCTCAAAAAGCCGCAAAGCAAAACTTCTGAAGTCTTTAGTTTTGATTCTATACAAGATTGGTCTATGGTGTGCCGACAACGTCATTTTTCAAAATAGAGACGACCGCTCCGAGTTTGTCGCAAATGGTCTGGTGAAGGATAGTAAATGTAACCTTGTAAATGGATCTGGAGTAAATATGAGTCGTTTCACAAGAGCACCATATCCAGAGCAATTAACATTTTTCATGCTCTCAAGAGCGATGTATAGTAAAGGCGTTATGGAGTATGCTGAGGCTGCACGTATGGTAAAATCTAAATATAGCGATATTAGGTTTATCTTCTTAGGGGCATTTGAGAATATCCAAGACTCTGTTGATGAAGCTGAGTTTAGAGCAAAATATATTGATAGTGGGGTGTTCGATTACTTCCCCGAGACCGACAACGTACCTAGTTTTATCGCTATGTCGTCAGTCTACGTCCTTCCATCATACCGAGAGGGGACACCTCGCACTGTGCTCGAAGCGATGGCTATGGGGCGAGCTATTATTACAACGGATGTGCCAGGGTGTCGTGAAACGGTACAAAACACTAAGAATGGCTTCCTTGTGGATGTACGCTCTGCGCAAGCTGTTGCTGATGCTATGATACATATTATAGAGAATCCAGCGCTGATCCAAGAGATGGGGGACGCTTCATATGATTATTGCCACACAAAGTATCGTGTAGAGGTGGTAAATGAGACAATGAGAACAATACTGAAAATATAATGTTAAATAGAGTAAAAACAATACTGCAAGACCAACGCGTAAAGGAGTTTATACGCTTTGTTGTTGTTGGTATTTTAGCAACAGCTATTCACTATGCGGTCTATCTACTTCTGCTATATTTAATAGCCACTAATATTGCTTATGTAGTCGGCTATTTAGTTAGCTTTTGTGTTAATTTCTACTGCTCTGCAAGATTCACTTTTCAAAGCAGTGTCTCTTTTCGGAAAGTTCTCGGATTTGCACTTAGCCATCTTATAAATTTGGGACTCCACGTCACGCTACTCAATCTATTTATACAACTTGGATTAAATGAACAGATTGCCCCAATACCTGTATTTATGATCGCTATACCTGTAAATTTTATACTTGTACGCTTTGTTTTTAAATCAAAATTATTCAACTAATAGTATGAAAAAGATTACAATACTTGTACCTTGTTATCGCGAAGAGAAGACTCTACACCCTCTCTATGAAGAGTTAACAAGAGTTATATCTCAAATAGACAGTTACCAATGGGAGTTACTTTTTGTAAATGACGGAAGTCCAGACGGTACACTTGCTGTATTAAAGGGGTTGCGAGATAAAGATCCTCGTGTTAATATCGTGGATCTATCACGTAATTTCGGTAAAGAGGCAGCTATGCTTGCAGGTTTTGATTTTGCAACGGGTGATGCTGTGATTATCCTTGATGCCGATCTTCAAGATCCACCATCACTCATTCCCGAGATGATCGCAAAGTGGGAGGAGGGCTATGATGATGTCTACGCTAAACGTAAGAGCCGAGGTGCTGAGAGTTGGTTGCGCCGAAAATTTTCACTCGCATTTTATAGCATGTTACAACGTAGTGCACGCTTTGATGTGCTCGAAAACGTAGGAGACTTTAGACTTCTTGACCGCTCATGTATCAATGTCTTAAAGCAGCTGCGTGAGAGTGAGAGATACACAAAGGGCATGTTCTGTTGGATTGGTTTTCGTAAATATGAGCTGCTCTTTGATCGTCAGGATCGTGTGGCGGGCGAATCGGCATGGAACTTTTTCTCACTCCTAGATCTTGCCATTGAGGGTATTACATCATTTACAACTACGCCTCTGCGCATCTCTACAATTATTGGTTCGCTAATCTCGTTATGGGCATTTATTTATATGATTTTCATCTTTTTTAAGACGATATTTTACGGTGATGATGTCCAAGGATTCCCTACAATACTCATCGCAATACTCTTTTTAGGGGGCATCCAGCTACTCTCAATAGGTATCCTCGGCGAGTACATAGGTCGCATATTTAACGAAACCAAATCTCGCCCAACATACGTCGTGCGCGAATATAACGAAGAGAAACAAAATAGATAAACAACATGAATAAATATCTACAACAAATAAAGGCGGATATTGACCTACCACTTATCAAAAAGAGCATCATCTTTGCTGTGCTTTTTGGATTTATAGTACATGGCTCTAACTTCTTTAATCCAGTGTATTGCCATGATTCGTTACAATATTATTATCAAGATACAGATGTGTTTTGGAAGATTAGCATAGGTCGGTTTATGCAGGCCATAACCATTCCCCTCAGAGGTTATGATAACATTCCGCTTATAAACGGAACTTTATCTCTAATATTTGTAGGTTTATCTTCTTATGTTATTGCTAAGACTTTATATATTAAGAATAGGATCAATATATATCTTATAAGCGCATTGATAATAACTTCAATATCATATATAACAACTAACGTTTTATTCTTTCATGAATTAGACCCATTTATGTTATCTGTATTGTTTGCGTCTGTTGGAGTCTATATATTCAATAAATTTAGATATGGATATATTGTTGCTTCAGTGCCATTCGCTTTGTGTTGTGGACTTTATCAACCATATATGAGTGTAGCTATAATGTTGCTTATGATTTCAATAATTAGAGAAATATTAGATGGTAGACATAGTAGTGAAATAATAAAAAAATCACTAAAGGTAATCATAACATTAGCATTAGCTGGATTTGCATATTTTTTCTTATATAAATTAGTTGCATTTCTAGCAAATATAAATATTGCAAATTCTCATAATAATGTTGAACTTGTTTTTAGGTTCAATTATAATTCTATAGGTTCAACGTTGTTTGTGACTTATTGGAATGTTATAAAGTATTATTTATTTCCGTATGCTGGGAATCTTTATATTTCTTCTTTTGTGGTGAGTGTATCGATTGCGATATATGCATTAATACTTGGAGTTTATAAAATAAAACACTCTAATATATCAGCTATAAATTTATCATTACTGTTGATAATTCTATTTTTAATGCCTTTAGCTATAAATATTGCTACATTTCTTTCGAGTGGTGTATTTCATGAAGCTATGATATTTTCAGTTGTTTTTATATATGTTTTATTTTTGATATTGATTGAGGTGTCCATAAAATGCAAATCGTTTAGATTTATTGCATACGCTTTATTGTTTGTTGTAACTTTCAATGGTGCTACATTTGCGAACAGAGTTTATGTCGAAAGATCAATATTTTTTAAAGAGACGCATTCTATGTCGTTTAATATATATAAAGACCTGGTCTCAAATTTCATGTTTGTTAAGAACAACAATATTCCAATACAGATTATTGGTAACAATCATGCTGAATTCAACCTGCAAATGCAACTGAATTGAGGTCAAGAAACTATAGGGACATAAGAAAAGGCGAAACAAATCGGAGCCAGGCTCAAATTTATTCCGCCTAAGCGATAA
>JBCQVD010000082.1:0-9947 GCA_047173405.1 Rikenellaceae bacterium
GATGTAATAGTTATTGGTACTGGTCTAGGTGGCGCCTCTGCTGCTGCTTCACTCGGTGAGCTAGGCTACAACGTTAAGATCTTCTGTATCTCAGATTCACCTCGTCGTGCTCACTCTATCGCAGCACAGGGAGGTATCAACGCAGCGAAGAACTATCGTAATGATAACGACTCTGTATATCGTCTTTTCTATGATACAATTAAGGGTGGTGACTACCGCGCTCGCGAGGCTAATGTATATCGTCTTGCAGAGGTAGCAAACCTTATTATCGACCAATGTGTAGCTCAAGGTGTACCTTTCGCTCGTGAGTACGGCGGTCTTTTGGATAACCGTTCATTTGGTGGTGCGCAGGTATCGCGTACATTCTACGCTCGTGGTCAAACTGGTCAGCAGCTTTTGTTGGGTGCTTACTCAGTCCTTAATAAGGAGATTGCAGCGGGTACTGTTAAGAGTTACCCACGTCACGAGATGCTAGACATCGTAGTTGAGGAGGGCGAGGCTCGTGGTATCATCGCTCGTGACCTTATCACAGGTGAGATCGAGCGTTATGGTGCTCACGCAGTGGTTCTTGCAACGGGTGGTTACGGTAACGTATTCTTCCTATCAACTAATGCAATGAACTCTAACGGTTCTGCTGCGTTCCAGTGCTACCGTAAGGGTGCTGCTTTTGCAAACCCATGTTTTACACAGATTCACCCTACATGTATCCCAGTTCACGGAACTCAACAGTCGAAGCTTACGCTTATGTCTGAGTCTCTTCGTAACGACGGTCGTATCTGGGTGCCAAAGAATATCGAGGATGTTAAGGCTCTACGTGCTGGAACCCTTAAGGCTTCACAAATCAAGGAGGAGGATCGTGACTACTACCTAGAGCGTCGCTACCCAGCCTTCGGTAACCTTGTGCCTCGTGACGTTGCTTCGCGTGCTGCAAAGGAGCGTTGTGATGCAGGTTTTGGTGTTAATGAGACTGGTCTCGCTGTATTCCTTGACTTCAAATCAGCTATCGAGCGTTTGGGTGAGAAGGTAATCGAGCAGCGTTACGGTAACCTCTTCGATATGTACGAGGAGATCACCGACACTAATCCATACAAGGAGCCAATGATGATCTTCCCAGCGGTTCACTACACAATGGGTGGTACGTGGGTTGACTACAACCTTATGACATCAATCCCAGGTTTGTACTGTATTGGTGAGGCTAACTTCTCAGACCACGGTGCTAACCGTCTTGGTGCATCGGCTCTTATGCAGGGTCTTGCGGATGGTTACTTCGTACTTCCATACACTATTGGTGACTTCCTAGCTAAGAAGATCCAAGCTCCTAAAGTCTCAACAGCGACTAAGGCGTTTGATGAGGCTGAGGCTGAGGTTAAGGCTAAGATCGAGAAGTTGTTCTCAATCAAGGGTACACAAACTGTTGATGATATCCACAAGAAGTTGGGTCACATCATGTGGGAGAATGTAGGTATGGCTCGTACTAAAGAGTCTTTGGAGCGTGCGATCACTGAGATCCAGGCACTTCGCAAGGAGTTCTGGAAGGATCTTAAAGTTGCAGGCGAGCCTATGAGCTTCAACCAAGATTTGGAGAAGGCGCTACGTCTAGTGGACGCTTTGGAGATGGGTGAGCTTATGGCTCGTGACGGTCTTAACCGTGAGGAGTCTTGTGGAGGTCACTTCCGCTCGGAGCACCAAACTGCTGAGGGTGAGGCTAAACGTAACGACGAGGAGTTTGTATATGCAGCTGTTTGGGAGTACCAAGGTGAGGACAAAGCACCAATACTTCACAAGGAGATGCTCAACTACGAGTTTGTTAAGCCAGCACAGCGTAACTACAAAGATTAAGTTTTTTAGACGTTTACATTAAATTCTTAAGAAGATGAATTTTACATTCAAAATATGGCGTCAAAAAGACGCAAAATCTGCGGGTCGTTTTGTTGAGTATCCAATCTCTGATATCTCTGCAGACACATCGTTTTTGGAGACATTGGATATCCTTAACAATGAGTTGATCCACAAGGGCGAGGAGCCAGTAGCTTTCGACCACGACTGCCGCGAGGGTATCTGCGGTATGTGCTCACTTCACATCAATGGTCATGCACACGGACCAGAGAGCGCTGTGACAACATGTCAAATGTATATGCGTAAGTTCAAGGATGGCGAGACTATCACCATCGAGCCATGGCGTTCGGCTGCGTTCCCTGTAATCAAGGATCTTGTAGTTAATCGCTACGCTTATGATGAGATACTTCAGGCGGGTGGTTACGTATCAGTACGTACAAACTCAGTACCTGATGCTAACGCTATTCCAATCTCTCAGGCTGATGCTGAGGAGAGTATGGATGCTGCGGCATGTGTTGGTTGTGGTGCTTGTGCTGCGACATGTAAGAACGGTTCGGCTATGCTCTTCGTTGCAGCGCGTGTATCATCACTTGCAAAACTTCCACAGGGTCGTGTTGAGGGTGCTCGTCGTGCTAAGGCGATGGTTGCAAAGATGGATGAGCTTGGTTTTGGTAACTGTACTAATACAGGTGCTTGCGAAGCTGAGTGTCCTAAGAAGATCTCGATTTCACATATTGCTCGCTTGAACCGCGAGTTCTTGGCAGCTAAGGTTGTTGAGTAGTGTAAACAAGTAGTAGCCTCTCTTTTGCGAGAGTTATTGCTTGAAATAATGATGATATCCGACTGCGTATTATTACATAGTCGGGTATCATCTTGTTTTATAAATAATTAGCAGATGAAAAAAATAGCTTTAAAAATTGCACTACTATTTGTAGCGGCATTCTCATTCGTTGGTTGTAGTGAGGTTCACGATATCGCATTTCCTCTGGATAGAACCCTTTGGGTAACAGAGAACTATGGTAATAATGATTACTACATAAAATTCAATACGGTTACGTTTACGATGTATAACAACAACACTGGTATAGCTGTCGATAGCGGAACATACGAGTATGTTTATGACTATCCCTGCGATATGGTCTACCTGCAAGGTATTTTTGATGATTATACC
This sequence comes from Rikenellaceae bacterium, assembly GCA_047173405.1. Classification (GTDB taxonomy): domain Bacteria; phylum Bacteroidota; class Bacteroidia; order Bacteroidales; family Rikenellaceae; genus Alistipes. The sequence goes on from JBCQVD010000082.1 coordinate 3,008, forward strand.
CTAGAGTATGATGGTTATACAGATACTCTCTATGATCTGTCTTATGGGTACACTTACGCGAGAGGCACGTATAGTGACTAGTTTTTAGTGGTTAGTCATTGGTTTTTACCGAGGACTGTCCTGCGCGGACAGCGGCGGGGTGCTCCCCGCGGAGCTTTTCTTTTGTAGCGGTCTGGTTTAAGAACTGCGTTCTACAATAAAAAGTATTAGATGATTATCTCAAATAAATTTGGATAATCATCTAATACTTTTTATCTTATAAACACTTAACACTGATTAACAGATGCAATACAAAAGTTTAGCTCTGCGGGGAGCACCCCGCCGCTGCCCGCGCAGGGCAGTAAGAAACAAAATAAGAGGCAGTGCAAGAAGCTGTCCGCAGCAGGGGGTGTCCTATTATCTCTTACGATATATAAGCTGTGTGATGGAGGGGTGTGTTGTATTATCTACACTTGGTGATATCGGTAGGTACATGATGATGTTTTGTGATGGGTCATCACCTCCGAAATCGAATGAGTCGGGTGTGGAGAAGCTAACGCACTCGCCGCGCTTAAAACCAAATTGAGCGTAGAAATCGAACAACTCTTCAGAGCTGGGTATAAGAATCGCGTAGTTATACCCATCATTAGTTATCTTCTCAATAGCTTCCCTGATTAGTTTAGATGCGTGCCCCTTACCTCTTACCTCTTTGCTGGTTGCTACGGCATAGATGTAGGCCACGCGCCCAGCCTCGGACTCCATATCTACTATGTGGAGCATTGATACTAGCTTATTGGAGCTATATTGAGATATGAAACCATCGTGTGTGAAGTAGCAGTGGAGGAAATTGTCAATAAAGCGATCATCATCTTCAAACACTTCGCGCCATAGGTATTTACACTCACGTTCATCGTGGTTGAGGTACGTTGCCGTGTATTTAGCCTCAAGGCAGTGTGGATGGTAGGATAATTTCGCGCGTCTAAGCCCCTCTATCCCCATATCTTCCTCGCGGTTGATATAGGTGTAGTGCTGCGGCAAGGACTCCGCGAAGAGATTATTTATTAGTGTGTACGCTCCAATGATGCTCCGTTCCGCTTTTTCGATGTGGATACAGAAGGTGTCGCTATTAATGGCAGAACCGTACGTGAAGGCAACTACGCGACCATCCTCAATAAGAGCACCGCCCCGTAGCCCTAGCTCCTCGAAGTGTGCGAAAGCTCGTTTAATAGCTTGCTCTTCGCCGATATTGTTATGTTCGCCATTCTCTCTTCGCCATCGTGCGTCCATCGCTAGACACTCATCAAAGAGCGCTGTGTTTAGCTCGACGTATTCGAGTGAGTGTTGCTTTTGTGACTGGTTGATATGGTTGCGTTTAGGCTGGTAGCGCTTTCCGCGGAGGGTTACTAGATCCTCGCGAAGGTAGATGTAGTCTTCGTCATCGCGAGAGGAGTATAGCGAGAAGTAGTCACCCCGAAGCCTTGAGGCACACCCTTCGGGTAGACCTATAAGTCGCAGACGCTGCCCAAGGGTGTTGGCATCATCCGCGAGGGATGGAATAAGGTGCGAGAAGCTGCCCGCCTCTTCGCACCCTATAGGTTGCATATATCCGATCTCGCCCGAGCCACCAATTCGGAATCTAATAACTAGAAATCCATCAACGATGGCGTAGGCACTCTCGAATACTGGTTGCCAACAAAATATATTTGCGAAACTAAGGTCGCAGTTACGATGTTTTGCGTAGTGGGTATAGCTCTCTATTGTACTCTTATCGCTAAGTGTTATATCTTTGAATTTAAGCATCTCCTCTCTCCTTGCTTCCCACCTCTCGTTTATTTAGTCGTTACTCCTTAATTGCTTTTAGAGACATGTCGAGTGATTTGATTTGGTGAGTGAGGGCACCAACAGATATGAAATCGACACCACACTCAGCATACGAGCGCAGAGTATCAAAAGTTATGCCACCGCTTGACTCAGTCTCGCAACGTCCTGCAACCTTTGCGATAGCCTCGCGAGTGAGTGCAGGAGAGAAGTTGTCGAACATGATGCGGTCAACGCCTCCAGCGCGGAAAACTGCGTCGATATCCTCTAGTGAACGCACCTCGCACTCGATGGGGATATTCTTGCCCTTAGCCGCTAGGTACTCCTTAGCACCACGCACCGCTTGCTCTACGCCTCCTGCGAAGTCGATATGGTTATCCTTTAGGAGGATCATATCGAAGAGTCCCATACGGTGATTGTCTCCACCGCCGATCTTTACCGCCATCTTATCAAGTACGCGCATTGCGGGAGTTGTCTTACGAGTGTCGAGGATTCTGGTGTGTAGACCCTTCACTAGCTCTACGTAGTGAGCTGTCTGCGTAGCTACGCCACTCATGCGCTGCATGATGTTGAGTAGTATGCGCTCCGCTTGAAGAAGAGTTATCATCGCACCCTTTACTTTGAATGCGACATCTCCTGGCTTCACACGAACACCATCTTCGAGTAGTTGAGTAAACTCCATCTCTGGATCTAGGCGGTTGAGCACCATTTGAGCGATCTCGATACCTGCGATTACACCCTCTTGTTTGCAGAGTAGCTGCATGCTACCGCGTTCATTTGAGGGGATGCAGCAGAGTGAAGTGTGGTCACCGTCACCGATATCCTCTTTGATACATAGTTCGATAAGTTCTTCTACAAATGGAAGGTATTCTTGCTTAATCATATTGTTGTGTTTTTATCTATTTATTATAGTGTGAAGTCTAGCGATACACCAAACATACGAGGGTTGCCCTGTTGAACATACTCGTTGCCGTATGACATAAAGTAGAATGTGTTGTACTCCTTGTCTAGCAGGTTCTTGCCCCATACGGCAACGTTGAAGTTGTTGAAAGCGAACTTCACCTCACCACCTAGCAGGGTGTAGTATGGCTGCTTGCGAGTGTTCTCCTCATTCCAGTAGATCTCGCCTACGCCACGGCTGTTGCACTCAAGACGAATGTTGTTAAGGATACAGCTGTCTGATATCTGGATATTGTACGCAGCAGAGAACCACGCAGTGTTGGTTGGTGAGTATGGAACGTAGTTACCTGAGTAGTCACTTTGGTTATCGTTATAGTCGATAAACTTAGCATTGGTGTATCCATAAGAGCCATTTAACTCAAAATCACCAAGCATAGCGCCTGCGCTAGCCTCTACTCCCCAGCTGCGAGAGTGTCCCGCGTTGGTCATGGTGCGGCCTGTGGATGTTGCGTCTAAGAATACTGTGAGCTGCTGGTCGCGAGTGTCGATATAGAAAACCGACACGTCGGCTCTTAGTTTGCGATCTTTGGATATTAGGTGAACGCCAGCCTCGTAGTTCCAGCTATACTCTGGCTTGTAGGTTATCATACTCTTGATATCCTCGGGGGTGTAGGCGCCACCAGATGTATACGCCATCATCTCGTCGCGTACGATATCCGAAAAGATCTGAGTGTTGAATCCACCCGCCTTGTACCCCTTTGCAACAGTTGTGTAGAGAGACGAGTTAGCCCCAAACTCGTAGCTTATGCTCATCGAGGGGAGGAACTCTAGGTAGCTCTTTGATGGCTTGCCTTGGATATCTGTATCTATTGGAGTCTCTGTTGTCATGCCAGTGTATGGATTGGTCATTGAGAGAGCCGTAGAAGAGTAGCTATGATAGTCAAGTGAACTCTTCTCGTAGTCAAGGCGAGCGCCTATTTTTGCGGTGAATCGACCAGCCTCTAGGGTTGACTCGTGGTAGATAGCGCCACCATAGGTGTTGTACTTAAAGTCGCTACCAACAACAAAACTGTCGCCTACAAATGCTGGGCTGAACGATGCGGGCATTCCTGCCTCGATCATAGACGATATAATGTCGCTCGTTCCATCCTCTTGGAAGGTAACTGGTGCGGTGATGTCACGTAGTTGCACAAAGCCGAAGAGTCCAAATTTAGCGTTGTATGGTCCGTTGAAGCGAGAACTTGCTACGATATCCTCGCTTGCCGAGAACTCTTTGGTTGATTGAGTCATTATGAAGAATGAGTCGGGCGAGAAGTCTTGGTCGAGGGTCATTGCATCGTCGAGATACTGAAGCGATGTGATTGATGATGCGCGCCATTTGTCGTGGCGGTGTGTTACAGTGAGTGCGTTGTGAACCATGTTGCGCTCGTATGACGATGGATCGTTGTACGATATCTCGTCGCTATCAATCTGCTTGTAGGGATATCCCCCCTCTTTAAGTGTTGAAAATGAGAATGTATTGTCGATTGAAGTCTCCTTTTTAGGGAAGAACTGAACCCTTAGGCGACCACCTCCCGAACGCTCCCAGTCGAGCTTCTCGTTGTCGTAGGCGTTGGTAAAGAGTCCACTTTTGTAGTTGTAGTATCCACCGACTGAGAATGCCAACTTGTCTGAAATGCGATCATAGAGTGAAGCGTGTGTTTTAACTTCGCCACCACTAGCGTAGCTTATGCCTCCCTTGATACCTTGGAAGTTGAATGGTGAGAGTGTGTATATATTAACCACGCCACCCATCGTATTACGACCGTAGAGTGTTGATTGTGGACCTCTGAGGATCTCGATACGCACAATATCCATAATATCGCTATCAAAGGCATTCTTATTAAACATAGGTACATTGTCGACATTGAGACCCATAACAGGCTGGTCGATACGAGCACCTAGACCTCTGACGTAGATCGAAGATGTAATATGCGATCCATAATCTGGAATGTGGAGATTAGGGGTTAGGGTTGAAGCATCACGAAGTGATGTTATTCTCTCCTCCTCGATCTTCTTGCTTCCAATAACACTCACCGAGGCGGGTGCTTTGGATAGATCCATTGACTGTTTAATTGCGGTTACCGTTACGCTCGATAGCGTGTCTACAAGCTCACTGCGTTGGGCTTGCGAAAAAAATGTCACTCCTATGAGTGCTGCAAGTAGTAGAATTCGTCTCATAGGTGGCAAAGGTAGACTATTATTCAAAAATTTACAAATTAATTACCCGCCAAAAGATCGAAAATTACAGCTATTGCGAGAAATATGCTAGCGATTGAATTAAGAGTTGCGAACGCGATGTTGATATTGCGTTTTGCTACAATATGTTGGGCAAAAAGAACCACTTCGAAGAGTGCTACGCCAGCCCACTTAACTGCTCCGCCTCCGATCTTCGAAGCGAAGAGGATAAGCAGTGCACCAGCGACGATATGTAGAGTGATGCTGAATACCTTAGCTCCTCGTATCGTGAATCTCGAAGGGATGGAGTGTAGTCCACACCCCATATCGAACTCGCGGTCCTGCATAGCATATATAATATCAAAACCCGCACACCAACACATCACAACACCCGAGAGTATGGTAACCGTAGAGCTTAACTCCGCGCAGACCGCTGCATAAGCGCCCATAGGTGCAATGGAGAGAGCAATCCCAAGCCACAGGTGTGCTGCCCAAGTGAAGCGCTTGCAGATGCTGTAAAAGAGCACAACAAAGAGCGCTACGGGCGAGAGCCAGCCCGTGAGGTTGTTCATGAGAAAAGCAGTCGCGATAAAGAGAATTGAGTTTATGATCACAAAGGTGAGTGCTCCGCGCGGTGAGACTACGCCTGAAGGGATTTCGCGGTTGACAGTTCGTGGGTTGAGGGCGTCAATATCTCTGTCAACCCAGCGATTGAACCCCATCGCTGCATTGCGAGCAAAGACCATGCAGAGTATCACCTTGAGTAGTGTGCTCCACTCGAATGTCGCGTTAGTTGATGTTAGGGCATAAGTGTAGCCAATAAGGGCAAAAGGCATCGCGAAGATTGTGTGTGATAGTTTTACTAAATCACTGTATCTCTTTATCATTACATTAAAAATTTCATTGTGTCTACTTCGTCGGCATAGTCAAAGAGTGTCGGGCGCTGCGCCATGCCAAAAGCTGCGCTTCGTTTGTGTGAAACGGCATCCCCCCCAACAACACACTGTATCTCTTTGTCGCGCATAACTAACCACTCACGCACCTCCTCTAACGAATCGTACTCCCACACGGAGATCGTGGAGAGAGAACCGCTAAACTCTTTTGATTCTATGCCAAGTAGAGAACCCCAGTCGCAGAAGCTATCCCCTCGCAGGGTCATCACGGCACGACTCTCAAGGTAGTTATTGCGTAGTTTAGGGTTTGTTTTAACTTTAGGTAGGTTTAAACTGTACCCTTTGGGTGTCACGATCATCGCTACACTGCGACAACCAAGCCCCGAGTAGAGCGATATATCGTCAGTAAGCGCGTGTAGCTCCTCGGTGGTTGTGTCGTGGGTGATGATTGCTATCGAGTGACGCGATCCACGCACAAGCAGAGGCAGCTCGCCCCACTTTGATTTGAAGTGTATCGTCGCGGTGTCGCTACCTGTGGCTATAACTCGGTCTATTCTTGTGCCGTCGGTATACATATAAATAGGGGTAGATGGCTCAATCTCCCGAAGTGTGTTGACTATATACTCGGTCAGCACTCTATCTTTGCTCGATGGTTTTACGTAACACGCATGCCCCGCCATCAGACAACACACCATGTCGAAAAATCCAACAAGTGGAATATTTCCCGCCATGATAATGAGTATATTTTCGCTGCGTGAGTGTGGCAGGGTGGGGTAGTGCGCCATCCAATGGGAGAGCTTCTCTTTGTCAAGAAACTCAGAGCATATCGCCCCCATCGCGTATTTAATCTCACTATGAGAAAACCAACTGTTTAGACTCGTTGCTTCGTTATAAATAGCCTCTATATCGCTCCCTAATAGTCTCCTGCGAAGCTCTATTAAGGTTGAAATCACCTTATTCATGCCGTAAAGTTAGTAAAAAATGCTAATAACGTAAGTTTTGGTTAAGATTTCTCTTAACCAAAAGACCTCTAAAAGCAAGTCTCCCCCAATGCTTTGGGGGAGATTTAGAGGGGGATATTGAACATAAATCGGCTTTTAAAAGCCGATAACCTATGTTTTAGATATGGAGAA
>JBCQVD010000004.1:0-40849 GCA_047173405.1 Rikenellaceae bacterium
CTATAAGTCGCTTTGACAACCTCACACCCGCTATTGGCGACAAGGTCGAGGAGTGGCAAGCGAGCGAAAATGACTGCTCATTCAAAGCCAAGGGGTTCACCGTAAAGCTACACATAGATGAAAGAGTAGCCCCTAAGCATGTCAAAATTACAGGCAGCGACGTCCCTTTAGATTTTGCTTTCTGGATTCAGCTACACTCTGCCAGTGAGCAGGATACTAGGCTGCGTCTTGTTCTTCACGCTGAACTCAACATGATGATGAAGATGATGATTGGCAGCAAGCTACAAGATGGATTAGACCAGATGGCAGAGGCGATAGCTCGTGGGTTTGCAAACATCCCACGGTAACAACGCCTCAACCCGCCCCTCATCGCGAAGTCATGCTCGACTCCAAACAAGTTAAAGAGATCGCTGCACGTATAGGATTTGATCTATGCGGCATCACGCGCGCAGAGCCTCTTCAAGAGTCTGAGGAGAGGTTTCGCCAATGGCTCAAAAACGGCTATGGCGAACCTTTAGAGTACCTATCTAAATATATGGAGCTGCGCTTCGACACCTCACGCCTATTCGATGGAGGGCAGAGCGTAATAGTGTGTGCTATAAACTACCGCAGCGAACAGAGCGTAGAGGTGACTCATCCGCGCATCGCCTCGTACGCACTACGTAGAGATTACCACAAGGTAATAAAAAAACGACTTAAGGCGCTACTTAAGGCGCTAAAGGATCAATACCCAACAATCGAAGGTCGTCCATTTTGCGACTCCGCCCCACTACTAGAGAAGCAACTAGCCCAGAGTGCTGGGTTAGGGTGGATAGGCCGACAATCACTACTCGTAACACCTCAATTCGGATCGTACGTCCTGCTAGGTGAATTAATTGTAAATATGCCGTGTGATAGCTACGACACACCCTACACAGAGAGCGGCTGCAAAGGGTGTCGCTCATGTATTGACAGGTGTCCTGTTGGGGCTATAAACGACAATCTCACAATAGACACACGACGATGTATATCATCGCGCACCGTAGAGATCGCGCATGACACAAGCGAGCTAACACTCTCAAACTGGATATTTGGTTGCGACGAGTGTCAAATATGCTGTCCACACAACGCAAATAAGCCCTTACACAGCTTAACCGACTTTGATAGCGTCATCACACCTCCATCAAAGGAGGAGTGGCTAAAGATGGACGACACCGAGTTTCAAAACCTCGCTGTTGGCACACCACTCAAACGCTCATCACTTGGGAGAATACAGCGGATAATAAAAAAGGAGCTCTGATAAACAGAACTCCCTTTTTGTAGTATCGTGAACTTTTAGCTCATGCTTTTACGAGATGTTGTATCTTCTGCGGTAGCAGACTCGACCATCTCTTGCTGCAAAGCGACCATTCGAATAGCCGTAGCTGCACACTCGTCGCCCTTATTACCAAGCTCACCACCCGCACGGTCTTGTGCCTGCTGCATATTATTCACCGTCAATACACCAAACGAGATAGGCATGTTCCACTGCAACTGCAACTGTGTAATTCCTTGAGTTACGCCATCACAGACATAATCGAAGTGGCGCGTATCACCCTGAATAACACAGCCCAAAACAATAACTGCGTCAACCTCTGTATATTGAGCAAAGAACTGTGCTCCTAGAGATAACTCGAAAGTGCCTGGCACACTCTTTACAATTATATTTTGATCTAGTGCACCTGCCGATTTAAGTGTACGTATCGCGCCTTCGGCAAGAGCGTTGGTGATCTCAGGGTTCCACTCCGCAACAACAATTCCGAATGACATCTCCGCGGCTGAAGGTAGCGGAGTATCTATAAGCGATAAATTATGATTCTTTGTTGCCATATTATTTTACATTTAGTGCACCTACGTACTTAGAAGCATCGCGAGCAAGTACCGAAGTAGGGAAATCAAGTACTATAGTCTCAAACAAAACCTTAGCTGCCTCTGCGTTACCCACCGCCATTGCTGCAAGACCACCTTTGTAAAGGTATGCAGGAGCTGTTAAGTTATTATTCTTAGATACACTTACAGCTTGAGCATAAAGAGATATAGCCTTTTTATAGTCACCCTGCTCAACAGCGATATCGCCTTGAAGACCCTTATTCTGAGCGTTTACAATAACAGAAGGGACACCCTTAACTGCATCATAAGCCGAAAGATATTTAAGTGCATTATCGAAATCGCCTAGCTTCAAGTAGCAAATTCCCGCATAGTGATTAGCTAAATTTCCAGCAGGTGTTGATCCGCAACTCTCGATAACCTCCAAGAAACCTGCTCCATTCTCGTTGCCCTCAAGTGCCGCCTTGTAATCAGGGTTTTGTTGCTCAAAGATAATTTGTGCATTTACAATCATCTCAGCAGCCTTCTCCAATTTAGGCTCTACGACCAATAGTTTATATCCAAAAACACACGCTGCAATTACTAGTAGCCCAAAGATAGCGTAAAGTAGCTTCTTGCCGTTATTCTCAAAAAATTGCTCTGTCTTAGTCATCGCTTCACCTAGAGTCTCTTCGATCTCTGGGCTCTGCTCATTGTGTTTGTTTGTCATAATTATTTAAATATCATTTTAGTTTAATAATACATGCTCATTCGCCTCATTGCTGATTGCGGCATATTTCACACAAAAGTACAATTTTTTTTGGCTAAAACAATAATTTGAGCTAAAAAAAGGAGAATAGTATTGCGTTATACTCTTTCTTTTGTAATTTTGTGGTCTACAAAAGAGACTCCGAGATGATCCTACAAAAACTTTCACTTATCAACTTTAAAAATATACCTCAACTCACATTTGAGTTCGATCGAGGTATAAACGCAATGGTGGGTGATAATGGCGCAGGCAAGACAAATATCCTCGATTCGATATACTACCTCTCGATGTGTAAATCAATGTTTACGCTGACCGATTCCCAAAGCGTCAAACATGGAACAAACTTCTTTGTTATTGATGGTCTCTACCTAAATGACTCTGAGCGTAGTGATAGCGTAGTGTGCACATTCTCCAAGGAGCGCACCCACACAAAAGTACTGAAACGCAACGCCAAGGAGTATGATAGGCTCTCCGACCACCTAGGTATGATACCTGTAGTGGTGGTTATGCCGCAAGATACAGTCCTTATCACCGACTCCGCCGAGGAGCGCAGACGACTACTCAACGCCTCTCTATCTCAGATGGATAGAGCGTACCTACAAGCGCTCATCAGGTACAACTCCCTACTTAAAGAGCGCAACAAAGCATTAAAGATAAGCTCCAATGAGTCGATGCTCGCCATATACGATGAACAGATGGCCGTGTACGCCTCTCAGATCTACGAAGCAAGGCGAAATCTATGCGAACAACTAACCCCTCTCGTCGAGGAGTTTTACAGACTCTTAAGCCACGAGAAGGAGAGTATCTCGATTAGCTACCGCTCGGAGCTTGATGAGTTTGATTTTGTAACTCTTATGCAGAACTCAAGACGACGCGACATAGCCAATGAGTTTACAACATCAGGGGTTCATCGTGATGATCTCGTGTTTTCAATCGAGGGGTATCCTCTTCGTAAATATGGCTCTCAGGGGCAACAAAAATCGTTTCTCGTAGCGCTTAAACTAGCCCATTATATTATGTTATGTCGAACGCTCAACGAGCGCCCGATACTCCTTCTGGATGATCTTTTCGATAAGTTGGACTCCACGCGAGTTGAGCGACTAATGGAGATTGTTTCGAATGAAGAGTTCGGACAGATCTTCATATCAGATTGTAACCGCACGCGCCTTGAACGCATTTTGGGCGACATAAATGTACCTTTTCGCCTCTTCGAGATGGAAGCAGGAGAGGTTGTTAATACCAAGGACTATGAGGCGTACTAAGACGATGCTGTTTGGAGATATGCTCCAAGAGTTCTTCGAGAGACCATACATCGCCGCTCGTATCGCCGAGAGTAAACTCCCCGAGACCTGGCGCACGGTCGTTGGTAATCAAGTGGCTGATTTAACAACCGAGATACGACTCGAGAAACATATACTCCATGTTCGTATGGAGTCTAGCCTCCTGCGTCAAGAGTTGTTCCACCAAAGAGAGGCTCTAAAGAGTGAGATCAACAGAGTTAGCAAAGTAAAAATAGTCAATGCCGTTATCGTAAGGTAGCTATCCCCTATCCCACTCCCCGACCTCTAAGTTAGATGGTTGACCATTGTGTATTTCAAAACGCACGGCGCTACGGACTTTATGTATTCCGTAGTTCCCCGCACCTCCTGGATTAATATGCAGAAGTGCATTTTTTGCATCCCACATAACCTTAAGAATATGCGAATGTCCCGATATAAATATCGTTGGGCGCTCCTTAAGAATCAACTCGACAGCTCGCGGCACATACCGCTTGGGATAACCTCCAATATGCGTCATAACCACTCGCGCACCCTCACACTCAAAAACAGCAACGTCACTATATACGCGTCGCAAATCCGCACCATCAATATTACCCCACACCGCACGCAGAGGTTTAAACGCAACAATCTCATCGGCAAGTTTTACAGTTCCAATATCCCCCGCATGCCATATCTCATCTACGTCACGCAAGAAATACCTCAACTTATCATCAAAAAGACCATGTGTATCTGATATGATTCCTATCTTCTTCATTTTATATTATTAGTGGCTTTTATCTACATTACTTCTAGTACATTAAAACTTATACAACTGCCCTGCGCGGGCGGCGGCGGTAAGAGACAGAGCCAGAAACTGTTAGCCAAAGGTACTCCTATGTCGTCAACAATTAATATTTATCCCCCCAAAGAGCCTTTATTCTCTCGGCTATCTTTGCCTCGGCAGCATTATCAGCGTGTGGCTCATAGAATCGCCTCCCCACCAAAGAGTCTGGCATAAACTCCTGCTCAACAAAGCTATCTTTATAGTCGTGGGCATACTTATATCCCTCGCCGTAACCAATCTCGCTCATCAGCTTAGTGGGTGCATTACGCAGGTGTAGCGGCACAGGACGCAGCGCGCCATCGTGTTGCACCATAGCTAAAGCACTGTTTATAGCCTCATAGGCAGAGTTCGATTTTGGGCTTGTCGCTAGATATATGGTCGTTTGGGCTAGGGTTATTCGAGCCTCGGGCATGCCAATTTTATGCACGGTATCAAAACAGGCATTAGCCAGAAGCAGGGCATTAGGGTTAGCAAGCCCAACATCCTCTGAGGCGAGAATAACAAGGCGCCTTGCAATAAACCGCGCCTCTTCGCCACCCGCCAACATTCTTGCTAGATAGTATATCGCCGCGTTGGGATCACTCCCCCTCACCGACTTAATAAACGCAGAGATAACATCATAGTGCTGCTCACCGTTTTTATCGTAGAGGGCAATATTCTGCTGCATACACTCAGTGACAAAGTCGTCGGTAATGACTATCTTACCATCGCTCGCCCCCAAGATCATATCTAAGATATTGAGCAGCTTGCGTGCGTCACCCCCCGCAAAAGCGAACAGAGCTTGACTTTGAAGAACCTCGACATCAACCTCCTTGAACTCCTCGTCGACACTCAGCGCCCGATCCAAAAGACGCTGCATATCAGCCTCTTCGAGCGACTTTAGTGTATATACCTGACACCTGCTAAGCAGCGGAGATATAACCTCAAAAGATGGGTTCTCGGTTGTTGCACCAATAAGCGTAAAGATACCCTGCTCCACCGCTCCCAACAGAGAGTCCTGCTGCGACTTATTGAAACGGTGTATCTCGTCGATAAATAGTATCGACTTATCAATATTAAAAAAGCGCTGTCTCTTAGCATTCTCAATCACCTCCCTTACGTCCTTCACCCCCGAGGTAACTGCCGAGAGTGTAAAAAATGGACGTTTCAACTCCGAGGCAACGAGTTTGGCAAGCGTCGTCTTACCTACCCCTGGAGGTCCCCAGAGGATGAACGATGGGATATTCCCGCTCTCTAAGAATTTACGGATAATACCCTTCTCACCCACCAAATGCTGCTGACCTATATACTCACTAAGCGTCGTTGGTCTCAAACGCTCTGCTAAAGGTGCTGACATAAGAAACTATCTACAAATATACTTTTTTATTTGATTTGCTAATTCAAAAGCTAAATTTATAGGCACAGCATTACCGACCATTTTATAACCATAATCCACTTTGTTATAAATAAATTCATAATCATCAGGAAAACCTTGTATTCTGGCAACTTCTCTAACACTCATTCGCCTATATAAAGATTCCTTTCCTATTACAAATCGCTGGACATTTGGCTCTAATTTTTCCATCTTTGGAGCCTGTGGATGCAATTGACATTGACGCCCACTTGCTTGAACTGTAAATGCAGGTTCGTCCCAACCTCTAACTCTATTGCGGGACATAAATATAGGAGAGTACGTTCCTATAAAGTACTCATGATTAGAGACCTTACACACATCTCCATTAGTATAATTCTTATCTAATGCAGGTATTGCTGAATCTTTCAAATCCCAAATTACATCTTTTAATATAGGCTTATACAGCAATGGTGTAGGAAAAGTAAAATTTAACACCCCTAAATCCTTTCTAAACCCGACATAAAAAACGCGATCTCGATCCTCAGCAACTCCAAAATCATTCGCGTTTAGTAACTTCATGCTCACATTGTAACCTGCTTCATCAAACAGTTCCAGAAATTCAGCAACAGCATTATGGTGCCTCTTTGCTAACATTCCCGACACATTTTCCGCAACAAAAAATAGAGGTTTCTTATCTCTTATTATTCTTATATATTCATAAAAGAGCTGACCTCTAGAATCTTTCACTCCTTTTAACGATCCCGCTTCACTCCACGATTGACAAGGCGGACCACCAATAATACCACAAATATCATTGGGTAAATCATCTGTATTTACATTTCGTATATCAGTTTCTAGCAACCTGACATTTGGAAAATTATGTCTAAATGTTGGACATATCTCTTTATCATATTCAATGGCAGTGGACGTTATAAACCCTGCTTTGTGAAAACCAATATCTAATCCGCCTGCTCCTGAAAAAAGACTTATTATATTCATTCTATATTTTATAAGAAACTAAGATTGCATCTCTATATTTTGCAGGGTTGTTAGGATTTGGAATCTTTATTTCTTTAATTTGAAAGTTTATATTTTTGTTATTCAAATCATACAACTCATACTTATTATCCATCTTTTGTAGTTGCTCCTGATTTATTATTGCCATAAAATTAAATTTACTTTGAAAATCACGATGATAAAACTTAGAAAAAACTTTAAATGGATTCTCTATACCCCACATCCCTCTAATTCTCAAATATGTTATACCCAACGGATCAACTCTATTAACTCTACCTAACTCCTTTGTCTCTGCAAATTCTACACCTTTAATACGTTCAACACCAAACTTAATCGTTGATTTTATTCTTTCATAAGTTTCTTTATCTGCACAATAATCATCGCCATACACCATTGCCAAAGAACTTAAGCTAGACTCTTTAACAACACCAACACAGTAAATCATATCCTTTTCGCTCCAATCCTCACAGTCTCGACAAGCGCTACTTATCATATGACTATTTGCATAAAGTTTAGCTTTAGGATAACTACTATTTAAGGCTATTGCACTATCATTATTTTGTATCTTTTTCACCTCTATAGCAGCACCATTCTTTAATATTGAATCAGGTGGATTATTTTGATTTCCTAGATAAGAGAATGTTTCCGAGATCCTTGTGTCGCGAATTTCATCATCTAACTCACCTAAGGTACCTGCAAAGACATCTTTAATATACTCTTCTAATGATAAGCCCATACTGTTTGCACGATTACCAGTATCAGTATATTGTTTTAATATGTATTGATGATTATTTACAATACTACATATTGCGTCAATAATATTTCCCATAAAATCAAACTTTAGTAAAATAGGACAGAATTAAAAAAAACTGTCCTACTAAGAATATACTTTTATACGAAAAACCTACTCCTTTACTGGCTCAACAGTGTTTAAGTAGAGTTCATCGAGTTGTGCCTGGTCGATAAGCGATGGAGCATCAATCATCATATCACGTCCCGCATTGTTCTTAGGGAAGGCGATATAGTCACGTATCGACTCTACACCTCCAAAGAGAGAACACAAACGGTCAAAACCAAAGGCTAGACCTCCGTGAGGTGGTGCTCCGAACTTAAAGGCGTTCATCAAGAAGCCAAACTGCTCCTCAGCCTTCTCGGGTGTGAAGCCCAAGATCTCGAACATCTTAGCCTGCAACTCAGAGTCGTGGATACGGATAGAACCGCCTCCGATCTCGACTCCATTACACACAAAGTCGTAAGCGTTAGCTCGCACTCGACCTGGGTCTGTGGCAAGGTATTCGATATCCTCTGGCTTTGGTGATGTGAATGGATGGTGCATCGCATAGTAGCGCTGCGACTCCTCGTCCCACTCAAAGAGAGGAAAGTCAACGACCCACATAGGTGCAAAGACACTATTATCACGAAGCCCTAAGCGTTGAGCAACCTCCAAACGAAGAGTACAGAGTTGTGTTAGCGCCTTGAACTTATCTCCACACAGAATAAAGACCATATCACCCGCTTGTGCTCCAGCCTTTTGAGCTATCGCCTTAACCTCCTCAGGTGAGTAGAACTTATCTATTGACGACTTCGTCTCTCCATTTGCATCAACCTTGATCCAGACAAGACCCTTAGCTCCGATCTGTGGACGCTTAACAAAGTTTGTTAGTTCATCAATTTGCTTACGCGTATACGAAGCACACCCAGTAGCTGCAAAACCGCAAACATACTCTACGTCATCGAAAACTGAAAAACCGTGACCTTGACACAGCGAAGTTAGATCTGCGAACTCCATACCAAAACGGATATCTGGCTTATCAGAACCATACTTCTCCATCGCCTCAATCCACGGCATGCGAGGGAATGAGTGAGTCATCTCAATGCCCATCACCTCGTTAAACATATATTTAGCCCAACGCTCAAATGTCAATAGTACATCCTCCTGCTCAACGAAAGCCATCTCACAGTCGATCTGCGTAAACTCAGGCTGACGATCCGCACGAAGGTCCTCATCACGGAAACACCTAACGATCTGGAAATATTTATCGTATCCCGCAACCATAAGCAACTGCTTGAATGTCTGTGGCGACTGAGGCAGTGCATAAAACTCATTAGGACTCATACGACTAGGCACAACAAAGTCACGAGCACCCTCGGGTGTTGACTTAATAAGGTAAGGGGTCTCAATCTCAAGGAATCCTTCGCTATCCAAGAAGTTACGCACTGCATGCGCTAACTTATGACGTAAGATCATAGCCCTCTGAAGTGGAGCACGACGAAGATCCAAGTAGCGATACTTCATACGAAGGTCATCACCACCATCCGAATGCTCCTCGATAGTAAATGGAGGTGTTTGAGCAGCATTAAGAATCTTGAGAGACGATGCAACAATCTCGATATCACCTGTTGACATCTTGCTATTCTTCGACGAACGCTCTATCACACGCCCCGTAACCTGCAAAACATACTCGCGTCCTAACTGTGCGGCTACGCTCTTCGTCTCGTCGCTAGATAGCTCTTCAACAACAATTTGGGTTATACCGTAACGATCACGAAGGTCTATAAAGGTCATCGAACCTAGATTACGAACCTTTTGAACCCAACCCGAAAGGGTCACCTCTTGATTGATGTTGGCAGCACGAAGCTCACCACATGTATGTGTCCTATACATAATATAATTGTAAATTTATTTTGTTATTCGTAACTTTGCAAACGTACAAAGATAATAAAAATTTGGTACAGTACTTTCAAAAAAGAGAAAAATGGAGACAAACGATGAAAAATATATGCGTCACGCACTTGACGAAGCACACAAAGCCCTCAGTAAAGGCGAAGTTCCCATTGGAGCCGTCGTTGTTGCTGGCGGACGAATCATCGGCAGAGGGCACAATCTAGTAGAGACCCTGTGCGATGTCACCGCCCACGCCGAGATGCAAGCAATAAGCGCCGCGGCAACCTCTATGGGTGGCAAATACCTCAAAGGAGCAACCCTGTATGTCACCGTTGAACCCTGCGCAATGTGCGCTGGAGCTATCGCGTGGTCGCAGCTATCGCGAGTTGTGTGGGGTGCCGACGACCCAAAACGAGGTTATAGAACATATAGCAATAGAATGTTTCACCCCAAGACAGAGGTGTGCTGTGGGGTACACGCAGCAAAATGCGAGGCGATCTTAAGTGATTTTTTTGCAAAATTGAGATGAATTTCTATTTGGAATATATAGAAATATTACATATATTTGCAAGAAATTTGAGAATAACAAATCAAAACATAAAACTATTAGTAACAAAATGAAAAAATTTATTTTATCAACAATGGCTCTTGCTCTTGCCATAACAGCAATGGCTCAAGATGTCAACACAAAGTACACCGAGGCTGTTGACGCATACAAAGTTAAGAAGTATGACGTTGCAGCTAAAGCTTTCGAGCAGGTTATCGACCTTGGAGGTGACGCCTCAAGCGCTGAGGCTAAGGTTACAACAGCTAAAACCTACCTACCTAAATGTTATTTCAGTCTAAGTCTTGCTGCTGCACGCGCTAAGAACTACGACTCAGCTATCTCAAATGCAGCAAAATCGGCTGAGCTAGCAGAGCTGTACGGCGATATGGGTGATATGACAAAGGCTAAGGCTCTTATCGGTAACCTCTACAAAGCACAAGGTGGTGCTGCGTTCAACAACAAGGATTACGCTGCTGCGCTAACTGTATTTGAGAAGGGATATGCAATGGATCCTCGCAATGTAGAGATGGCTAACTGGCTTGGTATCTGCTACTGTGAGACTGGCAACCTAGAGAAAGGTATGCAGGTTTTTGCTAAGGTAGCTAAGATGGGCCCAACAAACCCTACTAAGTATGGCGCTGACGCAGAGAAGGCAAAAGCAAATATGTCACTTTATATCAACAACGCCGTAGCTAGCCTACAAGAGAAAAAGGACTATGATGGTATCATCACTATGACTGACCAACTTCTTGTTGAGCAACCAGACAGCCCAATTCTATCTTTTGTTCGTCTACAAGCTTACAGCGACAAGAAAGACTATAACAAGGTTATCGAGGCTGCTGAAGCTACTGCAAAGCTTCAATCTACACCAGAGGAGACATCAAATGTATACTTCATCCTCGCTGCGGCATACAACGCTAAGGAGATGAAACCTCAAGCTATCGCTGCTTTCAAGAGAGTGACTGATGGTGCAAACGCTGCAACAGCAAAGGGTAAGATCACCGAGTTGACAACACCTGCGAAATAAGGTAACAACAACAATAAATAATTAGGGGTTAGCTCGCGTGAGCTAACCCCTAATTATTTGTCGTAAGTTTCCGATAAAATCTTTGTGACCGCTAAACAATTATTTGATACTTACAACCTTGTCTACATTTTTTCTATTTGGTTAGCATAGCGCTCGATTGTTAATAGTAGGCGTAGCCTACGTCGCTATATATTGATAGAGGAGCGATAAAGCAACGCTTTAATCGAACATTTGTCAATATATAGTAGATTGAGAATCAATCTATTAACAATCGCAAGACAAGAAAAGCTCTGCGGGGAGCACCCCGCCGCCGCCCGCGTAGGGCAGTAATAGACAGAGCGAGAAGCCGCCCTGCGAAGGCAGAAGGCACTCCTCGGATTTATTAAAACACCTATAAAAACAAATCTCCCCCAAATCATTGGGAGAGATCTATAAAGAGATATCAAGCTAATTGCTAATCCTCAAGATAAGCAGCTACTTTGAACATCTTTCCATTTGGAGTTGTCACAACTGAATATAGAGTGTTGTCATAGACATAGTATCTTGTGTTGTCAACATAGACCTCCTCTGCCTCCTCTGGAAGAGTCGCAACCATAACGCCTGTAGGTGAATCAACAACCTCGTACTCGGTCTTATTCTTCACGTAGTAAGCTCCCTCATAGTAGTAATAGTTTATACCATTAAGAAGTAGTGTCACCGCAGCTACTGGAAGCGATGGTACCCTTACGCCTCTTGGTGGTGCTACATTGATATATTTTCCGCCTACTGAACGATAGAAGATACCATTGCTGAAGTAGAAATTAATACCTCCACTCTTCACAATCCTTGCATTAGATGGCATAACTCTCTGCGCCTTAACCGCTGGTGTCTTCTTTGAGTAAACAACTTTACTTGTCGACTTCTTGATCACTGGCTTTGATGATTGTGCCTTTACAACCTTCGATGTCGACTGCTTTGAAGTAGTCTGCTTTGAATCTGACTTCTTAGAATCCGATTGTGATTTAGCATAAGTGCTTCCCACAGTAGCTAACACCAACAATAGTGTTGCTACTAGATTTAAATTTAATCGTTTCATAATTCTCATTTTTAATTAACATGCAAATATATCTTTTTTTTCGTATAGTTAAACCTATTGCCTCTACAAATAACAAAAATTTAACAAAAAAGAAGATTGAATCATATAAATTTAACGCAAATTTATCAAATATATTATTGAGTTCACAATATATTTCATTTTAATCTGAGTTTTACGCCTACCACTCACGAGGAGCTAACGACCAAACTAGCTCTTTGGTATCATCCTCGAATGGACCTACTGTTGGACTCTGCACATCACGAAGATATCCGAAGAAGTCCTCTTCAAGGTTAAATGGTGTACCATCTGCATTCTCATATACTGCCTCCGACATAATAGTCTGCCCTAGCATCTGTGTATTAATGGCACAACCCGTAGCTTGTGCTAGCTTATCTGCACCGATCTTAATCGAGAGGCGATACTCTCCATCAACCCTCTTAACCTCAACACTAGCCTCATCGTCGGGTAGCACAGTGTGACCTACCTCATGTTTGTATGGTGTAGCACGTTTACTGAAGTAGAGGTTACCACCTGTCCATATCGGGAACTTAAAGTGCAAGTAATCAGGTATAGACTCTAAGCCCTGCCCCATCTCTGGTGTGTATGGAGGAAAACTATTATAAACGGAAATGCCTCTCGCTCCGCGCTCACCATCCTTGCTTTGTGCAAGAAATACATTGTTATAGAACTTCATCTCGCCACCATTGTTACCAAACATACCCTTTATACGTGTTGAGTGTGGGTGGTGAAAAGGTGTATAGCGCTCCTTAGATGACCAATATTGGATATTTCCTGCAAGGAGATTATTAAATATCGCCACACCCTGAGCACAAGAGATCAAACTCATATCTGAGAGAAATAGATTGTTATACACTAGCGTTGGACCATGCGACACCTCGACAAAGAGATCATGCGACATATTCTTCTCAAGGATATTACCCACAACATGTATACCATCATTCTGCCAATCGAGCCATATACCGCGGTGTGTGTTGCTTATGAAGTTACCCTCGATACGTGTATCAATAGCTGCGTGTAGCTTAATACCACCAATCTCAAAGCCAGCAATAGCCTTATTGGTGTTGATATCATAGATCTCATTATTGAGAATCTTACTAAATGCACCGCCCATGTGTCCTACGATACCCGCCTGACCACAATCAAAGATCTTGTTGTTGCTGATGATGTGAGAACCGACAGTCTCCTTATTCCATCCCAATTCGTAAGCCTTAAAGATAGACTCTATCTCTCGCGTGTGTCCATACTTATTGTAGCCATCGTGTTTACGGTATAACTCCCACATGTTTTGACCACTCGCACGAGGCTTACCAACCGACAAACCAACACATTTAGAGTTTGAGAGTACACAACCATCTATAACCCATCGTAGACTCCAGTTTGGTCCAACCATACCCTGCTGCTCGGCGGTCGGTGGTGCCCACTGTGTAGCTGCCTGTGAGAAATTTAAGTTCTTTACTGTGATATAGTTAACTCCTGTCGTCTTAGGGTAGAAACAAGCTGGACGAACATTAATCTCTGTGAGCGACTTGTTTGGATTACGGTCATCGAAGTTGGCGATAATAGTTGTGTACTCATCGTCAACTACAGAGTGCCAAGAGTTCGGTTTTGAGATAACATCCTCAGCATTTAACTGCTCGATCAATGCTTTATTATCAATATAGACCTCTCCCAGATGGAGTTCAAAGCCCTTCTGCATCCAATCACCGAACATCTTCACATCGAACGGATTGAAATCTCCAAAGATAGTGTTTGGCACCTTAGCTACCCACACGCCATCTCTATTTTTGCGCCACGAAGAGACAACCTCCGAACCTTTAATCCACACCTCTTCATCGGGTGCCGAGATATATGTTATTCTACGCTGCTCAGATATTCCATAATTTTCAGGTGACACCCACTCGCGGTAGACTCCACCTTTAATGATTACAGAGTCGCCCGCTAGAGCGTAACGCGCCGCCTTAGAGATTGTAAGCATTGGCTTCTCCGCAGTACCATCATTTTGATCCGATCCCTCCTTTGATACATACCAGTTTCTTGCACTCAGCGTCGATGAGAGCATCAACGCCATACATAACGATGTTAATAATTTTGATTTCATTTTTAGTTTAATAGGTTAGTTCTTTAATCGTTTAATATTAGTGTCCGATAAAATATAGGACTGTCTCCGACGGGCGGGGTGCTCCCCGCAGAGCTAAACTTTGTAGCGTATTGGACTTAGAAGCTATGCTCTAAGATTTTGAAATCAATATTATTACTGCAAATAAATTTGCGTAACAACTTAGATTTCAAAATTTACTAAATGTCTTTGACATTTAAATCCAATACGGATAAAAAAATGAGCCTCCAATATTTTGCATCTCTATAATACATTAAATAGCAAAACATTACATAGATTACGAAAAGTTTACCAAACACTAATAATAGTTTAATCCAAAAGTACAAAAAAAAATTGGTCTGCAAAAATATACAGACCAATTTTATCTTTTCAAAAATCTCGTAATTACTTCTTATTCTTGATAAGCCACTCAGCAATCTGAACAGCATTAAGAGCAGCACCCTTCTTAATTTGATCGGCTACACACCAGAAAGTAAGACCGTTATCATCAGTAATATCCTTACGGATACGACCTACATAAACTGGATCCTTACCTGCGATAAATAGAGGCATTGGATATACCTTCTCATTTGGCTCGTCCATAAGAACAACACCCTCAGCCTTAGCAAAAGCCTCGCGTGCAGCCTCAACAGATACTGGCGACTCAGTCTCAACCCAGATAGACTCTGAGTGAGCACGCATAACAGGAACACGCACACACATAGAAGAGACCTTAATGTCTGAGTGCATGATCTTACGTGTCTCATTAAACATCTTCATCTCCTCCTTAGTGTAACCATTCTCAGTGAATACGTCAACCTGAGGGATTACGTTGTAAGCCAACTGGAAAGCGAACTTATTGATTGTAGGCTCCTCACCGCGACTAAGCTGACCCTGCTGCTCAACAAGCTCATCCATAGCAGTAGCTCCTGCACCACTAGCTGATTGGTATGTAGAGACACGAACACGCTTGATATGTGAAAGCTCCTCGATAGCCTTAAGCGCTACAACCATCTGTATTGTTGTACAGTTAGGGTTTGCAATAACGTTACGTGGAGCATCGAGAGCATCTGTTGGGTTAACCTCAGGTACTACCAATGGTACATCGTTATCCATACGGAAAGCGCTTGAGTTATCAATCATAAGAGCACCATGCTTTGTAATTGTCTTTTCAAACTCCTTAGAGGCACCAGCGCCAGCTGAAACAAGTGCGATATCAATATCTTTGAAATCGTCGCCATGTTGCAACAATTTAACAGTCAAGGTTTGTCCCTTAAACTCGTAAGTGCGACCTGCACTACGCTCTGATCCAAAAAGTACCAACTCATCAATTGGAAGATCCCTCTCACGAAGGATGCTCAAAAACTCCTGTCCTACGGCGCCACTTGCGCCAACAATTGCAATTTTCATCTTTTATTTAAAATCTATTAGGTATTTTATTATTTTACTCAAAAAAATCATCTTCATCGACTGCCGTCACACTGCCTTGCACCTGCTCCTCCTCGTCACAGTTATACTCTGGCATATTTATCGGCACTATAAACTTATCCTGCTTAGTTAACCCTAGCGAACTATTAGCATATACGTCGTTTAAGAACTCTCCAACTATCGGCAGAGCCATCACGCTACCCTCGCCGCGTGCCTTTAGGTGCACCACTTGATCCTCGCCTCCAACCCACGATCCAACAACTAACTTTGGAAGCACGCACATAAACCAAGCATCGCGGTTCTTCTGCGAAGTACCTGTCTTTCCTCCAACTTCGACACCCGACATGCCATACATCCAGCCTAGTCGAGCTGCTGTACCGCCCTTAACAACACCTTGCAACATACCTAGCATTGTATAAGCTGTTGTCTCACTTATTGCATCAGTTGATTTTGGAGTGAAGCTAGAGATCACATTGCCTTTATTGTCCTCAATACGCACAACAAAAATCGGCTCTGTATGTACTCCTCGATTTGCAAATGTGCTATAAGCACTAACCATCTCGTAGGGGTTAGACTCCGCAACACCCAAACAGAGAGATGGCACTGGGTCTATGTAGCTCTTTATTCCTAAGTTATGGATAAAATCAGCAACCGCTTCTGGTTGTTTTGCCTGCTTCATAACCCACGCCGAGTAGTTGTTACGGCTACGAGCTAAACCCCAACCTAGAGGGTGCATGACACCATCATAAACGACATTACCCGACTCCTTAGGTGACCACGGTGTACCGTTAGCTGTCTCGATGGTAACAGGTAGATTGGGGATCGTTGTACATGGTGTAAGACCAAGGTGGTCAATGGCGAAAGTATATATAAACGGCTTAATAGTTGAACCCATTTGTCGTTTTCCCTGCTTTGCCATATCGTACTTGAAGTATCTAAAGTTGGTACCTCCAACATACGCTTTTACACCTCCCGTACGGGGATCCATCGCCACCAAACTAGCGCGCATCATCCTCTTTTGGTGAAGTATCGAATCCATGGGTGTAAGGATGGTATCTCTAACGCCTTTATACGTAAAGAGTTTCATCTGCGTCTTAACATCAAAACTCTTCTCGATATTAGCTTTCGACACACCCTCCTTCAACATCGCGCGATAGCGATCCGAACCTGTTATAGCACGTTTTATGATCGAAGCCTCCAACTCTGGTGACGCATCGACAAAGATTGTCCCTTCGCGACGGTACTGAGCATCCATCATCGGCTGAATGGTACGGCTCATCTGCTTTTGGATAGCATCCTCTGCATACTTCTGCATCGAAGAGTTGATCGTTGTGTATATCCTCAATCCATCACGGTAGATATTGTATGGCTCGCCATCTGCCTTTTTATTTTTGTGACACCATCCATAAATTGGATTCTCCTCATACTGCTTAAGTGCCTGCTTGTAATCCCACTCATAGAAAAATTGGCTACGCTTAGGTGGTTGAGCCGTTAGTGTCAACCTCAACATCTCACGGAAATATGTAGCTTCGCCATAGTTATTTGACACGGGCGAGTAATCCAACACAATCGGTAGCTTCGAGATCGAGTCATACTCCACCTCCGACAAAGCTCCACTCTTAGCCATACGACTAAGCACTACATTTCTACGAGCGAGTGAGTTTTTAGGGTTTCGCACAGGTGAATAACGTGTCGGCGCATTAACCACACCAACAAGCACCGCCGCCTCCTGCACATTAAGCTCATCGGGCAGCTTATTGAAAAACGTTTGAGAGGCAGACTTCACGCCATAAGCATTCGATCCATACGCCACGGTATTGAGATACATCGCTGCTATCTCCTCCTTAGTGTAGTTATACTCTAGCTTAACAGCTGTGATCCACTCCTTAAATTTGGTAACCACCAACTTACCCGCACGAACAGCCTTCGACTGAGTCGCTGCGGTATCGCGAGGAAAGAGGTTCTTTGCTAGCTGCTGCGTGATTGTTGATCCTCCACCTTGCGATGAGTTACGCATCACGATAGTCTTAAGGGCTACACGAAAGATAGATGGTATATCAATACCAGCATGCGAGCGATATCGCTCATCCTCCGTGGATATAAGCGCTGCAACAATCGGCGGCACCAGGTAGCCATCCACACTGATATTGGCAGATGAATCGCGCGCGTACAACTCATCATACTGCATATATGAGCGATTCTCTATATAGAAAGTACCCAACACCTTACCATCCTCAGAGAAGATCTCGGTGGCGATATTACTCTTAGGGTTCTCTAACTCTTCAAAAGAGGGCAGTCGACCGAAGCCTCCTACGGCGGTTACTAACAGCATCACCATCAACAACACAACAGGTGTCATCACGATGATCCACAACCACTTAATTCGCTTCGACGCAACTCTACGACTTCTATTTTTACTCATAACTGGGCAAAGGTACAAAAAAAAGATTTAAAATGGAAGAGCAACTCCTGCTTGTATAAATAAACTTCTATTTTGTGGTTTATACACCGAGAAATCAAGCGACGTTGTGCCCGAAGATGGGAGCCTCAAGAAGTTAATATCCAACGACACACCTCCTCCATACGAATAGATTGATTGGTCCCAGTTATCACTAATATCGAAGCGCGCTGCATCAAAACCCAAGACAGCGGTGACGCGTTTAACAAAAAAGAGACCCTCGACACCACCCTCTGGGTAACATAGCGGAACACTATACCGAAACGACGAAGCGATATAGTTATTGTTTACGATATCATCAGATGTAAATCCTTTGGGTATTATGTAGGATGAACTGTACCCTAGTAGAGGGTAACCATCTACGCGATACCCTCCAACTGATGTCTGGTAACAAAGTGCCGCCTTAAGAGAGCCTTGAGGCAGAGGCGCTGGCATTGTAACGCTGAGGTATGAACCAAACAGAGAGCTATAATCTTCATTCGTTGGATTTAATGCGTATAGAGCGGCTACGCTATACCCCCAACGCGAAGCAATATCGCGATGTGCCATAGCCGTCGAAGCAGAGTAACTTGCCGAAAAAACCACCTTTTGCAGACCCTCGTTAAAGCGCAGATCGTCGAGGTTAGCAACATCCCCCTCTTGGTTAAATTGCAGATCTGATAGATCTACCGTTAATTCATTAGAGTAATTCCAACCTACGCCTATATTTATCTGTTTTGACAGATATCCACCTGAAAAAAAGAGAGGTAGATTTACACCCAGCGACACTGAGCGGTAATACTCTAACGCAGGTATCTCTTGCCCCGAAAAAGCCGTTACCTCCTGCTCGCCTCCATACGAAGCCCCGACACTCAGCTCAACACCAAGACCATCATAAGTCAACGCTCCACGCACAATAGAACCCTCCTCGGCACTCCAGCCATACGACATAAAAGCCTCGCAGCTAGAGAGTAAATTTTGGCTTACGAGCGTGGCTCCAACACCGACCTCTGGGGTTTGCTCTTCAATCAGCGAGAATGGATTGTAATCAAATGGCGCCCAACTATGTGTTTTAATGAGGTGTGCACCTTTGCGATAGTGTTTAGATGGATGCTCCCGAGCAAAGGAAAGGGTGTCAATACTCTCAAAACTCAAAGAGTCAAGATTCACAAGTTTAAGGTCATACAGCTTAGCATTAGTTATATTCTTAGGCGTAGATGCCACATCCCTGCGCCCCACCACATCGTCCATCTTTTGCCGTGAGAGGTGGTAGCCCCAACGATTGTATGTCGTAGCGTAGATGTAACCATCGGCTGTTGGCTTTGATGGCTGAAAAGATCCATAACGAGACTCTGTTATTTGAATCTGCTCGCCAGAGGTAATATTATAGCTCCACAACTCATCCTTACCCGAGGCAATAGAGCCGTAGAACAAGACCCCATCGTCTGCCCGCAGCTGACTAATGGTTACATATCGTCCTGCGTGAAGAGGCTCAACGCCACCATCCGCACATCGTCCCAACCACATACCATCATCGCTCGTTACGATGACATATAATGAGTGACTCATATTATCCCACGCCAGACCATGAATCTCATCGTACCCACGAGCTTCAAAGCGTTCAACTACACTTTCACACTCTCTTACAACAACGCAATACCTACCACTAGGAGCATACTCCACATAGGCAACTCTTTCACGACTGCCTCCGACAGGCGTTGCAAACTGAGCCGTACGACAACCCTTCACCACACGAGGCTTGCCATCACTCAAATCCATATAACAGAGCTGCGAATTAACCCTCTGCGCAAAGAGTGTCGAGCGTCGATACTCACTCCACCACACTCTACCCGCAGCATAGGCTGGTCGGGAGGATAAAGCCCCCGTAAAAGCTATCTTGCGCTCCTCACCCTGCCGCGGATCAAAAGCTACAAAACGTGACGGCGAATTAAAATCACTCTTTATAGACAACACCTCACCACTCTCTAAGGGCATCGGGTAAGCGTACGTCACATAGTTTGTAGTATCAATAGGGGATAGTATTTCACATGTATCAGAGACCTCAGATATCGGCGACCAAATAGAGTTAAGCCCCTCGAAGCTACCTCTATATAGCTCCTCGATGGATGTATTATAATACTTTTTGAGACCCGAAGCTGTTGTAAACAGAAGGTATGGACGACGTACCGCATGGGCTACAACCTTATCCCAAATATTCTCGTTATACTTATTGTATGAATAGTTAGCTATCTGATAGCCCAGCTGATAGTGGTCTGGTGTGTACGTTTTATATGAGCCACAGAACCACTTATCAATGTTTCGACCCTTTAACACCTCATCGCCATAGGCTCTATATCCGATAGTGAAGCTAGGCTGAAGTGCCCTTCCGTAGCTCGACATAGCACTCTCCGACATCACTGCATCACCCTCCATAGCGTAAAGAGGCATAAAGAGCAGACCCACAGCGGCACCCTGTTCACCGAGGTTGTAACTAAGCCACTTAACAACCCCTTGATTTAGGTTATTATACTGCACAGCATGTCGATATTCGTGCGCCACCAACTGTTTATGCCACAACATCGAGATATTATCGCTCGGGGGTGTTGTCAAGAACTCCACTCGGCGAGGCATCCACATAACAAGAGCATTAGAGTTGAAGTTCTCTGGGTGTATTACATACGTGAGGTCTAACGCAGGGTGGGTGAATCCATAATCAACCTCCTTTTGAACCACCCCAATATAGTACATTACCCTACGGCTTAAGCCGCTCACAGTATCTGCGTAGAGCATATCAACACCCTCGCCCTGCATTCGACGCCACTTAAGCGACGACGCATCTGCACCCCACGAGTAGTACTGCGCATGCACCGACCCTATTGCACACCCCACCACGAGGTACAACAGAATAAATACTCTTGTTATCCGCCAGCTCTTTTGCATCGGTATCCACTCTTTATTAAAATATCGACCACACGATCACGGTGATCTCCCTGCACAATAATCTCACCACTCTTAGCCGCGCCACCAACGCCACACTTCGTCTTTAGCATACGTGCCAAATCCTCCAAGTCGCTCTGAGCGCCTACAAATCCTTTAACTATTGTAGCCACCTTACCGCCTCGCTGCTTTCTATCTAACCACACACGAAGGTCCTGCTTAGAGGGTTCAAAAGTACTCTGCTCTTCACTCTCATCGGAAGTGTACTCGAAGTCCGCATTGGTAGAGTAGACCATGCCTAGACGTGATTTCCAATCATTACTGCTCATATATTGCAAATATAAGGGATAAATAATGGACAAATTTAACTAAAATTATTATATTTGTAAACAACCAACATATTTTATTCATTATGGAACCCTCGATAACTCAAAAAATTAAGCGCATGAAGATGCATACGCCTAAATCTCAGCGAGCAGAGCTACCTAAACCTCTACCCACTAACTCCCGCCAGCGACTAATCGAAGTCTTTGTTGAGGGGTATGATGATGTTGCCTTCTGGAGAGGTGTTTTCGACCACTTCGCCAACCCGCACCTGCGCTTCGAGATATCGGTACCCACACGCCACGACCTGCCTAAAGGTAAGAAGATCCTTCTTAATATGATCCCCGAATCGTCACAGAGTATGCTTCTATGCGTTGACTCCGACTTCGACTACCTATTCGCCAAAAGCACACCCCAATCTAGCACGGTCAACAGCTCTGAATTTATGTTTCATACATATACCTACGCCACAGAGAACTACCTATGCTATGCCCCTTCGCTACATAACGTCTGTGTCAAAGCGACAAAAAACGACACCCGCATATTTGATTTTGAACTATTCATGGAGGAGTATTCCAAAATTATATTCCCCGCTTTTCTGTGGTACAGCTACTCCGCACAACAGAGCGAAGAGCACATGTTTATACTCGCCGACTTTAAACAAACGGTAAGGATCGGATACCTCGATATCACCGACAATGGAAAGAGAACCCTTGACTGGGTAAAGACCAATGTCCACAGACGAGTAAAGCAGCTAAAATCGAAGTACCCCAACCTGGAGTCTAAGATGGAGCTTTTCAAACAGAAGATAATGCAGCGAGGTGTTACCCCTGAGACCACTTACCTATACATGCACGGACACACGCTAATGGATAGCGTGGTGCTGATAATGTTAAATGTCGTATGTGAAAAACTACGCCAGATAGCCACCGCAAGAATCTTATCATCTACAAAACGTGGTACCGCATTCAAAAACGAGATGAGCAACTACACCAACTCGCAGCGCTCAATTCGCGATGTACTTCTCGACAACGAGAACTACACATCATGCCCACTCTACAAGATGCTACACACAGATATCGGGAGCTACGTCATCGAACACCTTTGCGATATGAGGTGCAAGGGGGAGATAACCAAAAAGGAACTTACTGAATCCCTTGTTAAACTACGAAAATAGTCTGAATGATAGTCGATGTAGCACCTCGCTGTCTACCCATATAATCGTGAGATATACGGCTCACCTTATCACACTGCGCCCTATCCTCGAGAAGCGAAGCAAACCAGCTATTGAGAGCCTGAGCGCTATCTACCGAGGTGGCAGCACCCAACGATATTAGGTCACAAGCCTCCTTGAATTTATGGTAGTTAACACCAAAAGCGATAGGCAAAGCGAATGTTGCCGCTTCGAGTGTGTTGTGTATACCTCGCCCAAAGCCGCCGCCAATATATGCCCAACGAGCATAGCGATAGACCCCAGAGAGCATACCCATCGTATCGAGAACCAATACGTTATATGGTGCAAGATCATCGCCTTCACCACACTCCGTGTAACGAACTGTGCTACAAACACCCTGCAATCGCTTCACGAGAGCCTCTACCCGCGCCTCGCCAATTTCATGTGGAGCGATAACGAATTTAATCTGCGGATTTGACTCAATGAGCGGTATTATAATATCCTCATCAGGCTCCCATGTAGAGCCTGCAATCATTAGGTCTTGCCCCGCTTTGAACGTCTCAACCAACGCATTATGCTTCGCCTGTTGGACTATGCTCCACACTCTATCAAAGCGCGTATCTCCCGCAACAATAACGTTATCGAAACCTATCGTTGCGAGCAGACGCTTAGACTCCTCGTCCTGAACAAAGATTGATTCGAAGCTCTCCAGAGCGCAACGGAAGATAACACCGTATGATTTAAAGAATATAGAATTTTGTCGAAAGATAGATGATATAATAAAGGTTCTAACACCTTGCGCTCTTAACTGAGACAAGTAGTTCAACCAAAACTCATACTTTATAAATATTGCGATTTCGGGATTTACGATATCCAAAAACCTCTTAACATAAGATGGTCTATCAATAGGCAGATAGAAGATATAATCCGCCCCCTCGTAACCTTTACGTATCTCATAACCCGAAGGTGAAAAGAATGTTAATAGTATCTTATACTCTGGGTATTGCGCCCTAATCTCCTCAATTACGGGGCGTCCTTGTTCGAACTCACCAAGAGATGCAGCATGCACCCAAATGATCTTATCACCGACAGCAACCGCCTCTCTCATTCGTTCAAAAATGGACTCTCGCCCCTTGACCCACTGCTTCGCCTTTTCGCTCCATAACGAACAAATGCGAATGGCTAGCTCATAAAAAAGTATTGATATATTGTATAAAAACTTCATAATTCGGGTTTAATAATTTGACAAATATATAACATTTTCACCCATTCTCAAAATCAATTTAACTCTTTATTGTGTATTAACGTGTGTTCAAAATAAATTTCTACCTCATATTATATTAGGTATCATACGTACCACAAAAGCCCCCTTATCGTCCACATCAACGGCTATAAGGTCGAAGATTGGCTCTAAAGAGGTCACATGCGAAGCTAAGTAGTGACGCGCGCACTTGGTGATCGACGCTAACTTATGGGGTGTCATAGCCTCCTCTGCGCTCTGCCACCCTCCACTGCGACGACTCTTAACCTCCACAAAATGAAGTTCATTCCACTTTGTAGCTATGATATCAATCTCGTAACTTCCGCTACGCCAGTTGCGCTCAACTATAAAGTAACCCCTCTCTCGAAGCCACTCCACAGCCACATCCTCGGCTGCCATACCTATGCACCAACCCTGCGAAGCCATAACACCTAACTTTAATGAATTATCTTCTGTATCGTGTTCGCCTTAGCCATCATCTTCTGCAACAACTCCTTGTCGTCACTCTCTAGCGCTTTACGCATTATCTGAAGTTGATGAATATGCTCACGAAGCACATCTAACACATTATACTTGTTGTGTATAAGAATTGGAACCCATGTCGACGCCGATGACGACGCTAGACGTACCGTAGACTCAAAACCACCACCCGCAAGTTCAAAGATACGGTTCTCCTCGCGCTCCTTTTCGAGCACCGTCAAAGCCAACGCAAACGAGGTAATGTGAGAGATGTGCGATATGTAGGCAACGTGGATATCATGCTCCTCTGCCTCCATATAAATAATAGGCATACCTATATTAGTATAAACACTCTCGACCAACTCTAAAGCGTCCTTAGCGCTTCGGCTGCTCTCACATATCACAACATTACGCCCCTTAAACGCATTTTGCTGCGCCGCATCTGGTCCACTATGCTCAGTACCCCACATTGGGTGGGTCGCTACAAAACGACTACGCATCGCGTGCATTGATATCATCTCACACAGATCCTCCTTAATAGATCCCATATCTATCACCGTCTGATGCTGCGATACTCTATTCAGTACCCTTACGGCTACCGTTGGTAGATAATCAACAGGCATAGATAATACAATAAGGTCTGCCTCGGCTATTCCTGCATCAAACTCAACAGCCTCATCAATCAACCCCAACTCAACAGCTCTCTGTAGATTCTCAGCCGATGCATCGTACCCAACAACACGTTGCGACGCCCCCGAACTCTTTAACGACAAAGCAAATGAACCTCCAATAAGACCAACACCTATAATAAAAGTAGTCATCATCACACATTTTAAAGGAGATATACAAATATCACCTAGTTATACAAATTTCGATATTAGGGGGAGTTATAATTTCTCCCTTTAAGTTTTTACCCATTATCAATATGCACTTTTGTCCAATTTTTAGGCATTTTAGACTAATTGATTTTATTCGCTAAAGAGTTGACTACCTAGTGATTACACAAAAAAAAGCTAAAATAATTGATAAAAAACTCAAAAATCCTTGCCAAAAGTAATAAAAAAGCGTTATATTTGTCCAATCTTTATTGAGAAAAACAGTTATAAATTGATTATTAATATTATTAACATTAAAAAATTAAAGTTATGTCAGAAGTTCAATCAAAAGTTGTCGAGATCATCGTTGACAAGTTAGGCGTTAAAGAGTCTGCAGTTGTAGCTGAGGCTAGTTTCACAAATCACCTAGGTGCAGATTCACTCGACACAGTTGAGTTGATCATGGAGTTCGAGAAGGCATTTGATATCCAAATTCCAGACGAGGACGCAGAGAAGATCACAACTGTAGGTGATGCTGTCTCATACATTGAGTCTCACAAGAACTAATTATCATTTATCATCACAGGAACGAAAGTTTTAAAATCATGGCAGAAAAAAGAGTAGTCGTAACGGGAATTGGAACTATTAACCCGCTTGGACACAATGTTGAAGAGTATTTCGCAAATTTGGAAAAGGGAGTTAGTGGCTGCGCCCCAATTACTCATTTCAATACAGAGAAATTTAAGACTAAGTTTGCCTGTGAGATTAAAAATTACGACTGGACTCCACACTTTGATCGTAAAGAGGTTCGCAAGTATGACCTCTTCACTCAATATGCACTTATCGCTGCAACACAAGCCGTTGAGGACGCCTCATTCGACTTGGAGAGCGTAGACAAAGAGGATATTGGCGTGGTATGGAGTTCTGGTATTGGAGGTCTTAAGACCTTCTTCGATGAATGCGTGGGTTATGCCGAGGGTGGTAACACCCCTCGGTTTAGTCCATTCTTCATCCCCCGTATGATCGCAGATATCGCTGCTGGCTATATCTCTATCAAGTACGGATTTATGGGTCCTAACTACTGTACTGTTTCAGCGTGTGCATCTTCAAACCATGGTATAATGCACGCCTTTGAGACCATCAAACATGGAAAAGCAACAATGATGGTTGCGGGAGGCTCTGAGGCTCCTGTAAATGAACCTTCAGTGGGTGGATTCAACTCTATGCAGGCTCTATCAACACGCAACGACGACCCTTCAACTGCATCTCGTCCATTCGATAAAGATCGTGACGGTTTTGTAATT
Organism: Rikenellaceae bacterium; assembly: GCA_047173405.1. Lineage (GTDB taxonomy): Bacteria > Bacteroidota > Bacteroidia > Bacteroidales > Rikenellaceae > Alistipes. Next base: position 26,616 of record JBCQVD010000004.1, read on the forward strand.
GGTGAGGGTGCAGGTGCGCTCATCCTTGAGGAGTATGAGCACGCTAAGGCTCGTGGCGCTAAGATATACTGCGAAGTTATAGGTGGCGGCTGTTCAGCTGATGCTTACCACTTTACAGCACCTCACCCAGAGGGTAAGGGTGCAATTAAATCAATGCGTGATGCTATCAAAGAGGCAAATATTAGCATTGAAGATATCGACTACGTAAACGTACACGGAACCTCAACACCTCTTGGTGATAAGGCTGAGTTGAAGGCGGTACAATCACTCTTTGGCGAGCACGCTTACAAACTAAACATCTCATCGACTAAATCTATGACTGGTCACCTTCTAGGTGCTGCTGGAGCTGTTGAGGCGTTAGCTTGTATCTTTGCAATAACTAAGGGTACTATTCCTCCAACTATTAACTGCGAGAACCTCGATCCTGAGATTGACGACAAGCTAAACCTAACACTCGGTGTGGCACAAAAGCGTGATGTTAATTGCGCAATCAGCAACACTTTTGGATTCGGTGGTCACAACGCAACAATTATTTTCCGTAAGATCTAACACCTCTAACATCTAAATCTGTGTTTGAATATTTTAGACGAATACTAAAACTAAACTACAGTCGAGAGAGGGAGTATTACAAAATGATTTACGATATGTTCGGGTTCGTTCCGCACAATATCGACCTATATAAGCTGGCTTTTATTCATAAGTCAGCTTCTTTGGTTTTAGAAGATGGTACTCACATCAACAACGAGAGATTGGAGTTCTTGGGCGATGCCATAATTGAGGCTGTAACATCAGACTTTTTATACATCGAATACCCCACAAATAACGAAGGACTCCTAACGCAGCTTCGCTCAAAGATTGTATCTCGCCAATCACTCAATAGAGTAGCTAAGGCTATTGGGTTGGATGGGTATGTCATCAGCAATGCGAACTGCAACTTCTCGCACAAGAACATCTATGGAGATGCTTTTGAGGCGATAATGGGGGCGATATACCTAGACATGGGGTATGATGTTGTTAACCGACTTCTTATCAACGATATATATCCATCATTCATTAACTTGGATAGCCTACTCGTTGCCGAAACAGACTTCAAAAGTCGACTCATTGAGTGGACTCAAAAAGAGCACCACACGATTGAATTTATCACGGAACTCGACAAAGAGTCGACCCCAACACACCCACTGTTCTACTCAAAGGTTATGATCGCAGGTGTAGAGGTAGGTCACGGCGTCGGAGACTCGAAGAAGGAGGCTGAGCAGAGGGCTGCGCAGTCGGTATCCGAAGGTGTTAGCGACAAGGCAAGCGATGAGCTGCTGGATAAAATAGACACACTAGAGTCTCAAAGCGCGGAGGAGTAACATAACGATGGAGCTACTAACTGAGAAATTTCATATCCGTGGAGCCGCAGCTCTCAGTGATGAGGAGCTGCTCACACTTCTGCTTGAGGATGCTCCGCAAGCGGCAACGATCGCTGCACACATAATGGAACACTACTCAGGCTCACTGCTCAATATCTCGCGCGAGGATCTCTCTCGACTAAGGATGGTCGAAGGGATTGGTCTCAAACGAGCACAACGCTTAATTCTTAGCGCTGAGTTCGGTCGTCGTTGCTCCCAAGGGGTAATAATGCACCATGGTGTAATCAAAGGGAGTGATGATATAATCAACCTTTTCCGCCCACATATGCAGAATCTTAACTTTGAGGAGTGTTGGATTATCTACCTCACAGCAGCAAATCATATAGTTGAGAGCCAGCGGGTAAGCCAAGGAGGTATCACCGCAACCATCGTAGACCATCGTCTAGTGATTAAACGTGCGCTAGAGCTTCTCGCAACACAGATAATCATGATCCACAATCACCCATCAGGATCTGTGCAACCAAGCAAAGAGGATATCGAGCTAACACAAAAAATAAAGAGTGCCGCAGCACTCTTTGATATCAATCTCCTTGACCATATTATCATATCAAGGTCTCAGAATTTCAGTTTCTTAAGCTCTAAGCTATTGTAAACTCACTCTTAATTTGCTCCACAGCATCGAGTTTCTCCCAGCCAAAGAACTCAACCTCCTGCTCCACAGCAACACCATCTCTCCACACCTTAACCATCTTAGTGTAAGGACGATTACCGAAGTGTCCATAAGAAGCTGTAGCCTCGAAGATCGGATTATTAAGACCAAAGCGCTTAACGATAGCCGCTGGACGAAGGTCAAACAACTTGCTTATACGCTCGGCGATCTCACCGTCGCTGCACGATAGTTTGTTGCTTCCATAGGTCGACACATAGACAGAGAGTGGCTCCGCAACACCGATAGCGTAACTCAACTGCACAAGCAACTCATCAGCAACACCCGCAGCGACCATATTTTTGGCAATGTAGCGCGCAGCATAGGCAGCCGAACGGTCCACCTTAGATGAGTCCTTACCCGAGAAAGCACCTCCACCATGCGCTCCACGACCGCCGTAGGTGTCGACAATAATCTTACGTCCTGTAAGACCTGTATCACCGTGAGGACCTCCAATAACGAACTTACCCGTTGGATTAACGTGCAAGATATACTCCTCGCCGATAAGCTCTGAAAGCTTATCACCAGCGCGCTCTAGGCGGCTCTTAACACGAGGAATCAAGATCCTCTTAACGTCATCCTTTATGCGCTGCTGCATCTGCTTCTCAGCCTCCGCCTCGCTAACTCCATCACTTGGAAGGATAAACTCATCGTGCTGCGTAGAGACCACAATTGTGTGAACACGCTGAGCTTGGCGGTCATCACCATACTCAATAGTCACTTGACTCTTAGAGTCGGGACGAAGGTATGTCATAACCTCACCCTCGCGGCGAATTGCGGCAAGCTCCTTAAGAATAACGTGCGATAACATCAATGTCGCAGGCATAAGCTCGCGCGTTTCATTTGATGCGTAACCGAACATAATACCTTGATCTCCTGCTCCTTGTTCCTGCTCCTCTTCGCGCACAACGCCTTGATTTATATCGGCCGACTGCTCGTGAATAGCCGAGAGTATACCGCACGAATTACCATCGAACTGGTATTCGCTACGGTTATAACCGATCTTATTGATTACTCCGCGAGCAACACTCTGCACATCAACATACGCTTCTGAGCGAACCTCCCCCGACACGACAACGAGTCCTGTGGTACATAAAGTTTCGCATGCTACTTTGGATGTAGGGTCATGACGTAAAAATTCATCTAAGATAGCATCTGAAATCTGATCAGATACCTTATCGGGATGCCCCTCTGAGACAGACTCCGATGTAAATAAAAATCCCATGTTTTATACTTTTGTAAAATTAAACGTACAACAAGGGAAAAATATTGGCTGCTTGAAAATAAAAAGGGTGCTCAATAGCGTGTTGGGCTGTTTTAGCGCTTTTTTATTGTGGTTGCAATCAGTCAAATCTTTCCACATACACCTCTTCGAAAAACCAGAAATGCGCTGCAAAGATATATATTTTTTTCTATTATTTTCATATATTGAAAAATATTTACTGTAGAGTTCGTATTTTGGCATTAAATTTTTATCTTTGTACGTCATTCCAAAAATAGAAACAGAAAACTTTAAATAATGGATATTTTAGCAAGTATTATCAAACTTATGTTTGGCTCTAAAGCCGACAAAGACCGTAAAGAGATTGAGCCTTACGTAGACAAAATCAAGGCGATATACCCCTCTATTGCGGCACTCTCAAACGATGAACTGCGCTCGCGTAGCGCCGCTCTTCGCAAAGCTATTGCCGACGATATAGCACCACAAGAGTCACTCATCATCGAACTTAAAGCAAAACTAGAGCAACACGATATCACTCTTGAGCAAAAAGAGACGATCTCTAAAGAGATTGACGACACGACAGCTCTGATAGATACTAAGATAGAGGTTAAATTGGACGAAATCCTCCCCGAGGCATTCGCCATAATGAAGGATACAGCGCGCCGTTTCACGGAGTACGACACCGTAACAGTTAAGGCTAATAGCTTTGACCGCGACCTTGCAGCAACAAAGGATTTTGTCACTATCGAAGGCGACGAGGCGACATACGCAACACACTGGCTAGCAGGAGGCAACGACATTAAATGGGAGATGATACACTACGATGTTCAGCTCTTCGGTGGTGTTGTTCTTCACAAGGGTCGAATCGCTGAGATGGCAACAGGTGAGGGTAAAACGCTCGTTGGAACACTCCCTGTGTTCTTGAATGCACTAGCGGGCAAGGGTGTACACCTCGTGACGGTGAATGACTACCTCGCAAAGCGTGACTCCGAGTGGATGGGTCCTATGTATCAGTTCCATGGTCTTACCGTAGACTGTATCGACCGACACAAACCAAACTCAGCCGAGAGGCGTCAAGCATACCATGCCGACATCACCTTTGGCACAAACAACGAGTATGGCTTTGACTACCTTCGCGACAATATGGCAACAGCCACAGAAGATCTCGTACAGCGCAAGCACCACTTCGCCATTGTCGATGAGGTTGACTCGGTACTTATTGATGACGCCCGTACACCTCTTATCATATCGGGACCTGTACCTCGTGGTGACGATCAACTCTTTGAGCAGTATCGTCCAGCCATCGAGAAGTTGTACAACCTACAAAAGAATATGGTTACAGCTCTTCTTGCAGAGGCTAAGCAACTTATATCGACCGAAGATAACGAGCAGGGAGGAGTAAAACTATACCGTGCACACAAGGGTCTACCTAAATATAAGCCAACGATTAAGTACCTCTCGGAGACTGGTATTAAGTCGCTCATGCAGAAGACCGAGAATACCCACATGCAGGATAACAACCAACGCATGCACGAGATCACCGACGATCTATACTTCGTTATTGATGAGAAGATTAACTCAATAGAGCTTACTGACAAAGGTCACGAAGAGCTATCTAAATACTTCAACGAGGATGGATTCTTCGTGCTTCCAGATATTGGTTCTGAGATCGCAGAGCTAGAGAAGAGCAATCTCACCGACGAAGAGAAAGCAGAGAAGAAAGACGAGCTAATCAAGGACTACTCTCTTAAGAGTGAGCGCGTACACACGACTAATCAGCTCCTTAAGGCATACGCAATGTTTGAGAAGGATGTTGAGTACGTGGTGATGAACAACAAGGTAATGATCGTCGATGAGCAGACGGGACGTATCATGGATGGTCGTCGCTACTCGGATGGTCTACACCAAGCAATCGAGGCTAAGGAGAGCGTAAAGGTAGAGGCTGCAACACAGACATTCGCGACGGTAACACTTCAAAACTACTTCCGTATGTACCACAAGCTCGGAGGTATGACGGGTACTGCTGAGACTGAGGCTTCAGAGTTCTGGAGCATCTACAAACTAGATGTGGTTACTATACCAACCAACCGCCCTATCCTAAGAAAGGATAAGGAGGATCTAATCTACAAAACGAAGAGAGAGAAGTATAACGCTGTAATCGAAGAGATTGTAAAGCTTGTAAACGAGGGGCGTCCAGTACTTGTAGGTACCACTTCGGTAGAGATCTCTGAGCTTCTTAGCCGTATGCTTACCCTACGTAAGATCAAGCACAATGTCCTCAACGCAAAACAGCACCAACTAGAGGCTCAGATAGTCTCAGAGGCGGGATATTCGGGACAAGTAACGATCGCGACAAATATGGCAGGTCGTGGTACCGATATTAAGCTTCAATCGGATGTCAAAGCAGCTGGAGGTCTCGCTATTATTGGTACCGAGCGTCACGATAGCCGCCGCGTTGACCGCCAGCTACGTGGTCGTGCAGGACGTCAGGGAGACCCTGGTTCTTCACAATTCTTTGTATCATTGGAGGATGATCTAATGCGTCTATTTGGATCGGGACGTATAGCTTCGGTGATGGATAAGATGGGTCTCGAAGAGGGTGAGGTTATACAATCTAGCCTAATGACCAAGACTATCGAGAGGGCACAAAAGAGGGTCGAAGAGAATAACTTCGGAACACGTAAGCGTCTGCTTGAGTATGACGATGTTATGAATTCTCAGCGTGAGGTTATCTATAAGCGTCGTCGTAATGCACTATACGGTGAGAGGGTCGAGATCGACCTCAACAATATCATCTGCGACTATGCCGAAGCGTATGTTCAAAGCTATGAGGGTTCAATATATGAGGACTTCAAGCTAGAGCTAATAAGCGAGATCGCAGTGGAGTTCACCATGGACGAAGCAACCTACCAAAAGGCTGATTCACATACACTCACAGAGCATATCATCAACGATATTCGCTCTACCAGCGAGCGCCGAGCTAAGACTATTTCGGATATTGTACGTCCTATCATGAGCCGCGTTTACGAAGATAGAGCAGAGGATATGGACTCAAATATCATATTCCCAATCACTGATGGTCACCTCGGATTCAATGTCCCTGTAAACCTACAAAGGTGCAAGGATAGCGATGGTGGTGAGATCTTTAAGAGCTTCTCTAAGGTGGTTATGTTCACCACAATAGATGACGCATGGAGAGAGCACCTGCGCGAGATGGATGATCTGCGCCACAGTGTTCAGAATGCGACATACGAGCAGAAAGACCCTCTTCTCATCTATAAGTTTGAGTCTTTTGAACTCTTCTCAAAGATGATCACTAAGGTTAATCGCGATGTACTGGCGATCCTTAACAAAGCATTTATCCCCGTACGCGACGAGCGTGCAGCAGCCGAGGCAGCTAAGGCGGCCGAAGCCCGCGAGCAGCAGCTTAAAAGAATGGCTCAACAAGCACGTAGCCAACACTTAGCGGCAACAGCACAGAACAGCAGCGCTCAAGTTGATGCCGAAAAGATGCAGCAGGCTCGCGCTCAAGCAGCAGCTCAGGCAGGGGCAGCCGACAAAGGTGTCACAATGCCGATAAAAGCCGACAAGAGAGTCGGTCGTAACGACCCATGTCCTTGCGGTAGTGGTAAGAAATATAAAGCGTGCCACGGTAAAAATCAATAATCTATAAATCAATGGGGCATCTTTCTTTACGATGTCCCATTATTATATGAAATAAAGAAATGGGTTACTACGAACAAAAACAGCGACTTCTCGACTCTCGATACCTTCGCATGGCGCGCATCTGGGCAGAGAACTCCTACTGCGTTCGCCGACAAGTAGGTGCTCTTATAGTCAAAGATAAGATGATTATTTCGGATGGATACAACGGCACGCCCTCTGGATTTGAGAATCTATGCGAAGATGAGAATGGTAAGACTAAACCCTACGTACTACATGCCGAGGCTAACGCAATCACCAAAGTGGCGAAGAGTGCCAATAACTGCGATGGCGCAACACTATACATCACAACCTCTCCATGTATAGAGTGCTCAAAACTAATTATCCAAGCGGGAATTAAGCGTGTTGTATTCTGCGATGCTTACCACTGTGAAGATGGTCTGAATCTACTCAAACGTGTAGGTATTGAGTGTTGTCAATGCGAGATAGATTAAGAAACTGTTTAAGTTTTATATTTTCGTTCTTTTTATCTCTTTTGCACCATTTTTTACACCTCAAAATCGTTAAATAGAACCACTATTCGCCTCATTTGAGGTGCAAAAACTAATACAAAATAGCTATAAAATAACTTCGATACAAAATTTAAACAGTTTCTAAGAATCTACTTATTATAATTTGGTTATCTCGTTATTTTGTATTAAATTTAGGGCTACTAAACCTAACCCTAAATACCAAAATGAATTTTAACCTAAAAACGGCAATGTTAAGCCTTGCGCTGACACTGCCACTTACTGGTGCCTTATCCCAAAACTGGGATAAGTATCGCACCCAGCGCGTAGAGTCTGGTGACGCTATCTCGTGGGATCAAGTCTCACCTGGCACGGGAGGTTACGCCTCAATGCTGCGCTACCACCCCACTATCCCGAAGAAAGTTCTTCTCTGCCCCGACATGTGGAACATGTACCTCTCGCATGACAATGGAGCATCGTGGGATGGAATAGCCGACGATGATGGTAATGGTACATTCTGCCGACTTCGCGACATGTGCTTCTCTGCTAAAGATGAAAATTTCGCCCTTGCACTCTCATCATCTGAGCTTTACCGTAGTGATGATGGAGCAAATAATTGGGAGAAGGTATTGCACTGCCCTTGGTACAGAGTCAACGCAGAGGGTGGAGAGACCTTTTACTGGATACAGAAAGTTTCAACAGTCGCGATTGACCCTAACGATACCAAAACTTGGTATGTCGCAGGTGGGGGTAATGTGCGTGGTCAGTTATGGCTCTCGCACTTAAGGTACGCCACTCAAGCAACCGCCCATGGTCGTGATGCTGAGAATATGGGAAAGCTCTGGAAGACAACAAATGGTGGCAAGAGCTGGAAATTAGCAAATAAAGGGCTACATGAGAAGGCTCAAGTTTGTGGAATTATCATCCACCCCGACAACTCGAACCTTATGTTTGCAGCGTCTAATTATGGCATCTACAAGAGCACAAATGGTGGCGAGAGCTGGGAACTTTGCTCTCAGGATATCGACAACAACATAATACTCGACTTTGACAGATACTACGACCCTAAGACCAATAAATTGGTACTATACGCCATAGATCAGGTTGATTATCAACCCTCGGGCAACACCATAACTTGCAGCGGCGGAGTCTTTACTTCGAGCGACGAGGGTCAAAGTTGGCAGAGAATCAACGGTAATATGTACCTTGATGTCAATCGCTTAAGTGGTGGCGTACAACCCTACTACTTTGATGTTCTCGCTAAGTGGTTCGGGGTAACACCTCAAGAGGCTCGCAAAAAATACCCCGTGATCCCCAAAGCAACACTTCAACGTCTTGTTAATATCGCAGTAGATCCATCTCGCGAGGGTGCGCTATATGTTGGTGTTGGAGATCCTCAAGGTGAGAAGAACGCATTCCCTCCAGGACGCTTGTGGGCAACAACTGATAATGGTAAAACATGGACTTCGACAGCTCGTCTCTTCACCGAATCATGGGAGGCAGACAAAGAGTATTGGGAGGAGCGTGGTCAACCATGGCACCAAAATATGACTCTAGGGCATGAGTCGCCACACTCTCGCTGGGGTAAAAACTACGCCACACGTACCATACGTGGCATGTCGGTTGGTGTTGATGGAAGCATCATGATGGTCTCGGACCACACGACATCCGTTAGTACAGATTATGGTAAATCGTGGCACCAAGTAGATGAGGACTACACCCCATCAGGGGCTGTTGTAGGGCACGGCAACAGCGATATGCCAGGACACGTTGTGGCTCAGGATAAACGCCTCGAAACAACTCTTCTAGGCGCTGGAGAGCACAGAGCATGGATTCCAACTTATGACGACCCTAAGGGGCGTATAGCACTCAAATTTATCAAGAGCGCACCAGAGTCCGTTAAGAGCTTTGCGTTCGACCCCTACAATCCAAAGATTGCATATTTGACCTCTAGCCGTCAAGCGGGCAAGCAATATATATTCCGCAGCGAGGATGCTGGTCACACATGGGAGAGACATGGCGTCGCGACACCCGCCAAAGATTCATGGGGCGATGATTTCTACACCAATGCACTCACTATCGACCCGATAAATTCGCAATATATGTACCTTGGTGTGACAAAGATTGCCGACAAGAAGCGCGCCAACGACGGTGGATTCTTCAGAAGCGTAGATGGAGGTAAAACTTTCATACAATCAAACAAAGGGCTGCCTGAGTTTGCACGCATTAGCGATATTAAACTCGACCCTCGAGATAAGAGCATGAAGTCGCTATTTATCGCCGCCACGGCAGCAAATGTAGACTCACCAACCCCAACCGAAGGTGGGCTATTCTTCTCATCGAACAGAGGCGAGAGTTGGAGCAAGGTCAAACTACCTAGCGAGATTAAGTTTGTTCTAAAGATGAATTTCGACCACTCGGGACGTCTATACATCACAACAGGTTATCGTGCGAAGGGCAATGGCGCTTGGTATAGTGACGACTTTGGTAAAAACTGGAAACAAATATTTGAATATGAAGGAGCCGAGCATATCGAAATTTCGCCATTTGACCGCAACGTTATAGCCATTAGTGTACGCCACCTTGTTAAGAACCCAGGCATTTACCTTTCGCTTGATAGGGGTAAGACATGGAGCAAGAGCAACAAGAATGTCATCATCCCTCACCTTATCGAGGATCTTAAGTTTGACCACCTAAACGCAGGTGAGTTGTGGTGCGCGACCCTCGGTTGTGGATACTACAAAGGCAAGATCAAGGGCGGCGAGCAGATTCAAGTTATTGATATTAAGGATAATTGGATCAAGTGTGAGAGTCGCGAAAAGATCAACCTCTCGGCAACTATCGTAAACCCAAAACACTCAGGCAAGAAGATTGTTTGGAGATCAGAGAACGACAAGATCGCAAAGGTGAACTCTAGCGGAGTTGTTGAACCTACGGGTAGAGGTAACGTCAAAATTTGGGCAATAACCGACGATGGACGATACGCCGATTACTGCGAGGTTACAGTTATGAAATAATAAAACAATTTATATTATACAACCTTGAGAGGGGGCTTTAGTTTGATAAAATTAAAGTCCCCCCTTAAGATTTATTTGGTAGTTATCCCTATTTTTAATATCTTTGGGTTCTGAACCAAACCTAATTAAAAATGAAATTAAACTTAAGTGTCGCGGTTAAACGCCCTATCTTATGCGCAATTGCAGCATCGTCTATTTTATGCTCTGCAAAAGCCCAAAGCTGGGAGAAGTATCGCACTAAACGTATGGAGTCCGACAACTCCATCGTGTGGAGTCAGGTATCTCCTGGTAATGCAGGAATGTCGACCATCCTTCGCTACCACCCCACCATTAAAGGCAAAGTCTTTCTTGGTCCCGATATGTGGAACCTTTACCAATCCGAAGATAACGGAACATCATGGTATGGCATCACCGACTACGACGGTACAGGCTCATTCAACAGAGTGAGAGACTATTGTTATTCATCTAAAAATGAAAACCTCGTACTCTCAATCGCAGCTACCGAGCTATGGCGTTCAGACAACGGCGGCAAGAACTGGGAGCGTGTGCTCAACTGCCCATGGTACAATGCTAAAAGTGATGGCACGGAGAGCCAAAACTGGATCTCTAAGGTTGCAGCTATAGCTATCGATCCTAAAGATGACGACACTTGGTATGTGGCAGGAGGTAAGCATGTGCGTGGACAGCCTTGGTTATCGTGCTTCCACTATATAAATATAAAGACCGCAAGAGGTAAGGATGCCCTTAATATGGGTATGTTGTGGAAGACAACCAACGCAGGTAAAAGTTGGAATATTGTAAACAAAGGACTTCCCGAAAAAGTACAGATTGGACGCATTATAATCCATCCCGAGGACTCGAAAATTCTCTTTGCAGCCTCTAACTATGGAGTCTACAAATCTATTGATGGGGGTAAAAGTTGGAAGCTCAGCTCAAAGCAGATTGACAACAACATAATCCTCGATATGGATTTCTACTACAATGCTAAGAGCGGTAAGTTTACTCTCTACGCGATAGATCAGGTGCAGTACCAGCCATCAGGTAAGAGTATCACCTATAACGGAGGCGTCTACATGTCGAGCGACGAGGGTAAGAGCTGGCAGAAGATCAACGGCAATATGGCGCTTGACGTAAATCGCCTTAGCGGTGGTGCGCAAACCTTCTATTTTGACTGTATTGCTAAATGGTTCGATATCACACCTAAAGAGGCACGCCAGAAGTACCCCGTAATACCTAAGGCTACACTTCAGCGCAGCGTTCTAATTGCAGCGGATCCTTCACGCGAGGGGGCTGTGTATGTTGGTATCGCAGACCCTCAAGAGGAGAAGAGCACCTTCCCTCCAGGTCGCTTGTGGGCTACAACCGACAATGGTAAGAGTTGGACATCAACGGCTCGCCTCTACACCGAGTCATGGGAGGCTGACAAAGCATACTGGGACGAGAGAGGAAACCCTTACGAACAGAATATGGTTCTAGGGCATGAGTCTCCACACACGCGCTGGGGCAAGAACTACGCGACACGAACAATCCGAGGTTTGGCGGTAGGTGTTGATGGTAGTGTGATGATAATCTCCGACCACACTACATCTCTAAGTACTGACCATGGTAAGACTTGGCATCAAGTAGACGAGGATTACACCCCTTCGGGCGCAATCATCGGACGAGGCAATAGCGATATGCCAGCACACTGCCTCTCGCAGGATAGACGCCTTAACTCAGAGATATTTGGCGCTGGAGAGCACCGCGCATGGATTCCAGTTTATGATGATCCTCAAGGGCGCATAGCGCTTAAGTTTATCAAGACAGCTCCCGAGACAGTTCATAGTATCGCGTATGACCCATACGATGCTAATGTTGTGTATGCAACTTCTGGACGTCAAGCGGGCAAGCAGTATATCTTCCGCAGCGATGATAATGGTCACACATGGAAGCAGCATGGCGTAGCTACACCTGCAACAAATAAATGGAATGATGACTTCTACACACAGTCACTTGTGATAGACCCCATAGACCCTCAATATATGTATCTTGGCATCACGAAGATCTCGGATAAATCAAAGGCGCGCGATGGAGGATTCTTCAAGAGCGAGGATGGTGGTAAGACGTTTGCTCAATCAAATAGCGGACTACCCGACCTTGTGCGTATCAACGACATTGCATTTGATCCTCGTGACAAGAGCCGCAAGTCACTATTTGCAGCTGCTTCAGCGGCGAACCTCGACTCACCAAGCCCAACAGAGGGTGGATTATTCTACTCATCTAATCGCGGTGAGAGTTGGGAGAAGGTCAACACTCCAAGTGAGATAAAGTTCGTCCTCAATATGACCTTTGACCACTCGGGACGTCTCTACATCACAACTGGGTACCGCGGCAAAGGTAATGGTGTTTGGTATAGCGACGACTACGGCAAAAAGTGGAAGCAGACATTTGGTTATGAGGGCGCAGAGCATGTTGACGTCTCGCCATACGACAGAGATCTCGTAGCGGTGACTGTACGCCACCTTGCACTCAACCCAGGTGTCTACCTCTCACGCGACAGAGGTAAAAGTTGGAGTAAGGCGAATAAGAATATCGTCATACCCCAAATGATCGAGGATATGATGTTCGATATACATAACCCTGGCGAGATGTGGATCGCGACACTTGGCTGCGGATACTACAAAGGTAAGATCGAGGGTGGCGATAAGATTCAGGTCGTTGAGGCTAAACCCGACACCGCCCAGAGCAATAACCGCGAGAAGATCAACCTCACAGCTTCGATCGTAAACCCTAAATATCAAGGCAGTGACATCGTCTTCAAATCAGAGAACGAAGCTATTGCAACGGTTGACAAAAACGGCGTCGTAACACCTACAGGACGTGGCAACGTCAAGATATGGGCAACAACCAAAGATGGTCGCTTTAGCGACTATAGCGTTATCACAGTGATGAAATAATCCTAAAACTTAAATATGAAAAAGATCTTTTTAACATTTATGGCAGCAGTGATGGCTAGTGCATCGCTACTAGCTCAAGCACCAACAACATTTAAGAATCCAATCCTTAGTGGATTCCACCCCGACCCATCAATCACTCGCGTAGGAGATACGTACTACCTCGTAAACTCGACCTTCGAGTGGTTCCCCGGACTCCCCGTTCACAAGAGTAAAGACCTCGTAAACTGGGAGCTTGCAGGTTATGCTATCTCGCGCCCCGAGCAGACCCCTTTCAAGGATGGTCTACCAGATAGTGGCGGTATGTTCGCCCCAACAATTCGCTACCACGAGGGGCTATTCTATGTTATTTGTACAGCTATCGGTGCTGGAGGTAACTTCATTGTTACAGCCAAAGACCCTGCTGGCGAGTGGTCGGATCCGATCTGGTTAAAGGATGCTCCAGGTATCGACCCATCACTATACTGGGAGGATGGCAGATGCTACTACGCTGGTAACGGAAACCTAAACCCCAAAGTAGACAAATGGTATGGCAAGGCTGGCGTATGGATGCAGGAGGTTGACGTCAAGACAGGTAAGATGATCGGCGAGAGAGTACAGCTCACCTTCGGTCACGCTACAAACGCCCGTTGGACTGAGGGACCACACATCTACAAGGTTGGCGACACTTACCTACTAATGGTAGCCGAGGGCGGTACTGGCGAGTTCCACTCAACAACTGTCTACCACAGCAAGGAGCTATTTGGTCCATACACAACAAACCAAGTAAACCCTGTACTTACACACCGCCATCTAGGTTACACCTACCCTATCACACAACCTGGTC
>JBCQVD010000083.1:0-9435 GCA_047173405.1 Rikenellaceae bacterium
GTTTACCGACTACCAACCCCAAGACCCTGGGACGTGGCATAAGGATGGCAAGGGGACAATATGGCGCGAGGGTTTCCATCGCGTGGGAGTCTACTGGCGCGATCCGCTGCACCTCGAATATTATGTCGATGGCGTGAAGGTGCGCACAGTGACGGGGCTAGATATCATCGACCCTAAGAACCACACAACAGATGCTGCATACCCCTCAATGAGAGGGCTGTATAAGGAGCTTGATGTGATAATCAATATGGAGGATCAAGGATGGCGCGCCGCAATGGAACCATCGCTATCCCCTACGGATGAGGAGCTTCAGGAGACCGAAAACCAGATTTTTAAAGTCGACTGGATAAGAATCTATACACTAGAGTAGAGCTGTTAGTGCGCTTAGTGTTTAATGTTTAGTGTTAAATGTTAAGGAGCTAGCCACTAAACGCTAAACACTTAACATTCAACAAGTGTAATAGAATATTAGCTCTGCGGGGAGCACCCCGCCGCTGCCCGCGCAGGGCAGTTGTATTTCTTCATACTCGAGGACTGTCTCCGACGGGCGGGGTGCTCCCCGCGGAGCCTTTCTTTTGTAGCGGTTTTCGGATTATACCTAAAGCTATAATATTTAAGAGGGATAGTTGATTATTTCAAATAAATTTGAGTAACCAACTATCCCTCTTAAATTTATCAAACACTTAAGTGTTTGAACCGAAAAACCGTTGAATGTTAATAAACTAACCGCTTAACACTTAACACTAAACATTAAACATTAATACTTAAAACTACTCCCTCCAATAAACTCTCTGAGCAGTGATGTTGGGGGGATCTCGTTGTGGTCGATAGGTATGAAGTTATCGAGGAACTTAATTAGGCGCCTAGCCTCCTCGAAGTGTATTGAGGTGTCGGGGATAGTGTGAAGTATAGGCTCTACGAAGTGTTTGATTACGGGAATCTCGTAGAACAGCGATGAGTTGAACATCACATCGGCATTCTCCTGATAGGGGAAGATATGCTTCTCCTCGCCTCTGCGCACGCTCTCCCACCTCTCGAGGGTCGAGAGCCCGTTGTTGCCGCGCGTCATGAAGTCGCGCGTGAGTCGCCTCAGCAGTCTATTGTCGGAAGTGGCGATGCGCGAGGTGTTATCCATCGCCATTGTTGTGAAGCACGATACGTAGACCCTAAAGATCTCACTCTCTTTGATCGAGGGTGTTAGTGATGGGTTGAGACCATGGATGCCCTCGATGATAATTATTGATTTATCGTTTAAGCGAAGCCTATTGCCGCAATATTCGCGTCCGCCAGTGATGAAGTTATAGCGCGGAATCTCAACCTCCTCGCCTGCGAGCAGCGCGTTGAGGTGGGTGTTGAATAGCGGGACGTCGACAGCCTCCAGTGCTTCGAAGTCATACTCCCCATTCTCATCTTTGGGGGTGTACTCACGATCGACAAAATAGTCATCCAGAGAGATAATCATCGGCTGGTAGCCATTGACTTGAAGTTGGATATCAAGGCGTTTCGATGTCGATGTCTTACCGCTAGAGGATGGTCCCGAGAGCAGTACTATATGTGTGCCTCTCTCTTTGTTAGCTTGCGAGATCTTATCGGCAAGAGATATGATCTTCTTCTCATGTAGAGCCTCCGCTATTTTGATTAGCGAGCTGCTCTCGCCTGCGATAACCTTGGCGTTGAGCGAGCCAATTGTCGAGACACCGATAATATCGCCCCAATGTTTGTACTCGTTGAAGATCTCGAACATCTTCTCTTGGTGGGGTGACACACTCGTACATGCGGGGTTATCACGCTGTGGTAGAGCAAGATAAAAGCCTCGGTAGTAGCTTTTAATATCGAAACACGAGATGCTCCCTGTCGATGTGGCGAGAGATCCGTAGAAGTAACCTACCGTAGAGTCAAGCGTGTAGATCTCGGAGTATAGTCGAGGTCGCGTTCTAAGTAGTTGCAGCCTATTGAAGTAGCCCTTCTCTTGGTATATCTGCGCCACCTTGTCGGTGGGTAGTTTCTTGCGCACGATGGGTCGATCCTCCTCGATCGTCTTTTGGATATGTAGACGCAACCGCTCTATCTCGATTGACGAAAAATTCTCCTTGCCATTTACCTCGCAGTAGAAGCCGTTAACGCCCATCGAGTGGCTGATCTTAAGGTGCCCGTTGGGGTATAACTTCTCAACGACATATTGAAGTATAAGCCACAGCGTACGCTGATAGACCCTCATGCCACTAAAGCAACTGAGGTCAACGAAGCGAATGGTTGCTGCGGAGTATAATTTGTAGTTAAGCTCACGTATGCGGTTGTTGACATATGCAGCTAGGATGGGGTGTGAAAGTTTAATACCTCTGCTTTGTGCAATGTCGGAGAGCTTGCTCCCAGCGACAATCTCACAACAACTAGAGTCGTTCTCTATAATAACTTGAATTGTCTCTACCATAACCTTGAAGTTTTAGCGGTTTGGGTAAAGATATAATTTTTTTGTCGTTTTTCCTATTTTTTTTGTATTCTCTCTTACTGTCTCACGCCGACGGGCGGGGAGCAAGCTCCCATTTACTATTTGTATTTCCGAGGACTGCCTTCGGCTCTGCGGGGTGCTCCCCGCGGAGCTATTCTTTATATTGCATCTGTTAAGTAGTCTTTATTCAAAGTCTATTGAAGCGGCAGAGATGAGCAATCGATGTAAACTTCATCACCCACCTCTACCACTTCACTTACGCAAACTAAAGTTTGCTATTAACAGATGAGAGTAATAGCGTTAAGTGTTAAGTGTTAAGTGTTTAATGTTGAGTGTTTAGTTTCTTAACATTTAACACTAAACATTCAACGGGTTTTATTGTATGAGATGATAACGACCCCGACGCCAAAGAATATGAGCAGTGCGTAGATGATGGTGTCGAACTGGGGCGTGTCAAGTCCCATATAGATTGTTATAGCGCCTGCGACGAGGGGTCTAAGGTAGGTGTATATGCTACTTATTGTGGGTTGAACGTACTGAAGCGCATAGTTTTGCAGGAGGTTGGGTATATATGTAGGCATAATGATGGCGTAGAGCAGAGCTGCGAGGTGCAGTGGTTCTAGCCCCGAGAGGTCGCTCTTGAGTAGAGGCTCTATACCAAAAGGGGTGTAGAGTATTGCCGCTATGCAGAATGTCCACCTTAGGATGGTGAGTGGTTCGTAGCGCTTGAGGAGTGATTTAAACCATACGATATATATGGCTGTGATAAATGCGCATATCAAGACGAGGATATTACCCATCATGCTTGACCCTGCGTGTGAGGGTGATACGCCTGTAAGTATTACGCCCACAGCTCCTACGGTGCCTGCCAGAAGACCAATAATCTTGCGGCTATTAAAGCTATCAATACCGATCACCACCGATATTATTAGTACTACGATAGGTGATATGGTGGAGATAATAGAGGCGTCGATGGGTGAAGTCATAGATACACCTAGCAGAAGCATGCCCTTGCGAATTATGGCTATAAGTATAGCCGCTCCGACAAGAGGTGCGATATCGCGTCGATGGACTTTTTCGCCTTTCTTCCATAGCAGAGGTATCAGCGATAGTATTGCTGTGCATATTAGCGTGGCGCAGAGCATCGCCTCGGCATTGATGTGTCGAGGCATCACAAGGCTATAGAGCGGGTAGGCGAAGGCCCAGATAAGATTGGCGCCAATGAGCGCTAAGTGGGGTAGGTATCTCTGAAAAGTCATAGCACGGATTTTAAGAGTTATCATCTCAAAATCCGTGCTATATTTGTATTGCATCTGTTTTGCCAAGGATTCTCCTGCGCGGACAGCGGCGGGATGCTCCCTGCAGAGCTAAACTTTTATTAGCGTTTGCTCAACAATCGAAGTGTTTAGTGACAAGTTTCTTAACATTTAACGCTAAACACTAAACGTCATTTCGTACAGTTTCTTAGTACCTGCTATCTATCACCTTCCAGTCGATAACCTCCCACAACTTCGAAATCGCTTCGGTGCGGTTGTTACGATGGTCGATATAGTAGGCGTGCTCCCACACATCAAAGGCGAGCAGTGGCTTAAGTCCATTCACTAGCGGGTTGCCAGCGTTTGGCTCCGAGACGATTGAGAGTGCTCCAGCGTCGTCGCTCACGAGCCATACCCATCCCGATCCAAAGAGGGTAACGGCAGCGCCATTAAAGAGATCTTTGAACTGGTTTAGTGATCCAAATTTAGCATTTATAGCCTCAGCTAGTTTGCCCGTAGGGGCTGTTTGTGGACTCTTCGAGAGCTGTGCGAAGTAGAACTCATGGTTCCATGCTTGTGCGGCGTTGTTAAACATCTCGCCATCTGCATTAAGCATCGCATCCTCCAGGGTCATCTGTGCGTAGGGTGTACCTCCAGTGATCTGATTGAGGCGTGCGATATATCCCGCATAGTGTTGACCGTGGTGGAACTTCATTGTCTCCTCCGAGATCAGTGGTGCGAGTGCTTTATAGTCGTATGGCAGAGGTTTAACTTCAAATTGTGCCATTACAGATAGCTGTGTAAGAAGTGCAAAAAGTAGTAGGGATAGTCTCTTCATTATTTTCCTAGTGTTTGATTATTGCTCTTTGGGTAGAGGTTCGAACGCCATCTTTGACTCTCCGCAAATAGGGCATATCCACCCCTCGGGAAGCTCCTCGAAGGGTGTATTTGCCTTGATTCCGTTCTCTGGATCTCCTGCTTGGGGATCATAGATGTGTTGACATACTGTGCATTGATACTTTTCCATAGTTGTGAGATGTTTAAATTATATACCTCTCACGACGCAAGAATTGTACCGATTTGCAGTTAGTATGTATATGTCGCAGTGTAAGAGTAACCATCGTATGCAACAACAAAACCGATGGTTGAGAATGTACGTGTTGTGTACACATCCTCTTTTTGCTCATTTGTGATCTTCTCAGTTCCAGAAGCAGGTGTTAGGTACATTGATGTTGGACGATATACTAGCTTGTCTGGAGTTGTGTACACAGAGTAGTAGTTGTAAAGTGTTAGTCCACTACCTGTTAGGTCGTATGTAGTGCTATAAGCCATGGTGTTGCTTACGGTAAGACCAGCGGCACTTGTTACATTACCAAACTTAAATGTACCCTCGCACTCCCAGTCAGCATTGGTTGTGTATGAGGTGATGCCACCGCGGAAATTTGTTGCCTTGAAACCAAACGTACCGAGGTTGTCTTGGTTGTATACATTGATTGTAAATCTATCGTCGTCGCTATAGTTTTGGTCATTGACAGTGATGTAGATTGAGGTGTCGTCGTAGATCATGCTATACTTCATTGTAGAGTCACCGTGGGTAACAGTCCAAGGGTTGCTAGATGAAGACTCCCAGAAACTCTTGCCGTTAGTGTTGATGGTATATGTACCGTAGCGGTAGATACTGTCTAGGTAACCACATGTGTAGTAGCCTTCGTTGACAGTTCCATAGGTGATGCTATACGTACCATCCGCATTAAGAACGATTGTAGAGTCGTCGTTGTCACCAAAGAGAAGCTCTTTTTTGTTGACTGTACTCTCTGAAAGGGTATATGTTCCGATTGCAGAGTAACCATCTTGAGCAACGCCAGCAAGTTCAAGACCTCCACCAACGGTAAACTCTAAGCCTACATTCTCCATCTCGCGAAGCAAGATTGCTAGACGTGTAGCAACAGAGACTCCATCCACAGTACATCCGTTGGTGACAACCGCTGATTGGATCAAAACAAGTCCATTGTAAACATCAGTGTAGCCTCCGTCATCGTAGCTGTTACTTTCGAAGCAAGAGCTCAAAGCAAGGGTTGAGCATAGAATTAAGGAATAGATTAATTTACGCATAATTTTAAAGTGTTTTTTAGTTTATCTTTTTTAGTTTATCTTTTTTTAGTTCGTTATGCTAACGGTTACAATAGCGTTATTAATATAGCTCTTGCTGTAAAATATATTGGCAAAGGTAGCAAAAAAACTTAAATTTGTATTATATTTGTAAGAAACTGTTAACAGTTTCTTACAAATAGAGGTTTATCAGAATAATATTTTTTGACATGTCTAAATTTATAAAACTTACAGGTGGTCGCTTTGATTTTAAGCGTGACACATTTACAGCTCAAGACGGATGCTGTTTTGATATTATTTTTTTTAACCATGCGTCGCTAGCCATCTCTACGGATGACTACATCATATATGTAGATCCAGTAATGATGTTTGCTCCCTATGCGGAGCTACCCAAGGCGGATATTATAGCTATTACACACTCACACTCGGATCACCTCGATGTGCAGGCGGTTGAGGCTTTGATGGAGCCATCGACACAGATAATATGTTGCAAAAGTTCTGCCGAGATTCTCGCGCGTGAAGTCCTTATGGTGGCTCACGGCTCACAGCTCTCGCCCATCAATGGCTTGAGAGTAGAGGGGGTGGCGGCTTACAATACATCACCTTCGAAACTTCAGTTTCACCCCGCAAGCAGGGAGGATTGTGGCTTTATCTTCACGATAGGTGGGAACCGTATATATGTCGCTGGTGACACGGAACCAACACCAGAGATGTTGGCTCTTCAGGGTCTGGATATTGTGATGCTGCCCGTTAACCAACCCTACACAATGACCGAAGATCAAGCCGTGAGCGCGATAAAGAGTCTGCGCCCACGGGTGTTCTACCCCTACCATACGGGTCAAGTGGAGCATGTTACCGATGTCGAGCAGATTAAAAGAGAGTTGGAAGGAGTTTGCGAAGTTCGATTAAGAGGCATGGAATAGTTTGATTGTTTCATCTATTTTACTACCTTTGTTGTCAAATGTTATTGTATATGATGAAGCGACGATATATAGCGATTTTGGTTGTAGTGCTAATTCTACTCGACCAACTTCTTAAGATATGGATTAAGACAAACATGACAATCGGAGAGTCGATAATGGTCTTTGAACCATGGTTTCAACTCCGTTTTGTAGAGAATAATGGCGCTGCCTTTGGTATGCACATCGCCTCGTCGGGGGGTGTTGATTGGGGTAAGATAATCCTGAGCTGTTTTCGTGTGTGTATGGTTGTGGCGATCCTCTTCTATATCAATAACCTCATTGTCAAAAAGGCTCCTAAGGGTGTTATAATAGCCTTGGTGTTGGTTGTCGCGGGTGCGCTAGGTAATATAATTGATAGCGCTTTTTATGGGCTTATCTTTGCCGAGTCAACTTCGATGACAGTAGGTGGCTTTGGAGGTAGCTATGCTCCATTTATGATGGGGCGCGTAGTTGATATGTTCTATTTTCCTCTCTTTCAGTGGAATAATGTGCCTAGCTTTTTGTCGTTTCTGGTCGACTATAACAACTATTTCTTTGGGGCTATATTCAACCTCGCTGATACATACATATCAATAGCGGTGGTCTATATCCTCCTTTTTCAACGTAAATTCTTCGCTTAAGCGATGTGTAAGTAAACGATGTATAGGATAGATGTAGATTGTAGCTTTGAGTCAGTGTGGCGATATAACATGGTTCTGATGTGTGGTGGGTACGATGCGACAGATGAACAGCTGTATGTTGTCTCTCGGGAGGATATCATCGCAGAGCAGGGCAACGAAGGCGAAGAGGTGCCACCTGCGGTGTTGTTACCTCGTCGAATAACCCTCGACGCGCAGGACGCTCAGAGGATAAGGGTGATATTGTATATTGTTCCACATACTTTGCCTCAGCAAAAAGATATAAGCCAAACACCACCTTTTGAGTTGACTATAACGGTCGAAAACCGAGGTGATGTGGTCTATCACCGAGTGCACCATGTCGACCAGTGGTCGGGTGATTCCATTGAGATAAACCTAAGGGGAGATAATAGAACTCCCCCTAAATAGTTTCTAAGGCTATGGATATAACAAAATATAGACGTCGCGTAAGCCATCGTGTAGAGATTGGCGGGTATGCAGTTGGAGCTGACGAACCTATCTTGGTTCAGTCGATGACAAATACGCATACCATTGATACTCCATCTTCGGTAGAGCAGATTCTAAGGATTGAGTCTGCGGGGGCGCCAATCGTTCGCCTTACAGCACAGGGCAAGGCGGAGGGCGAAAATCTTAAAAATATCGTCGAGCAGGTGAGGGCTAAAGGTTCGCGTGCGGCTATTGTCGCTGATATTCACTTCACCCCCTCTGTGGCGACTATCGCGGCTAACTATGTCGATAAGGTACGTATCAATCCTGGTAACTATCCTCTCGAAGGAGGTGCTCTCGAGGCGCTCATCGAGCAGTGTCGTGAGCGAGGTGTGGCGTTGAGGGTAGGTGTTAACCATGGCTCTCTGGCAAAGCGTATCTTTGACCGTTATGGCGATACCCCCGAGGGGATGGTCGCCTCGGCAATGGAGTTCTTGAGTGTATGCCAAAGGGTCGATTTCAAGGATGTTGTCGTCTCGATGAAGTCAAGCAATACGCGCGTTATGTTGTACGCCTACCGCCTTCTCTGTTTAGAGATGGAGCGTGAGGGTATGAGCTATCCCGTGCACCTTGGTGTTACGGAGGCGGGTAACGAGATCGAGGGGCGCGTCAAGAGCGCCGTGGGTATCGGAGCACTGCTTGCCGATGGCATAGGCGATACTATTAGGGTCTCGCTTACCGAAGCGCCCGAGAACGAGGTGCCAGTGGCGAAGTTATTGGTCGACCACTTTAGTCGTCGAAGAGGTGAGTTCGAGGTGAACCACCCCGAGGCCTATCATGCTACGGAGTATTGCCGTCGCTCGAAGGTTGTAACGCCTGTGATTCATAGTGAGTTAACTTCTGATTTTACGGCCGTAGAGGCTGTGAGCGAGAACCCGACAGCAGAGTTACGTGCCGCGATACTTAACCTTGGCGACGATAGAGCTGTGGCGGTAAAGGCGCACTATGAGGGTGATGATATGGTTGATGTGGGTGTGAGAGCGGCAGCTGATCTGGGTGTGCTCTTCTTGGATGGTCTCGCCGATGGTATTATTGTCGATGCCCCAGCGCTGAGCGACGCTGAGCGTTCGCGAATAGAGCTTCTGATTCTGCAAGCGGCGCGTGTGAGACAGTCCCAAACAGAGTATATCGCGTGTCCTAGTTGTGGACGTACGCTCTTTGATATCGAGCAGACACTCGCCCAAATTAAGGCTCAAACATCGCACCTTACTCACCTCAAAATTGGCGTTATGGGGTGTATCGTAAATGGACCAGGCGAGATGGCAGATGCCGACTATGGTTATGTCGGTGCCGCGCCAGGACGAATAACCCTATACCGAGGTCGCGAAATCGTAGAGCGCAATATCCCTCAAGAGCAGGCGATCGAGAAGTTGTTGGAACTAATCGACCGCGACCAGAATAGTTAAGTGTTAAGTGTTAAGTGTTAAGTGTTAAGCGTTAAGTGTTAAGCGTTAAGTGTTAACTGCTAACCAATATAAATTATAGAATGACAATATTACCGTCGTCATATCTGCCCTCTATTGAGTACTTTGCTC
>JBCQVD010000084.1:0-8817 GCA_047173405.1 Rikenellaceae bacterium
CTCCAAGCTCGGGTGCTCCGCAGTTGCCGCCGATGAGTAGCCAGTTGAGACCAATATTAATTACGTTGCTCATAAGTACGCACCACATAGCGATCTTCGTGTTGCCTATACCTTCGAGATACTGCTTGAAACAGCTGAAGAACATTAATGGCAACATGCTTAGTATGAGCGTTATGTAGTATGGCTTTGCCGCTTCGACAACTTCGAGTGGTTGCCCTAAAAAGTGTAGCAGCGGAAGTGTTACAATTTGCAGAGCCGAGATCAAGAGTCCCACTATGAGGTATAGAACGATACCGTTTTGGAGATACTTCGCGGCTTGACCTTTGTGTCTTTGTGCGAACAGTTCACCTACGATAGGCGTAAGTCCAAAGCTAAGCCCCATCGAGGCGACACTAAGAGGTAGAAAAAGGCTACCTCCAAAAGAGACCGCCGCCAGTGGCAGTGGGTTGTCACCACCATACTGTCCAACCATTATGTTGTCGATGATCTGTACTACGACGTGCCCTAGTTGGGAGAGAATTATGGGTATTGCTAGTTGTAGATTGAGCTTATACTGCTCCTTATATTTTGAGAATTTGTACATAGGTGGCAAAGGTAGTATTTTTTTTTGTAGCTCTGTGCAAAATAGGGCATAGAAGTTGTTTTGTTTTGAATAAATTTAAATCTACAAATTATGATAACATCACAGATTCAGCTCCCTACCGCGGAGCCAATATTTCAGAGCGATAAAATCGTGCCAGGTAATATCGCCATCTCGCGCAACGGTCGTATCTTTATCTCGACAAACCCACTGTTGAAGCCTTCGGTCAAGCTCCTCGAACTCTTAGTGCCTGGGGGTGATGTTGTCCCCTTTCCCGACGAGGAGTATGCTTTGGGTGAGGAGTCGATTATCCGTGGTGCGCTGGGTATCAATGTTGATGGCGAACACCGCCTCTGGATTCTTGATATGGAGGCGCAGAAGTTCCATGTCTGGGACCTTGTGGCGGAGAACTTGCAACAGAGTTTTTTTATTGATGATTCTGTGGTGCGCAAAAACAGTTTTCTTCAGGATTTCGCCATCGACGAGAAGCGACGTCGTATCTTTATTGCCGATATGACCATGGCGCGCGATGGCGAAGAGGCATCTCCTGCTATTATTATGGTTGACCTCGTCACAGGTAATATGGTGCGCCTTTTGGAGTCTCACCCAACACTATGCTCCGAGGTGCAGGGGGGCTTCGACCTCAATCCAATAGC
The DNA here is from genome assembly GCA_047173405.1 of Rikenellaceae bacterium. Lineage (GTDB taxonomy): Bacteria > Bacteroidota > Bacteroidia > Bacteroidales > Rikenellaceae > Alistipes. The sequence continues at coordinate 1,237 of JBCQVD010000084.1, forward strand.
TATTGACCCTAAATCGAAGTGGCTCTACTATGGAGCTGTGCATAGCCATAAGCTCTATCGTATAGCGCTCAACTTCTTTGACGACGACTCTATCGAGAACCTCGAGGATCATATTGAGTACTTCGCGAAAAAACCATACTGCGATGGTATTGTTGCGGACTCTCTGGAGCGAGTCTACGTAACAAATGTCGAGGATAAGACCGTGGGAGTCACCTCGCGCAAGGGGTATTGTGACATAGCAAAACTACCTGATGGTCAGTCGTGGCCCGATGGTATGGCTCTGTGGGATGGTTCTCTATATGTCACGTTGAGCCAGCTAGACCGCTCCGCTGCGCTCAACGATGGTCGAGATACGATGCAGGCTCCCTTTATGGTTGTGACAACTTCGGTGGTCGGGATCTAGTTATCAATATCGAAATATATATACACGGGGAGGTATCGGCTGATGCCTCCTCGGTAGTTTTTATTGTCGTAGGTGGGTAGTGGTTGGTAGTTCGTGTCGAGGAGTCTGCGATTTATATAGATGCCGTGGTTGTGGTAGTCTATATTGGGTGATGTCAATATGCGGTGGCGGAGATACCACCCCATCTGCGAATATGCGTTGCCGTAGCCTCTCCTCTCTTGGTCGTGCAGAGGGTCTCGGAGTTTGAGGCTTTGTCCCTTGAAGTGAGAGATATTACCTGCGACAATCGTGAGTTTCTGGCTTCGGGGGTCGATCGTTACCCCTTGCGTAGCGTCACCATTTTGAATTAACCATATCTCGCATGGGTGGTTGAGTAGCTCACCCGTAATGTGTAGCTTACCATCTACAACCCGCACACTCTCGGGAAATAGTATATCACCAAAGTAGAGAAGAGCGACATCGAGACCTCCCAGGGATGGTAGTGTGCGGTGGATATAGTTATACCCGAGGCTCGTTGTGCGTACTATGTCGCGCGCCACCTCTTCGCTCTCAACCCCCGCGATAGCTATAATAGGCATTTTGAGTGAGTCGAGTATTGAGGCTACGCCTTGGATCTTATCATCGTAGCGTTGCTTGCTCCAGTTGAGCCGCCCCTTTGGGGTGTAGTCGGAGTCGTTATGGAATAGCGAGGGCGTGGTGTCGTGTAGAGCATCAAGATCCCAATATGCAAAGCCGATGGTTGATGCGCGACAAGCGTGCAGTGCGCTAATTAATATGGTGCAAAATATTATGAGGTGTTTCATTTGAGTGAAGATACGAAATAAATGGCAAAGTTTTTGATTTTTTAAAGCAAAAATATCTAAAATAAGTTAGTAATTATGAAATCATCAAAATCAAACGTATCGACAGCGGTATATGCGTCGCCGCAGATGCTCAACTCAGCACCTACGGATCGTATCCCTGAGGGTATGACATCTCCCGAGATCGCCTACCAGATGGTCAAGAATGAGACCTACGCACAGACTCAAGCGAGGCTCAACCTAGCGACCTTCGTAACCACCTACATGGACGAGCACGCCACGCGTCTGATGAATGAGGCTATCGATATTAACTATATCGACGAGACGGAGTATCCGCGAGTAGCCGTTATGTGTGGTCGCTGCATTAATATCATAGCCAATCTATGGAGCACCCCGCAGAAGAGTGAGTGGAAGTGCGGTGCGGTGGGTATCGGCTCTTCGGAGGCGTGTATGCTGGGAGGTGTCGCGGCGTGGCTCAGGTGGCGTAAGCGTCGCATAGCGCAGGGTAAGGCGTACGATAAACCCAACTTGGTGATGAGTACGGCTTTTCAAGTTGTGTGGGAGAAGTTCTGTCAGCTGTGGCAGATCGAGCTTCGCACGGTCCCCCTTACGGCGAAGTCGCAGACGCTTGATGTCGAGAGTGCTTTGAAGATTTGCGATGAGAATACGATCTGCATTGTCCCTATTGTGGGTGTTACGTGGACGGGTCTTAACGATGATATCGAGGCTCTTGATAGCGCCCTTGAAGAGTACAACGAGCGTACGGGCTTCGATATCCCCATCCATGTTGATGCCGCGTCGGGAGGTTTCATCCTGCCGTTTATCGCCCCTGAGCAGCGTTGGGATTTTCGCTTGAAGTGGGTCTACTCAATCTCCACGTCGGGGCATAAGTATGGTCTTGTCTATCCAGGTCTGGGGTGGATCGTGTGGCGCGATGAGACTCTGTTGCCCGAAGAGATGTCGTTTAGTGTGAACTATCTGGGGGCAAGCATCACGCAGGTTGGGCTTAACTTCTCGCGTCCTGCGGCGCAGATCTTGGGGCAGTACTATAATTTTATCCGCCTCGGTTTTGAGGGCTACCGCGATATTCAGAAGGGGAGTATGTTGATTGCGCGCTACTGTCACGAGAAGATCGGAGCGATGTCTTGTTTTACTAATTTTGCACAAACTGTTGATAACCCACTCTTTATTTGGCACATGAATGAGGAGTATGACAAGGATGCGAAGTGGACTCTGTACGATTTGCAGGATAAATTGCAGCAGAGCGGCTGGATGGTTCCCGCTTATACAATGCCAAAAGATATTGATAATATGATAGTTATGAGGGTTGTGGTGCGGCAAGGAATGTCGCGTGATATGGCTGATATGTTGTTAACTGATGTTCAAAACGCTGTTGATGAGTTCGAAAAATTACAATATCCAACTCAAAGCAGAATAAGTTATGAACAACAATTAACACAAAAGGGACGAGTTTATACACATTGAACATTCAGCGTGTAACGTATAGAAAAGAAGTTGTTAACATTTGTTGATAACTTCTTTTTATATTAAATATAGTATAACTCATTATTTTTTGTAGTTTTGTAACTTATGAACAGAATTGCTATATTCCCAGGGTCGTTTGACCCCTTTACTCGCGGTCATGAGCAGATCGTCGACGCTACACTATCTCTCTTTGACAGTGTGGTTATTGCTGTTGGTAGCAACGTGCAGAAGTGCGGGCTGCTGCCAGTAGACGAGCGCCGACGACTCATCGAGGAGCTTTATGCCGACGAGCCGCGCGTTGAGACCACCACGTATAGCGGGTTGACGGGGGATGTAGCGCGGGAGTTTGGAGCGTGCGCCATTATCCGCGGTGTGCGTGGCGTGGTCGATTTCGAGTATGAGCGAATGTTGGATGCCAACAACCGTCGCCTCTTCGAGGGGCTTCAAACGGTGGTGCTCTTTGCTCCCTCGGAGATGATGCACATCTCGTCGAGCGCGATTCGAGAACTACTCGCTTTTGGGCGCAGCGTCGAGGAGTACCTGCCCGAGGGTGTCGATTTAAATAGATATTTATCAACTAAAACAGAATAATTATGAAGATGGAATTTACAGCCGAGATGATAGCTGCCTTCCTTGGTGGTGAGATCGTAGGTGATAAAGGTGCCACAGTGTCGACAGTATCGTCGATTGAGGATGGCAAGGCGGGTTCGCTTACATACCTTACAAATACAAAATACGAGCAGTTTATATATACCACAGGTGCGTCAATCGTCCTTGTTGATAAAACGTTTGAGCCTTCAGCGCCCGTTGCAGCGACAATGATTAAGGTTGAGAGTGCTGGAGAGTGCGTTCTTAAACTCCTTGAGATGTATAGCGCAGCGCGCCCTAAGAAGAGCGGCATCAGCGACAGGGCTTCGATCTCGGAGTCTGCAACAGTGGATGAGTCGTGCTATGTTGGCGATTTCGCCGTTATCGAGGGTGGTGCCTCGATTGGTGAGGGGTGTCAAATATACCCACAATGTTACATCGGCGATGGTGTTAAGATCGGTAAGGGTACAACCCTCTACGCAGGTGTTAAGATCTATGAGGGGTGTGTTGTTGGTGAGAACTGTATCCTCCACGCAGGTGCAGTGATCGGAGCCGATGGCTTTGGTTTTGCGCCAAATCCAGATGGTAGCTTCACGAAGATCCCTCAGTTGGGAAATGTAATTATCGAGGATTATGTCGAGATAGGTGCTAATACGTGTATCGATAGAGCTAAGACCGACTCTACAATTCTTCGTCGCGGTGTGAAACTCGACAACCTTATCCAGATAGGTCACAACGTGCAGGTGGGCGAGAATACTATCTCTTCGGCACAGACAGGTATCGCAGGAACCTCTAAGGTGGGAGCTAACTGCTACATCGGCGGTCAGGTAGGTATCGTTGACCACGTTATTATTGGTGACAAGTGTATGATCGGCTCTAAGAGCGGTATCGCCAAGAATATCCCCGACGGTGAGGTGCGTATGGGTTACCCAGCACTGCCAGGTATCAAGTTCCACCGCATGGTGAGCGTTGTGAAGGATCTACCCGATATGGCGCGCGATATACGCAACTTGAAGCGCGAAGTCGAGGAGCTTAAGGGAACGAAATAATCAGTTTTGGATAAGATTTTATCCAGGATATATTTTTATATTAAAGCGTTACTATCTATTTCGCATTGGGTTTAAATGCTAAAAGCAGTTAATAAATTTTGACACATAAGTTGTTTCTTAAATTTATTTGAAGAGATAACTTAGGTGTCAAAATATTATAATTTAGACTTAATTCTAATGCGAAAGGCAAAGTTTAGCTCTGCGGGGAGCACCCCGCTCGCCGAAGGCAGTCCTCGGGGTTGATTGGGTAATAACAAAAATAATTCACTTGATGGCGGAAGTTGAGTCGAGGTATCGTATTATGGGTGTCGACCCAGGTACTAACTTTATGGGTTATGGGATCTTGGAGGTTGATGGTAAGTCGCTGCGCAGCGTTGTGTTGGGCGTCATCGATCTCCACAAACTCTCTGATCCGTACCTTAAACTCAAACATATCTTCGACCGTATATCTGCTTTAGTCGAGGAGTATGAGCCGCGCGAGGTAGCTATCGAGGCGCCTTTTTTTGGTGAGAATGTGCAGTCGATGCTCAAGCTAGGGCGCGCGCAGGGTGTGGTGATGGCTGCGGCGTTGAGCCACTCGGTGGATGTCTTTGAGTATGCCCCTACGCGAATCAAGCAATCTATCACGGGGCGAGGCTCGGCAACCAAGGAGCAACTTGCTAATATGGTTATCACGATCCTTAAACTCAACGCTCTGCCCGAGCGCTACGACGCCACGGATGGTATGGCGGTGGCACTGTGTCACTACTTCTCGCTCCGCTCACCGCTAGGTGGACACTTCACAAGTGATAAGGTCAAAGGGCTAGGCGGAGGTCGCAAGGAGATGCGTCGAGGCGGCAGTTCATCGTGGGAGCAGTTTGTTAAGGACAACCCCGAGCGCGAAGTAAAGTCGAATAAGTAGTTGATATATAGGAGTATATAACAGATGCCTGTTTTTGGCATGAAAATAAAGTAAATTTTTACGCTTAAAAATTTGCACACAAAAAATAAATGCCCTATATTTGCACTCGCAATCAGCGCTAAAGGCGGTGGTTGAATATAAGGAAGGCACCGTAGCTTAATTGAATAGAGCATCTGACTACGGATCAGAAGGTTCCAGGTTTGAGTCCTGGCGGTGTCACAAAGGAAGCAACGTGAGTTGGGTCTAAAAGGCAGAAAAGCGAATTACGAAAGTAGTTCGCTTTTTTTTGATCATACCCAAAATAGGAAACATCTAAAATTAACTCGGCGGGGAACACCCAAGGGTGCTCCCCGCCGAGCTAAACACTAAACTATGCGATAACCTTGTCGATAGCCTCGCAGATACGGTCGAACACCTCGTCCATGGTTCCAAGACCATTGACTGCAGCGTACTTGCCTTGCTTGTTGTAGTAGTCAGCAACTACGGCAGTCTGTTGGTTATATACAGAGATTCGGTTGCGGATCACATCCTCTGATGCGTCATCGGCACGACCTGAATCCTTGCCGCGAAGAAGGATGCGCTTAACAAGCTCCTCCTCGTCAACCTCCATATAGATCATAACATCTACAGAGTCGTTGTTTGCCGATAACATCACGTCGAAAGCCTCAGCTTGAGCTGTTGTGCGTGGGAAGCCATCGAAGATGTTACCCTTATCCTCTTTGTGGTCGGCGATATACTTCTCGATCATCGAGATCACGATTGCGTCTGGAGCCAAGCGTCCAGTCGATGTGTAGCTCTCCATCTCCTTGCCTAGCTCTGTTGCGCGTGCTATCTCGCCGCGAATTACGTCACCAGTAGATACGTGGTTAACGCCATATTTCTCTTTTAGTCTGGCAGCTTGTGTTCCCTTGCCACAGCCTGGGGCGCCAAAAAGTACAATATTCAACATTGTCTGAAATTTTTTATTAAGTTTGCTGCAAAAGTAGCCCTTTTTTTTGTAATCTCATAGAGTTTGGGTAATTTTGTCGACTAAATAACTCCTTAAAACGGGGGTGATAATTGAAAATAAAGAAGTTTGATATGACTAAAAGTAAAAGAACAGAGATCGCGACTCTAGGAGAGTTTGGTTTAATTGATAGAATCACGTCTCAATTTTCAACGCGTCGTGATACAACACTGCGAGGTGTTGGTGATGATGCCGCGGTAATTAAAACCCAAGGCGACGATGTGATGCTCTGTTCGACTGATACCCTCATGGAGGGTGTCGACTTCGATCTAACATATTTCCCATTGAAGCACCTAGGCTATAAAACGGTTGTGGTGGGTGTGAACGATATCCTAGCGATGAATGGTCGCCCTGAGCAGATACTCTTGTCACTCGGTATCTCGTCGAAACTGCCGCTTGAGGCTATTGATGATCTCTACGAGGGTGTTCGTTTGGCGTGCGAGGAGTTAGGGGTCGATCTAGTAGGTGGCGATACGCGAGCCTCGATGACGGGTCTTGTGATCTCGGTTACAGCTATCGGGCGCGCAAAGAGAGAGCGTGTGTCGTATCGTGGCGGTGCGCAGGTCAACGATCTGATCTGTATCACAGGAAATCTGGGGGCTGCGTATATGGGCATGAATCTTCTTGAGCGCGAAAAGCGAGTTCTTGGGGGTGATACTAATTTGCAGCCTCAGTTTGAAGGGTACGAATATCTACTTCAAAGCTACCTTAAGCCACACGCGCGCCTCAGTGTTATCGAGTCAATGGAGGAGGAGGGTGTTGTGCCGACATCTATGATTGACCTTAGTGATGGTCTCGCCAGCGACCTTTTGCAAGTGTGTCGCAGCTCTGAGTGTGGTGCGCGAATCTACCTCGAGCGCATTCCGATTGCCAAACAGACCTCTGCTTTGGCGGGGGAGATGAACCTCGATCCAGTCGTTGCGGCACTTAATGGTGGCGAAGATCACGAACTTTTGTTCACTGTACCGCTCGCCGATCAGGAGAAAATCGCGCGTTTGGGGTGTATTGATATCATAGGTCACATCACCCAAAAGCAGAAAGGTGCATATCTTGTCACCCCCGATGGTAGCGATATAATGCTAAAATCGCAAGCGTTCCCAGAGGGGCTGTTGTAGTCAATTTCTGTTCAGTTTAGTATACCTATATTATATATATAGCGAGATGCAGAAAGGGTTAAAAAAGTTCTTGGTGTAAGTATCTGTTAATCAGTGGTTGGTTAAAAAAGATCAAAAATAAATGCAAAATAGTTCTTAAATTATTTGGATATATGGATTAAAATGCGCTATCTTTGCACTCGCAATCAGGGAAAATGATTAGCAAAGTTCCTTCTAATAACTTTTTGAGTTTAA
>JBCQVD010000085.1:0-8702 GCA_047173405.1 Rikenellaceae bacterium
GAGAGGATTCAGATGAGGCAACTGGCTTTGACTCGCTTGACGACTCCGCTGCCCTACCCTTCTTTGCACCTCCGCTACGTCCTTTAGGGGATGGCTTATTACCGCCACGACCTTTACCACGACCCTGCTTAGGTGCTGCCGAGGGGTTATACGCTGGCGCCTCACCAACCTCAGCGGGCAGAGGCAACTGATTCACCGATCGCTCGATAAACTGCTCTATGCGGTGGAACTTACCCTGCTCGGCAACATTCACAAAGGTTATCGCGCGTCCCGAAGCGCTTGCTCGACCTGTACGACCTATACGGTGAATATAATCCTCGGGGTCGTGTGGCACATCGTAATTCACTACAAGAGCGATATCATCAATATCGATACCGCGAGCAACAATATCAGTAGCTACAAGGATATTGATACGTCCATTCTTAAACGCTAGCATCACCTCCTCGCGCTTGCTCTGCTCTAGGTCGGAGTGCATAGCTCCAACGTTGAGCTTCATACGCTTAAACTGAAACGCTAAGTCCTTAACCTTGAGTTTGGATGATGAGAAGATAATCGCCTTATCATCGGGCGAGAAGTTATCAAAGATAGAGCTTACGATACCCATCTTCTGCGCCTCGTGACACACATAGATACCCTGCTCAATCGATTCGTTAGGCTTCGAAATCGCGATATTTATCTCGCGCGGAGAGTTGAGTATCTGCTTCGATAGTTGGCGGATCTTCGGTGGTAGCGTTGCCGAGAAGAGTATCGTTTGACGCGATGCAGGGGTCTTATTTATCACCTTCATGATATCGTCAAAGAAACCCATATCCAACATTCTATCAGCCTCATCGAGAATAAAGTGCTCAACGCCCGACAGGTCGACACCGCCCTCAAGGTGAGCCAAGAGACGACCTGGTGTCGCCACAACAATGTCTGCTCCCGAGTTTAGGCCTCGTCGCTGCACGTCCCATGTCTTACCATCGCCACCTCCATATACCACAGTGGTTGAGATAGGTAGGTAGTAAGAGAACCCTTGCAGCTGAGTATCAATCTGCATCGCTAGCTCGCGCGTAGGCACCATGATGATCGACTTCACGCGCGTAGGGTCGTAATCTGCTCTGTTACGAGCATCCATCAACATACTAAGTAGTGGTAGCGCGTAGGCAGCAGTCTTTCCAGTTCCTGTCTGTGCGCAACCAATAAGGTCGGCACCCTCTAAAATTACTGGTATCGTCTGCTCCTGCACGGGAGTCATTGTCTCAAAGCCCATCTCGGCGATGGCATCCAAGACATCATAATCTAAATCTAAATCTTCAAACGTCATTTAAGTGCGTTTTTATGACGCACCCCTCTATTCTTCTCCTCTGAGTTGCGTCGCGTTATTAATATAGGAGAGACTACACTCTCCTCTCCACCCTATTGTGGATCTATGATCTCGCCCAGCAGTGTTGCCGACGAGCATGATGTTACACGCACAGTGAGGTAGTCACCCACTTTAGCGTTGTGGCGGTCAAAGACGACCACCTTGTTTTGTGATGTGCGACCAAACATCTGCTCACTGCTACGCTTCGATTCACCCTCAACAAGGACTTCGAAGGTAACCCCCACATCACATTTATTACTCTCCAACGAAAGCTCGTTTTGGAGGTTTATGATCTCCGTCAAACGTCGCGTCTTCTCTGCCTCAGAGATATTATCTGCAAGGTGCTTCGAGGCGTATGTCCCCTCTCTTTCGGAGTACTTAAACATAAAGGCGAAAGCATACCCCACGCTTCTCATCAGCGACAGTGTCTCATTGTGCTCTTCGAGCGTCTCGTCCGAGAAACCAGCTATAATATCGGTTGTGATTGCCGCATTAGGCAGATACCTCTTAATCGCCTCCACGCGCCCTAGGTACCACTCACGAGTGTAACCACGGTTCATGCGCTTAAGCATCGTCGAAGCGCCCGACTGTGCAGGCAGGTGAATAGCTCGACATACGTTAGGGTACGCAGCCATTGTTCGCAATAGATCATCGCTCATATCCTTAGGGTGCGACGTAGCGAAGCGCACACGCATAAGAGGTGACACCTCCGCAACAAGAGCTATCAGAGCGGGAAAGTCGATACCCTCGAAGCTATACGAATTAACATTCTGCCCAAGCAGAGTCACTTCACGATAGCCATTTTCAAAAAGCGAACGCACCTCCGCAACTATACTATGCGCGTCACGGCTACGCTCACGACCACGAGTGTATGGAACAACGCAGTATGAACAGAAGTTATTACAGCCTCTCATGATAGCTACAAAGGCGCTAACTCCATTTTTGTCCAACCTCACAGGTGAGATATCAGCGTAGGTCTCCTCGACACTCAGCTGCACATTAACGCTGCTAACACCCGCCTCGGCAGACCTCAGCAGCTGCGCGATATCGCGATAAGAGTCTGGACCCGCCACAATATCAACTCCCGTCGATGGCTCTAGTAGTTTCTCCTTAAGCCTCTCTGCCATGCACCCCAAAATTCCAACGACAAGTGCAGGTCGCTTACTCTTAAGGTGACGCATCTCACGAAGTCGACCCCAGATACGCTGCTCGGCATTATCGCGAATTGAACAGGTGTTAATCAAAACAACATCCGCCTCCTCGATATTCGAAGTATAGACATAGCCATGTTTCTGAAGTAATGAGACGACAATCTCACTATCACACGAGTTCATCTGACATCCATACGTCTCGATAAAGAGGTGCTTACCCTCACCCACCACTGGGCGCAAACTATTTATATTGATCTCCAAAGTTTGATAATTTACCTAGTAAAAAAAGGGAGCTATAAGCCCCCTAGTCTGCAATAACGAAGAGACTTACGCCTCGTTTATGGCACTTAGCTTCTCGAAGATAGAGCCAAAACGCTCCGCCATCTCTGTGCGCAATGCTGCATAGTGCTTACGTACTAGCGAACGATTCTTAGGCTCCGCAGGGTTGTTTGCCTTAACAAAAAGCTCGTTGCGGATCTCTACCGCCTGCTGCATAAGTGCGAAGATCTCCTCACCCTTAGTAGGTTGAAAACATATCGCCATATCACAATCAAAAACAACCTCCTCTAGGGCGTAATCAATCTCTAGTTTTAAAACTCTTAAACTTGCCATAATATATATTAATTTAATAATGTTGGCACAAAGATATACAAAAAAATTACTATTAAAGAAATATCTTTGAATTGTTTTATATCTTTGTGGCGTAATTGAATCTTTTGTGATGATATATAACAAAATTATCAAGCCGCTTCTATTTAGTCTCAATATCGAACAGGCGCGCCTACTAGCGATATGGATGTTACGATTTGTGGGGGCTATACCTTTCGGCAAGAGAGCACTCAAAAGGTGCTTTGCCGCACAAGACCCATCGCTTGAGCGCGAAGTTTTTGGAATTAAATTCCAGAATCCTATCGGTTTAGCTGCTGGTTTTGACAATAACGCCGAGGTGATAGAGGAGATGGGCGCCCTAGGTTTTGGCTTTGTGGAGGTGGGTTCCATAACCACTCAAGAGCAGGAAGGAAACCCTAAACCTCGAATCTTTAGACTTGGCAAAGATGCGATTATCGAGAGACTTGGAGGCGAAAATCGCGGTTGGGCAAAGTGCATCAACTCACTTCGATCACATAAAAAAGGTGTTGTCGTGGGGTGTAATATCTCGATCAACTCCTTCGTCGCTCAGGAGTTAGCGCCTCGCGAATACCTTAAATGTTTTCGCAACCTCTACCAATACACCGACTATTTCACACTCTGCCTACCAGCAAATAGCATCGAGGGCGATGCCGCAGCCTTTGAGGTGGAGCGTGTACGCTCGATAATAACGCCCCTATTTGATTTTCGCCGCGGGCAGAGCGACTACCGCCCAATACTCATCAAGATATCACCCGATCTAAGCGACGAGCACATCGACCAGATAACAGACCTCATGATTGAAACACCCCTAGACGGTATCGTTGCTGTCTCGGGAACAAATAGCCGCGAAGAGCTAGATATCGACACTCTAGCAGCTCAACGTATTGGGCGCGGTCGCATCGTAGGCAAGCTACTACGCAAAAGAGCGCTTGAGGTCGTCAAACGAGTACACCAACGCTCGGGTGGCGCCTACCCCATCATTGGCGTAGGAGGCATCTCTAGCGCAAGCGACGCTAAGGAGATGTTAGAAGCAGGGGCTAGCCTCGTGCAACTATACTCGGGACTTATATACCAAGGACCATCAGTGGCTGGCGATATATGCCGCGAGCTAAGTAGTGACAACAAAAAAGAGAAATAAACGTGAAAACAACAATCATAACTATTGGCGACGAGATCCTCATCGGACAGATTGTCGACACCAACGCAGTATATATCTCTCAGCAACTCAACTCAATAGGTTGCGTAGTAGGGAGCCGCTACACTATAGGTGATGGCAGAGACCAGATCAAAGATACTATAAATAGTGCCTTAGAGCATAACGATGTAGTAATCATGACAGGTGGTCTTGGTCCCACCAAGGATGATATCACCAAACACACTCTTAGCGAACTCTTCAACTCACCATTAGTGCAAAACGAGATTGTCGCAAAACATGTCGAACAGTTAGTCTCGGCAAGAGGTCTCAACTACAATGTCCTCAACCAAGCTCAATCTCTTGTGCCTGCATGCTGCGAAGTACTCTTCAACGCCCACGGCACAGCTCCAGGTATGTGGTTTAACTGCCAAGACAACAAGGTTTTAATCTCGCTACCTGGCGTACCATTCGAGATGAAACACCTAATCGAAGATCAGGTGCTCCCCCGCCTTAAGGAGCGTTACACCCTTCGTTCGATAGTCCATCGCACGATGATTACCGCGGGACTTCCCGAGTCACAGCTAGCCCTCAAAATTGAGGAGTGGGAGGATGCACTACCATCCAACGTTAAGCTAGCATATCTACCAAGCCCTGGGCGCGTAAGGCTTCGATTGTCGGCCTATGAGGTAGAACAAAAGGAGGCCGAGGAGCTAATCGCAAAACTCTTCACACAGCTTGAAACTATCATCCCCGAGGGGGTTGTGGGCTACCAAGATGCCTCACTCGAAGAGGTTGTGCACAACCGCCTAATCGAAAAGTCGCTCACTCTATCTATCGCCGAGAGCTGCACGGGAGGTGCTATAGCCTCAAAATTCACCGCCCTCGCAGGCGCTTCGAGTTACCTTTTAGCGGATGTTGTCGCCTACAGCAACGAAGCTAAAGCCAAGATCCTTGGGGTTGACAAAGCTCTCATCGAACAATATGGAGCCGTCAGCGAAGAGGTTGCAATAGCGATGGCGGAGGGGATACAACGTCGCACAAACTCCGATATCGCAATATCGACCACTGGCATCGCAGGTCCTAGCGGAGGCAGCAAGGAGAAGCCCATAGGCACAGTTTGGTTTGGTGTCGTCACCAAGGATAAAAGCTTCGCTATCATTAAAGATTGTGGCACCGATCGAGGTCAAATCATCGGTCGCGCAACGTATGATGCAATAACTCTACTAAAAAACAACATATAACACCTCATTTTAGCTAAAAAAGCCTCGCTACCTGTTGGTATTGCCAAAATAAATCACTACCTTTGCGCCTCGAAGGCATAAATAGTGTCTTTATTATTAAAAATTAAGTATAATGAAAGTTTGCGAAATCACAGGTAAAGCGGTTATGGTGGGCAACAACGTCTCTCACTCTAACCACAAGACCAAGCGCACATTTAGTCCTAACTTAAAGACTAAGCGTTTCTGGTCGGAGGAGGAGGGTCGCTGGATCACACTTAAGGTGACAGCTGCCGGAATGAAAACAATTAACAAGAAGGGTTTGAGCGTAGCACTACGTGAGGCCGTAGCACCAAAGAAGGTCTACTAAAAAACTAAGGCAAAATGGCTAAAAAAGGTAACAGAGTTCAGGTGATCCTAGAGTGCACCGAGCAAAGAGAGAGTGGAGTGGCAGGAATGTCTCGCTACATCACAACAAAAAACAAAAAGAACACCACTGATCGTTTGGAGCGTAAGAAGTACAATCCATACTTGAAGAGGGTAACAGTACACCGCGAAATTAAATAGCAGTAACGAATTATGGCAAAGAAAGTAGTTGCGACCCTCAAAACGGGTACAGGAAAACAACACACTAAGTGTATCAAGATGGTTAAGTCGGACAAGACTGGCGCTTACATGTTCAAAGAAGGAGTAGTGCTTAACGACCAAATCAAAGATTTCTTCAACGAGAAGAAGTAGTTTTAGTCTCAACATTGGACTAATACAAAGGGCGCCTAATGGCGCCCTTTGTGTGTTTATAGGGGTTAGTTATTTTATTAGTTAGTAGTTAAGAGTTGGTAATTTCTAAACTAAGAACAAATCGCTGTACTTCAGCTGTTAATAGCAAACTTTTGTTTGCGTAAGTGGAGCGGCAGAGATGAACGATTGAAGTAAACTTCATCATCCATCTCTGCCGCTCCAATAGGCTTGAACAAAGACTTCTTAACAGATGCAATACAAAGTTTAGCTCCGCGGGTAGCACCCCGCGGAGCTAAAAAAAGTAGCTAACCTTTGAAGTTAGCTACCTTATAAAGTTCCTATTAGCTGGCTTTAAAGCTCGTTTGAGTACTCTGCCAACTCTCGCTCTTCGCTCTTTACGAAGCCGCCATACTGCTCATCGTGCTGGCTTAGGTCGAGACCTAGAGCCTCGCTCTTCTCCGAAACACGCATTGGAATCATCTTATTAGTGATCCAGTATAGTCCGTATGTTACGATAAATGTGTAGACACAGACAAGCACAACAGCCAAGATATGGATAAAGAACATCTTAACATTTCCGTCGAGCAGTCCATCAACAAAGACACCTGTTAGAACTGTTCCGAAGATACCTCCAACACCGTGGGTTGGGAATACATCGAGGGCGTCGTCCACGCGAGTCTTATTCTTCCAGTGTACAGCTGTATTACAAACGATCGTTGTAAGGAATGCGATAAAGATACTCTCGCCCACCGTTACATAACCTGCCGATGGGGTGATAGCAACCATTCCGACAACGGCTCCAATTGCAGCGCCCATAGCCGATGGCTTACGACCACGTAGGCAGTCAAAGAAGATCCACACAAGCATCGCAGTAGCTGAGGCTGTATTGGTGTTAAGGAACGCTTTGATGGCGATACTATCTGCCGCTAGAGACGAACCTGCGTTGAAACCAAACCATCCCAACCATAGCAGCGATGCACCCAAGATAACTAGTACGATATTGGCTGGTGTATGTGGCTTATTTGCATCCTTGCGACGACCAAGAAAGATCGCACCAGCTAGTGCTGCAACACCCGACGAGGCGTGTACAACGATACCTCCAGCGAAGTCGATAACACCCATTTGACGCAAGAAGCCATCAGGATGCCATGTCCAGTGAGCCAGTGGGCAGTAGACGAAGATACAGAACAAGATCATAAAGACCAAATATCCCGAGAAGCGAACACGCTCGGCAAATGATCCTGTGATAAGAGATGGCGTGATGATAGCGAACTTCATCTGAAAGATAGCGTATAGCGCAAGAGGAATCGTTGGTGCCAAGAAGTTATCGACCTTTGCTCCCACATTATTGAACATAAAGAATGTTCGAGGGTCACCGACAAAACTTCCGATGGAGTCACCGAAAGCTAACGAGAAACCAAATACTACCCAAATAACACTGACCACACCCATAGCGATAATGCTTTGTAGCACGGTCGAGATCACATTCTTCTGACCAACCATACCGCCATAAAAGAATGATAGTCCTGGGGTCATCATTAGTACAAAAATCGTTGCTGTAATCATCCATGCAACATCTGCCACCTTGACACCCTCACTCATCTCCCATAAGTCGGGACTCTCGGGCATAAGAACGCCCAATACACTAATAGCAACCATGATTGCCATTAGGATATACCATCGTTTTTTTTTCTCCATAAAATAAATCTATTTAAATTAAGTAGTGTAAAATAATTATTGGTGTGTTTTTAAGAGTACTATTGAAGATGAGATTTTTTGCTATTAAATTGAAAATATAGTGGTTCTACATTGAGATTTAATTGTGAAAAATATCACTCCAAGAGTGCTTTTAAAAATATGGCAATAATTGTTTTACACTACTTATATTACATTTCAACCACAAATATACGACAAAAAGATTAATAACTTATTCTTTTATTCAGAATATTTAACAACCTTAACCCTCACATTAGAGAGTAACCACCCATTAAAGAGATCATTTTTGGTCTCTTTGTGCTTCGTGTTTATTTTTTTTGACTATATTTGTTTCCAAGCTACGAGTTAATTCAAATATTTGATAATACACTACATGAATACTACACACCCTAAAGGTCTATATCTACTCTTTGCCACCGAGATGTGGGAGCGATTTAGTTATTACGGCATGCGCGCGCTGTTTATACTCTACATGACACAGGCGCTACTCTTTGATAAGGAGATGGCATCACTAATTTATGGGAACTATACGGGACTAGTCTATCTCACGCCTCTTATTGGCGGGTATATATCTGATAAATTCTGGGGTAACCGCCGCTCCATATACGTCGGAGCGTTGATTATGGCCGTCGGGCAATTCTTACTATTCTTAAGTGCAAGTGCTCTTCACTCGAAAGAGTTGTCGGTGGGGCTAATGATGGCTGGACTATTTGTGCTAATCCTAGGAAATGGACTCTTTAAGCCCAATATATCGACAATGGTTGGTCAGC
>JBCQVD010000086.1:0-8638 GCA_047173405.1 Rikenellaceae bacterium
CCATGCGAACTTAGGGTTGTCGTAGTCTCACAACCACCTCTTCGAGGTTATTTACGGTCGATCGTTCCATCATGATCTCGACCCTCGGTGTTGTTGCCGAGATCTCGACATCCGCAGAGATAGCCCCCTCGTACCCCACCCTACTCGCCACCAAGGAGTAGATTCCAGGGGTGAGCGACTCGAGTTTGAAGTAACCATCCCCGTTAGCAATAGCCCCTTTGGAGGGCTGCCCTTCGACCGTAATCGTAGCAAAAGGGATAGGCTCTCGGCTTTGGCGCGACAAGACCTGCCCCTCGATAGTGAAGCTGCGCTGCTGTGCCACCACTGAGGCAACAAATAACAAGAATATAGAGAGTAAAATATGCGATATTTTCATTCTGAGTATCTCCTTTAACTCTACAAAGTTAATATTTTGATGTGTTATAAATATAAAAACTTTGCCACATTACCATTTTAAACTCAAAAATATCTATCTTTGCACAAAATTTATACCCAAATATAGAAGTCAATGGAACAAAATACCAAAATACCAACAGCCATTCTCCTAATGCACTGCCCCGATAGAGAGGGTATCATCGCAGGAGCAAGTCACTTCATCAAGGAGTATGGTGGTAATGTCATAAATATCGACCAGTATGTTGATCGCCAAGAGAAGATATTTTTTATGCGTATTGAGTGGGATTTAACCAACTTCACTGTTCCGCGTGAAGATATCAAAGGTCTAATAAATAGATTCTTCTCTACAAAGTACGGTATCACCTTCAACCTATATTTCAGCGACGAGACCCCTCGCATGGCGATCTTCGTCTCTAAGATGTCGCACTGCCTCTACGACCTGCTAGCGCGCTACACTTCAGGGGATTGGGATGTCGAGATACCGCTCATCATCAGCAACCACCCCGATATGGAGATTGCAGCTAAGAGATTTGAGATCCCCTACCTTCATATCCCAATCACTAAAGATACCAAGGCAGAGCAGGAGAAGAGGACGATCGAGATTCTTCGCCAACACAAAATTGACTTTGTTGTACTCGCTCGCTATATGCAGATCCTCTCACCCGAGTTCACCGCCGAATTTCCCAACAACATTATCAATATCCACCACTCCTTTCTTCCCGCCTTTGTGGGAGCGAAGCCCTACCACGCAGCTCATGCGCGTGGCGTAAAGCTCATAGGTGCAACTAGCCACTACGTGACATCGGATCTTGATGCGGGACCAATCATTGAGCAAAACATCACACGTATCTCACACCGCGATTCGGTAGAGAGCCTCGTGCATAAAGGACAAGATCTTGAGAAGATCGTACTCTCACAAGCCGTAGAGCTACACGTCGCTCACAAGATACTCCCCTACGGTAATAAAACGATTATCTTCGCTTAGTACAACGAGAGGGGTCGTGTTTAGCGTTTAGTGATTAGTGTTAAGCGACTAATTCCTCAACATTTAACATTCAACACTTAACGGTTAACGGTTACTACGGTTTGGTTTTAAACACTTCAGTGTTTATAAAATTAAAAGTGTTAGATAGTTATCCAAATTTATTTGAGATAATTATCTAACACTTTTTATTTTAGAACGCAGTTCTTAAACCAAACCGCTACAAAAGAATAGCTCCGCGGTGAGCACCCCGCCCGTCGGAGACAGTCCTCGAAATTTAGGAGGGAGGACGAAAACAACCCTACAATTCGCGAACCTTAATACTCCTGAAAGAGACCTTATTTCCATGATCCTGAAGCAGGATATGCCCTTTTGGAGCCATTCCAAATGGGTATTTACCTTGATTATACTCCTCGCTCTTGAACTTACTATTGGCAATCATCTTATTATACTCATCCGAGCCTCGCACATACGACAGCACCTTCATTCCATTGAGGTAGTGCTCCACCTTTCCATCTGATGTCACCTTGATATCTGCTCTATTCCATGTGTTGACACCCATAAATTTCTTCTTGATATCAGGTGCTCGCATATCATAAAGACCTGCAAGGGTACGACTATCAGGCACCGCAGTGTATAGCTTTGCATCTGCGTGTTTCTGGTCATCCAACAGCTGGTACTCAAGACCAAAGCATGATGTTACGCCATCCTTTTCCGACTCTGTGGCAAAGTATTTAATACCGCTATTAGCTCCTGGTGAGAGCATAAACTCAACACTAAACTCAAACGCCGAGTACTGCTTCTTGGTTATGATATCTCCATAAGGCTCTTTGGTCTTACTTGTCGAGGCCGAGAGCACTAGAACGCCATCTTTCACACTCCAGCCCTTAGAAGGGAAGCTCTTCTTATTATCATTTCGCCAGCTCTTCTCTAGCGACTCGCGACTCGCGCCATCAAAAAGCAGCTCCCAACCAAGCTCCTCTTCATCTGGAGAGAGGATGTTTGGTATGCGATTTACGACTGTCGCTAGCTCGCCCTTAAGACGACTGCGCTTAACACCCTCAGTCTGAATACGGACATTACTCCACTGTATCTTCTCACCATCCAGATGCTTTACGTTTCGACTAAGGGTAGGTAGTTGAAAAGCTATAAAACCCTCCGCTGTGGTGTTGTCGTAAAGGTTTGCTGTACATACGCCATTGACCCAAACCCTTATGCTGTGACCCAACGCCTCAATACGAAAGTGGTTCCACTCATCCTTTTTGAAAGCCTCACGAGCCGCCTCATTTCCCGCAAGTGAGACCATCCAACCATCACGTCCCTCGTCATAGATCCCGCCACTCCATGAGCGATCCGACGTATCTATCTTACATTGGTAACCATGCACACGCCCCTTTTTGTATGATGGATCACTGAGGCTTCGAAGCTGAACACCTGCATTTAAACCCACGGGCGACAAAACATCAAATTCGAGGATGAAATCACCATACACCGCCTCTGTTGCTAGGTAGCTATTGGGTGTACCGCTCTTGAGCGTACCCACGAGCGCTCCATTCATGATTTTAAACTCTGCGTCACCTCCGAGGGTTTTAAAACCCTCTAGGTCATCACCTCGAAACAGATCGACAAACTTCGAACCGTCTCCACAACTAGATAATAACACCGCACATATCAGTGCAACTGCTGCTAATACTCTTCTCATTTTATTATTTTTTAATTTACATTTCGCTCATTTAGCCCACGTCACGACACCTCTTTGCGCTTAACCATAAATAGACTCACCTCGTAGAGAATATATAGAGGTAGTGCAACAACAGCAAGGGTAAAGGGGTCACCCGTAGAGGTGATAATAGATGTGGATATATGGATAAAGAATGGTGCTGCGAGGGATATATTTATCAACTTAACATTGAACTCCTCAACAAAAAAATCGCCCTCCAAAGAGAACTTCTCCCCAATGCTGCGCAGCAACTCATAAAAGATAAAATCGTTACGCGTTGGTGCGAGTATTACCTCATTGAAGATGTATGGCATCAGGAGAAAATAGGTGACCGTCAACACAATCCACACCACAAACACACGCATAATGACATAGCGCAAGTCATCTATATGGTCCCAAAACACCTTCTTAGACATATCAACACCCAGAGTAACGTATTCTACTTCGTTGTCGATTTATCATCATCGCAGAGGTCTGATCATCAACTTTATTAATCTCCTCTTTAGCTTCATTGATTCCATCCTTAAAGCTACGAACACCCTTTCCTAAGCCTCGCATTAGTTCTGGTTTTTTTTCACCTCCAAATAACAATAATATTACAAATACTATAATTATCCACTCTGAGCCAGATGGCATAAACCCGAATAGTAAGTTTGGCATAATAGTTTGATCTTTTGTTTTAGTAGTTGGTTAAGTAAGACTAATAAGGCTACCACACCTCTACAAAAGTACCAAGAGTAGAGAGGTTATTAGTGCGGGTTTTTATCAATATTTGTGTGGTTTTTTACTCCTCTGACTCATTTTCTAAAGGTGAAGAGTTATATTTAATCTTATAGGCTTGAGGGAACATACCGTACTCCTTACAAAACGAATCGCGGAAATGGCGCAAGTCGTTAAAGCCCATATCGTAGGTGACACTAGCGACGGTATGACGCCCCGTGCGCAGAAGTTCCGCAGCGCGTTTTAGGCGGATGCTCTTAATAAGCCCGCTGGCAGTGACACCGATAAGCTGCTTAAGCCTCTTATTGAGCCTCACTTGAGTCATTCCAACCTCATTGCATACATCCAGAACCTTAAGGTTGGAGTCGCCAATATTTGCCTCGACAAAGAGCGTTATTCGCCTAATGAGCAACCTATCCGATTCGCTCGATATCTGGCTCTCGTCGATATTAAGCAGCGATTTAGACTCCTGCTTATAGTAGTTAAGTGTCGCCCTGCGGTTAGATATCAGAGACGACACCTGCTCCTTAAGTAGCCCGTTATCAAACGGCTTCGTAGCATAGGCATCCGCCTGGCAGCTATACCCCTTCGAGATATCCTCTAACGAACTCTTTGCAGAGAGTAAAACCACAGGGATATGGGAGGTACGCTCACCGCCCTTTATCCTCTCCAGAAGTTCCAAGCCATCCATCACAGGCATCATAACATCCGAGATGATTAGGTCGGGAAGGTATATCTGCGCCATATTAAGCCCCTCGGCACCATTACGTGATATGATGAGTTTATAGTCATCCTCAAAGATCGAGTACAACAACTTAAGCATCTGCTCATTATCATCGACGATAAGAACCACTTGACGCCCCTCACTACCTTGCTCCATATCACTCTCTGGCATCGAGGTGTTGAGTAGCTCCTTGGTAGCAATAGCCTTTGTCACACCGATTTCTTCGCCACACTCCATTTCTTCGGCGCTCGACGTATTCGTTAGCAGCTCATCGTCATCAATACTTAGCTTAGGAAGCGTCACTTTAAAGGTCGTACCCTTATCAACCTCACTTGTGAACGATATCTCGCCACCATGAAGCACCACCAAGTCCTTAGTTAGCGATAGACCTATACCGATACCCGTCAACGACTCTCGCGAAGCCTCAGACTCTCGTGTCACGAAGCGGTCAAAGATATGAGATCTCACATCCAAAGGGATACCAGCGCCTGTATCTGTAACGATTATATCTACACACTGCCCCCTATCCACTACCGACAGCTCTACTCGACCTCCGCGCGCTGTATGTTTCACCGCGTTAGATATTAGGTTGTATATGATATGTTCTATATGCTCTGCGTCACACAACATAAATAGAGGGTCTTGAGGTGGCGTGTAGAGCATCTCGATACCTTTATCCTCTGCCATATAGATAAAATGCGAAGACAACCTCTCGATGAGCGCACCGATCTCCTCGCGCTTTAGATTTAGCGTAAGGCTCTTCGACGCCTGCTTCGAAAAGCTCAGAAACTCACTGACTAAGCGCATCAACACCTCCCCGTTGTAAGACATGCTGCTCAATAGCTCACGCCAGCGCCTGTCTGCCATCAACTCCTCGTCGCGCAACAGCCTCTGAAGCGGCGAGAGTATAAGCGTTAGAGGTGTTCTAAATTCGTGGGATACATTGGCAACAAAGCGGGTGCGCATATCGAGCAGCTCCTGCACCTTTGTTGTCTCCAAGCGCGCTAATTTTATAGCATTTTTTCGATTTAGGTGACTCCTATAATAGAGCGCCGCAAACGACAGTACCGCGACAATAAATAGCACATAGAGAATATACGCATACCATGTAAGCCAAAACGGTGGAGATATAACAATCTCAACACTAAGCTCTTCGGGATTCCAGATACCATCTCCATTGGCTGTACACACAACGAAAGTATAACGTCCATGCACGACATTCATATACTCAGCCTCATTACTCACGGACTCTCGCCACTCGCGGTCTACACCCAAGAGACGATAGCGGTAACGCTGCTTCTTAGAGCATGAGTAGTTAAAACTCGAGAATGTGAAGGCGAAGTTATTCTGATTGTAACTAAGCTCTATCTTTGTCGCTGCCTCCAATGCTGTGGGCGTTATCGTTGTGATATCGCCACGTTGCAAGATGCTATTTCCAAATATCTTGAGATCCGTAAGGCGTATCTTACCCTGAAGGGAGTCGATAAGAATACTCTCTGGCTTAAAGCGTGTTATACCTCTAACACCACCAAAAAACAGCTCGCCGCCACTCGTGGCACAGCCCGAGATATCATTGAAACCATAATTTTGCAGACCATTATTGATATCGTAACTAATCTGACGATGATTATCCATATCGACCATCGACAACTCATTATTGTGCGACATCCACATACGCCCCATACTATCCTCCACAATAAAACTTATCGAGTTGTTGGATAGCAGGTCGTCCGTATTATATGACTCTAGGTGAAAGCCCGATTCATCGCGCGATACGCGGTGTAACCCCGCGCCCAACGTGCCGTACCAAATATCTCCCGAGCGGCTCTGGCAGAGTGGGAGAATATAGTGCGAAGAGGTCTGCTCTGGAAGTATCGGTATAATCTCTGGCAGCTCACTATCTTTATCCTTCGCATCAATCATATAGAGACCCTTCGACGTTGCGATCCAGATATTCCCTTCGCTATCCGATATCACGTTTCGCGTAATGCTACTCTTGAATTGGGAGTTCTGGTTGGTGAATATCACCTCCTGCCCACTGCGTAGATCATAACGTATAAAACCATCGTTATAGGACGCCAGCCATAGGTAGTGCCCATCACAAAGGATCTGTCTAATTGTTGTATAGGGAATAGACAGCTGCGGCTTATCATCTATGCTCTTTTGCCAAAGCACACCGTTAGAGGCTGCGATATAATACCGAGCGTTATACTCTGAGTAGACGATCGAGTTAACGACTGTCTTTTGTGCATAAGCGCGTTGGTTATAGTTGCGCTGCTCGCCATCGAGCGACTCAAGAATATAGTACCCGTCCCCGTTCGTACCCACCCAGTAATTAGAGTCCATATCCTCAAATATCGGGGTGATATGGTTATTACCTATGCCACTTATCAAATCGAAAGGTCTCTTATTGGGCTGGTAGGCTCTAATTGCCTCCTTTATAAAACCAACCCACACGCCTCCCGTGGATACATCAATAAGCTCGGATATACCCAGCAGATTATACTCATCAATGGTTACGGGGTTAGTAAATTGTTGTTTATCCTCTACGTATGTTGATTTGTAAAGCCCACTGCGCGTCACTTGGTACAGGTCATCGCCACTCCAACATATGCGTCGCGATATTATCAAATTTTTATGCTTCACGCTCTGCTCTGAGACTGGGTCATAGCTAAAACACCCCTCCTGACTAGCTATATATAGCTTATCGCCACGTCGCTCAATATCGTTTATCGTACTTGCAATACCCTCAACATCCACAAACTTATCCTCCCGAACAGAGTACGCTACAAGACCCGAAGATGTTCCGATATATAGGTTTTCGTTGGCGTAATAGATGGTCGATATAAATGGACTTAGATGAGATGGTATCTCACGTTTAATGGTTGAGGTGATTCTCTTTGACTCTATATCAACCTTCAAACATACGATACACCTGCTATCACGCGAATAGAACCACAACTCATCCTCCTCGCCATTGCACAGAGATCTCACGGTCTCCAGTTTGGTGACGCTATCATCATCGCACATCTGCGATGAGTGGATAAATCTATTCTCGTCACGACAATATAAGAAGAGACCTCTATTAGCTGTTCCGATCCATATATTTGAACGCAGGTCCTCACAAACGCTAAGGATCAAATTAGAGGTCAACCCACGATCGCCAATGCCATAATTCACAAAATCACGACCATCGTAGCGACAGAGTCCGCCGTTGGTCGCGATCCACACAAAACCGTGTGAATCTTGAATCATACACAACACATCGTTATGGGGCAGCCCTTCAATAGAGGTTATGCGCTCAATAAAATACCCTGCACCAGAGGCGTCCCTTTGCGACACACCTTGGTGAGATCGAAACCCGTAGTTCGACCCCTGAAATAACGTTGCACCATATCCACTAAAGCAACCAGATATTATAGATAACCCACAAAGGAGCAAAAAAACAACTCTATTCATAATCGCATAGGATCTTCTAGCAGGAAAACTCCCCGCCTAAAGACAAAGATAACATCTTTTATCTAAACGAACAAATAAAGATCGTATTTTGAAAGATTATGAACCTAAGGTATACCCTAAGCTCCAGTATAGAAATATCGCCTTATTAAAGTTCTCGGCTCTCACACCAAAGGAGCCAAAGATATTATCTATAAAACGCGCCTTGACACCAACAGTTTGATACATCATAGCCCCAAATTCATTTGGTTGGTAGAGCGCGTATCCGATATTTGCAAATGCCGAGTAGTAGGGCTTCACCAACTCGCCATTGATCGACACGCCCATCGAGACCCTATCCTTGAGAGGCGCCAGCTCCACGACACTCTCCCAGCTCTTGCTCTGCGCCGAGTACTGCTCATACATCAAAGCACAAGAGCTTTCATCATAGAGAACCTCTAAACCCACACCATAGCGATATTTATAGTTAGGGGCACGCATAAACTTATATCCAACACCGAAGATAGGGAACATTCTGTTATTATACGTATTCTCGTCATCTAAGTCCTTGCTGTTCCTCGACGAGACAATTACCTCTACATCGTGCTCGAAGTGAGCTTCAAAGGAGGGAGCCTGAACCCCAGCGCTCGCAGATGATTTA
>JBCQVD010000087.1:0-8635 GCA_047173405.1 Rikenellaceae bacterium
TCCGAGATCGCTCCAGTCACGAAACGCATCATCGACTCTTGAAGTCGATAGTTGGGTTTTAGGATTCCTGGGGTGTCGGAGTAGACGATCTGAAAGTCGTCACCATTGACTATACCCATAATTCTATGGCGCGTAGTCTGCGCCTTGGAGGTGATGATTGAGAGTCTCTCACCCACAAGGGCATTCATAAGTGTTGACTTTCCTACATTGGGGTTACCTATGATATTTACAAAACCTGAGCGGTGTTTATTCATTTTATTTATCGTTGAGGGGAATTATCGTCTAAATGGCATGTTTGGCATCTTAGGCATCTTCATCTTGCCGCCACCAGCTACCATCTTCATCATCTTGCGTGTTTGGTCAAACTGTTTGATGAGTTTGTTAACCTCCGCAAGGCTTGTACCGCTACCTTTGGCGATACGCTCGCGGCGCTTAGCGTTGAGAACCTCGGGTTTCTCGCGCTCCAAAGGGGTCATCGAGCCGATAATGGCCTCTGTCTGCTTGAAGGCGTCGTCTGGAATATCGACATCTTTGAGCATCTTACCCATGCCAGGGATCATGCCAGCCAAATCCTTGAGGTTACCCATCTTCTTGACCTGCGAGATTTGAGACAAGAAGTCGTTGAAGTTGAACTGATCCTTGTAGATCTTCTTCTTGAGCTTGCGTGCCTCCTCCTCGTCGTACTGCTCCTGAGCACGCTCAACAAGTGATACCACGTCACCCATGCCGAGGATTCTGTCCGCCATACGCTCGGGGTGGAATGGCTGCAAGGCATCCATCTTCTCACCGCTAGAGATGAATTTAAGCGGTTTGTTAACAACCGAACGGATCGAGATGGCAGCACCACCACGCGTATCACCATCAAGTTTCGTGAGTACTACACCATCGAAGTCGAGGCGCGAGTTGAACTCCTTGGCTGTATTTACGGCATCCTGTCCTGTCATCGAGTCAACAACGAAGAGTGTCTCCGAAGGTTTAACAGCCTCTTTGAGCGCTGTGATCTCGATCATCATCTGCTCATCAACGGCGAGGCGTCCTGCGGTATCGACAATCACGGTGTTGATACCCTTTGAGCGGGCGTGTACAATAGCGTTCTGGGCTATTTGTACAGCGTTCATATTACCATCCTCCGAGTAGACTTCAACACCCACTTGAGAGGCGAGAACCTTAAGCTGGTCGATAGCGGCAGGGCGGTAGACGTCACACGCAACAACAAGAACCGAGCGTTTGCGCTTTTGTGAGAGCATGAGCGCCAGCTTTCCTGTGAAGGTGGTCTTACCCGAACCCTGAAGTCCCGAGATAAGGATCACCGCAGGGTTGCCGTCGAGCGTAATATCGGAGGTTGTACCTCCCATAAGCTCCGCCAACTCGTCGCGTACGATCTTGGTAATCATCTGTCCTGGCTTCACAGCCTTGAGGACATCTGAACCCATCGCTTTTTGCTTTACCTCGTCGGTAAACGACTTGGCTACCTTGTAGTTAACATCGGCATCAATGAGTGCACGGCGGATCTCTTTGAGGGTCTCTGCAATATTAATCTCGCTAATTCGTCCTTCACCCTTGAGGAGTTTAAACGAGCGTTCTAGTTTATCTGTTAAGTTTTCAAACATATCTATATGATTTATAACCACACGAGGCTGACCATACAGTGGGTACTGTCAACCGTGCGCACAAAGGTAGTAAAAATATTGGTTACCTCAGAATCTGTTTAAGTTTTTCTCACTTAAGTTGCTAAGTCTCTTTCACTTTGCTTTTGAATTTTGCTATCTTGCAAATAGCCCGCTAGAAAGATGCGATATAAAAATCCAAAATCAGAGCAAAATAGCGCATAGCATTTTTAAGCAGAAAAACTTAAACAGATTCTCAAACTCCTAGAGGCTCTTAACCTTAGAGAGAAACTTAGCTCTATCTACCACAAAGCGAACGTGCACACCCTCGCCAATGAGACCTTCGCCATCGCGAGCGCCCACATTGAGTGTTACCTTACGTCCATCCACCTCTGTAACGACTGCCGAAGCGGTGATCTCGGCGCCTAAGCCCGACGCTTTGATATGCGATGCGTTCATCTCGATACCTACCGTTGTAGAGCCTTCAGGGAGCACCTCAGCGACAGCTTTCATCGCAGCGTTCTCCATAAGGGCGATCATCGAGGGTGTTGCAAAGACATCCATATCGCCTGAGCCCATAGCCAGCGCAGTGTTATTTGTGGTTACGATAGTTGTACTTTGTGCTGATAAACCTTTTTCTAGTTCCATTATGATTTGAATCTTTTAATTTTTAATGTATATTTGCAATAGCACAAAGGTAATGTTTTTTTACGACGTATGAAATACCAAATACTACTCATTTTTCTCTTTATCGTGGTTTTAAGCCCCTGCAAGGCTCGAAGCCCTAAGAGGTATTGGCACCGTACTGTTGAAGTCGAGAGAGGAGATACGATTATTCACTATAAGATGTACCCTGTTTTTTGTTTTGCTAAGGGTCTTGATAAGCAAAAACATAGGCGTCTTATATTGGCGGTAAAAAAGGTCTATCCTATCGCTATGCTTGCCAAGGAGAAGATGGCGGCCATGGAGGAGGAGTTGGCGGCACTACCGACAAAAAAGGAGCAACGTCAATATATTAAGGGTATATATCGCGAAATATTAGACGAATATACCCCCACAATCAAGAGTATGACACGAACCCAGGGGCGAGTGCTTATTCGGCTTATTGACCGAGAGACCGAGTACACCGCCTACGAGGTGTTGCATGAATTTAGAGGAGCTTTTATTGCTTCGTTCTGGCAGGGCGTGGGGCGTATCTTTGGTCAAGACCTTAAGAGCGAGTATGGTTCAAGTAATGAGGATCAGATAATAGAGCAGATACTTATATATTATAAGGCAGGATTGCTGTAAAAAGAGTATGGGGTGTTAGCCAAAAGGCGCACCCCATACTCTTTTACCCTCTATTAAGGATTAATACTCCTCTTCGTTAAAGAAGAAGTCATCTTTAGATGGATAGTCTGGCCATATATCCTCTACTGATTCATATACCTCGCCCTCATCTTCGATCTCTTGTAGATTCTCTAGTACCTCAAGAGGCGCTCCCGATCTTACAGCATAATCAATCAACTCCTCCTTTGTTGCAGGCCATGGTGCATCCTCTAGTTTTGATGCAAGTTCTAGTGTCCAGTACATAAAATTTGAATTATTTATCGTTAATACTCATAGAAACTGTTTAAGTTTTATATTTTCGTTCTTTTCGTCTCTTTTGCACCATTTTTCACACCTCAAAATCGTTAAATAGAACTACTATTCGCCTCATTTGAGGTGCAAAAACTAATACAAAATAGCTCTAAAATAACTTCGATATAAAATTTAAATAGTTTCTTAGATTCTTACGGTCTGCAAAGATATAAACAATTCTTAATTTTGGAACTTTTTTTAATGCTTTTTTTGAAAAATTAGGGGATCCACAAAATCTCCTCTACATTAAGTGTTTTGCTGATTGCGCGCCCCGCTACATAAAAGTAGTCGGAGAGGCGATTGAGGTATATTAATGCCTCGTCGGGGACGGGGTGTAGTGCTTGTGCTGCGATTGAACATCTCTCGGCTCGACGGCACACGGTGCGGCAGACATGGCTCAGCGAGACAGTGTTGTTGCCCCCAGGGATTGTGAAGTTGGTGAGCGGTTCGAGTCGGCTTTGTAGCTCGTCAATGCGTGCTTCGATGCTAGCGATCATCTCGGGGGTTATGCGGGGTAGCTTCTTGAGTGTTGCGGGGTCGGCAGCTAGCTGCGCACCTACGCTCATAAGGATTGAGTTTATACGTCTTGAGTCATGGATAAACTCCTCTAAAGAGGCGTCGCCGCCCATCGAGTCACCCCAAAGGGCGATAAAAGCCGATAGCTCATCGACTGTGCCGTAAGCCTCAACACGCACATCACTCTTGCTCACACGAGCACCTCCAATAAGGGATGTTGTCCCTTTGTCGCCTCCTTTAGTATATACTTTCATAGCTCGAAATGTTGCTTTGGTAAGTGGTTATTAAATATGACTAAATACTCTCGCTTGTCGATAGTTGTCGAGTGGTGAGACTCTACTATCTTGTCGGTCAAGATCTCCCTTTCACGCGATGAGTATGGCGACATAACAACAACTGTTGTGCCGCTTTGCTCGCTATGAGTAATAATATCGAGGGTTGACTCTGTGGTGATTGCCGTTGTGCAGATTACGAGTTGATACCCATCTTGAAATGAATCAACGCTAAAATCGGTATATCCGCAGTGTGAAGCTAGGTTCTCTATTTGGTGGCTAACACGATCTTTGGTGTTAATGCTTTTGAGCCTTTCTCGCAGAGGGGTAGCTGTTTTATTGTGGGATTTTGTCATAAAGACCTCCCTCACAATACTATAAATATATGGAGAGTGCACACCGTGTCCTTTTCTGTGGCGCAGGCGTTTGAGTCCTCGTCTGACTCTATTCATCAGACGAGATCTAAAAATTTTGCCTTGTTGTGCTTTTTTCCCCTCTTTCATAATTAGTTATCTAGGCACCCTTTAGTCATTCCCGCAAGTTTTCCTGTTGAGAATGCTATTTGAAGGTTGTAGCCACCGGTATCGGCATCAAGATCAAGGATCTCGCCTGCGAAGTATAGCCCCTTAACCTTGAGAGACTCCATGGTGAGCGGGTTCACATCCTCGCAGCTCACTCCGCCAGCTGTGATGATAGCGTACTCAAAGGGGGCGTAATCATCTATGGGTAGGGTGAGGCATTTGAGTGTCTCGATGAGCTTCTCGAAGTTCTCTTGGGTGATCTTTGTTATGTAGGCGTGTGAGTGTACTCCAACGCTCTCGGCTAGAGGTATCACAAGTGGTTTAGGTGCGAGCTTACGAATAAGGTCGGCAAACGTCTCGCGGGGGAGCATCTCCTCCACCTCGCGCGCGATACGATCACGAAGAGTCTGCTCGTCAAGGGCAGGTTTGATATCGAGCGTTATCTCGACACTCTTCTCATCTATGATTGCGTCTACGGCATTGCGGCTCAAACGAAGCGCCACGGCTCCCTCGATACCTCGCTCCGAAAAGCCGATCTCGCCAAACTCCTCTTGGACGACCTCGCCATCAATTACTAGCTCTGCGTAGACGTTCTTAAGAAGAATACCCCCCATGCGCTGGATATGTGGATGCGATGAAATAAGTGGTGTTAGCGAAGGGCGTATAGGTTCAATGTTATGTCCTAAATCAGCCGCGAAAGCGTAACCATCGCCAGTGCTTCCTGTTGCTGGGTAGGAGACGCCACCCGTTGTGATAATAACCACGGGAGCCTCAAATTTACGCGTGAAGCCCCTCTTGTTTTGGTAGTTTACGCCATACACCTTGCCCGCCACGGTGAGCACCTCGCTAACTTTGGTGTCGTACATTATCTTGACTCCATGGTCGACACAATACTCCAGTAGGACATTTGCAATATCCCACGCCTTGCCGCTCTTTGGAAAGACTCTATCTCCACGTTCGATATCGAGCTTACACCCTCTCTTCTCGAAGAAGCGTATGGTCGTACGGTTTGTGAACTCCTCAAAGGCGGGGGCGAAGAACTCAGCGTTAGCTCTAATGTGCTCTGCGAACTCCTCCACGGGGCGCGCATTGGTAACATTACAGCGACCTTTACCAGTTATTCGAACCTTACGTCCCGACTTCTCCATCTTTTCGAGCAGTAGTACACGCTTGCCACTTCGAGCAGCTGTTCCTGCTGCCATCATCCCAGCAGCACCCGCTCCTACGACTATTACATCATAATTTATCTCTTCCATAGTGCCACAAAGATAGCAAAAACTATTGACACTACTCTTTTTGTTCTGATTTATACCACTTTTTTTGCTAACTTTGTATGAATATTCTAAGAACGTTAAACTATGAAACTATCAATACCTGCTCCGTGGAGCGAGCTGCTCAACTGTGAAGCATCAAAACCATACTTCACGCAACTAGAGGATTTCCTCTCGGTGGAGTACTCCGCAAAAGAGATCTTTCCGCCACAAGGTGATATCTTTCGCTCTTTGGAGCTATGCCCGCCCTCGCAGGTGAAGGTGGTCATCGTAGGTCAAGACCCTTACCACGATAATGGTCAAGCCCATGGGTTGAGCTTCTCGGTGCCTGAGGGAGTGAAGTTTCCGCCATCGCTGCGAAATATACTCAAGGAGGTGAGCGAAGACGTGGGTGTGGCAACACCGCAGAGTGGTTCGCTTGAGAGGTGGGCTGAGCAGGGTGTGTTGTTGCTCAATGCCGTGCTTACGGTGGAGGCTCATGCCGCGGCGTCGCACGCAGGAAAGGGTTGGGAGACATTTACTGATGCTGTAATAAAGGCTCTCGCCGAGCGTTATTCGGGGGTTGTATATATGCTCTGGGGGTCTTATGCTCATAAAAAGGGGGCTATTGTTAATTCTAAGCAAAACTTAATACTTAAGAGTGTCCACCCTTCGCCACTCTCTGCTTATCGCGGCTTCTTTGGCTCTAAACACTTCTCGCAGGCGAATGATTATTTAGTGTCAGTACAGAAGAGTCCAATTGAGTGGTAGTTTAATTTGGGAATAGATCATATAATAATTGGGTATTATGATGCGTTAATTGAGAAAACTTAAGTATTGCCTATGTAGAGATTTGCCTCCATTGATTATTAAACTTGTGTAATTATGAAAAAGGCTTTTTTATTTTTAGGAGTTGTTGCGGTGGCAGCAACGGCGGGCGCTTTGAGCGCATATTGTTTCTTCGATTCAACCGACAAAGTTGAGTATATAACGCGAGAGGTTGAACGCACCCCTGCTTTAGGGACACAATTCACCTCCTACACCAAGGGTGACTACCCTGATTTGACCTACGCCGCAGAGAATGCAGTGCGCGCAGTGGTTAATATCGAAGTGACACAACGCGTGGAGATGCCGCAGCGAGGGGGCGGCTACAACCCTTTTTTAGAGTTTTTCGGTATTCCGCAGCAGGGGCGAGGTTCATCCTCACAGCCTCGTTATCGTGAGCAGCGGGGTGGTGGCTCGGGTGTGATATTTTCTCAGGATGGTTATATTATAACCAATAACCATGTTGTTGATGGGGCTTCGAAGTTGAGGGTTAAACTCTATGATGGCGGTACCTACGACGCGGAGATTATAGGCACCGATCCAACAACAGATATAGCGCTCATTAAGATCGACAAGAGCAATTTGCCAACAATACCTTTTGGTAGCTCCGACGCTCTGCGCCTCGGTGAGTGGGTGCTGGCTATTGGCTCTCCGTTTGATCTGCAATCGACCATCACGGCGGGTATCGTGAGCGCCAAGGCTCGACAGCTGGATGTTATACCTAGCGAGTTCCGCATAGAGTCGTTTATTCAGACCGACGCGGCGGTGAACCCAGGTAATTCAGGAGGTGCTCTAGTTAATGCGCATGGCGAGTTGGTCGGTATCAACACCCTCATCAAGTCTCAAACAGGCAGCTTTATAGGTTACTCTTTTGCTGTGCCTGAGAGTATCGTTCGTAAGGTCGTTGTCGACCTCAAAGAGTCGGGTGTTGTGCAGCGCGCGATGCTCGGTATTAGCTTTGTGCCGATCACACAAGAGCTACTCGACGAGAAGGGCGACGAGTGGGGTCTTGACAAGATTGGAGGTGTCTACGTCGCTTCGGTTCAAGATGGAGGTGCCGCGTCGGAGGCAGGAGTCCGCAAAGGTGATATCATCCTCTCGATAAACGGTGTTGAGTTAACGGATAAGGTGAACCTCCAAGAGCAGATAGCGAAGCATCGACCAAAGGATAAGGTGAAATTAATGATAAAAAGAGGCTCTTCGGTGAAACCTTTTGATGTCACTTTGCGTAATAAAGCAGGGGAGGCAGAACTTCTTACCAAATCAAACGTTGATGTTGAGCAGGTGTTGGGTGGTACCTTCGCCAATGCGAGTCAAAAGTTATGCAATCAGTTAGAGATAGAGGGCGGTGTACAGGTGACATCAGTAAAGGATGGAGGGCTGCTTAGTCGTGCTCGTGTGCGTAAGGGTTTTGTAATAACACATATCAATGATAGACGTGTGTTGTTGACCTCGGATCTTGCAAGGCTTATTGATGGTGTAGAGTCAGTTGATGGCGTCTACGCAGATGGTAAGAGTGCAAGCTACCACTTTATTAAGTAGGTGGCACACCAAATAGAACAAATATATAACATAAATTTAAATAGATGCGTCAGTTAAAAATCACAAAATCAATCACCAACCGTGAGAGTGCCTCACTGGATAAATACCTTCAAGAGATCGGTAAGGAGGAACTTATAACAGTTGAGGAGGAGGTAGAACTAGCCCAACGAATCCGCAAGGGAGACCAAGAGGCTCTTGAAAAACTCACGAAGGCAAATCTACGTTTTGTGGTTTCGGTAGCTAAACAGTACCAAAATCAGGGTCTCAGTCTTCCAGACCTTATCAATGAGGGTAACCTTGGTTTGATTAAAGCGGCTGAGAAGTTTGATGAGACACGTGGTTTTAAGTTTATCTCTTATGCCGTATGGTGGATCCGTCAATCTATCCTTCAGTCGCTTGCGGAGCAGTCTCGTATAGTACGCCTACCTCTCAACCAGGTGGGATCACTCAATAAGATCAATAAGGCACTAGCGCGCTTCGAG
>JBCQVD010000088.1:0-8564 GCA_047173405.1 Rikenellaceae bacterium
GCCATTTACGTTGTGCGCTTGTTATTCTTGCCATTACTACTGCCCTCCGCTATCATCTAAGTTGCTATTAAGTGATTGCTCCAGCTCAACTTGATTCAGTGGTATCATGAGGACATCTCCGTCTGGTCTCGGTTCATACCCTACAAGTGCGCGTTTTTCGTTAATTGTCGCTATACCGTCACGCGCGTTCATCTCTGCGCTCAAATCTTGATGTAGCTTGGCAATTCTCGACTTTGAGATCTTGAACTCCAGCCCCATGTCGTACATATTGAATACAGCCTCCAACCCCTCTAGGAAAATCTTTAGATGCGAAATAGAGATTGAATATTCTCGCAATCTTGCCTCCTTTTGGTTTGAGAATGTGGATTCGCCCTTTAGCAAATCCATTGGATAGTGATATGCGTTGCATACATCTTCTTTTCCCATGCTAATCGCATCTACAACACCTAAACTGACCGCATTGTCGCCCAAATTCAACTGCTCCAACCCAAAGTCTATAACCGTGTTTTTCTTCACGTCTCGCTTGAAAATGCTGCGCACTGTGTCCATAAACAAATCAAGAACATTTTCATCCTCTTTCTCCTCTAGCTCCCCTTGTCGTGGGAAAAGGATATTTCTCACACCGCCATCTTTTATCTGCATATTCTGCAACCTCTTGGAGCTGTCCATTGTGTCAATATCCTTCAGGATTGTGGTCAATGGCGAGCGTCCGTAAAATTTAGTAGTAGACGAACTTGGTCGTTTGAACATCAAAACCTCATCCGTGCTAAATCGTGGAGTGTTGCTAGTTCTGCAATTAACTATATCATACCCCAATATCATCGAGTTGCTTTTGCCTACTTTAATCTCCACCTCTGCGCTGGGCAATATTCTTATATCATTAAGGGCTGGTCTTGTTTGGCTCAATCTGTATATAAAGCCGTCGCCTACAACTAGCAAGTTCTCTATTGCCTCAATCACGAATGAGGTTAATCGCTGATCTGCGTTTGGCTTACGCAATCGAGACCATATCTGCTGCGTTTGCTCGTTATCAACAACGACTCCATTTGCGTCAACGATCTCGACATCTTCCATTAGGTCTACGCACGCATCCGCTATAGCTGTGACTATTGCTGACACTGTTCCGTTTCCATCTCGTGCATCTGTGAATATTCGCCACAACGCTTGCCGTTGATAGTCAAATGTCCACATATCGAGTCTAAACTTCGTTATGGCTTCTATGTATTTATCCCTAGTCATCGTTGTATCCCTGCTCCTCTAACAGTCTCTTTAAACTTGCGGTTCTTTTATCGAGTGTTAATTTTGCTCTCTGCATCTCCTCCGCAATGCCGCTCAACACATCAGCAGCGTCATCGTGTTTATTCGAAGAAAACACCCTCTTATATGTTGTTACATGCCTATGAAATTCTGGCCATCTGTACCTCCAATCTTCTGGCATGTGTATTTTGTGCAGCACTGTAGCTGCGTTTGTTAATATTCGGCTCTCTTTGTTTCCTCGCTGCGTGAACCACTCTATCTTTGTGCTTGGTGCTAATTTCTGCACCGCCCTTGCAAATCCACGACCGCCATTGTTACTCTCGATCATAGCCCTGCGTGTATTATTTCGCTCCAGCATCTGAGCGGTGGCTCGCTCTGTTAGCTCCATTGGATCCTGCGTGTACAAAATATCGGTTACGTAGGCATTGTTGTCAGCCACTGTATAGCATACTGAACACAAATAATCATCTCCCATATCTGCAGTATCGGTATAATTTGCGACCGCTGTCACCTTGCCCTCAATGGATTGGTATGTTTTGATGTTATCGCCGTATAAATATCCATCTTTCGATGATGGATGACCTTGGTACATGCACTCGAATGTATGAGGGCTAAACTGTCTTTTTTTTTCGAGTGCTGTGATGTTGTGGTTTGTCTCCCACAAAACATCGCCCTTGGATCTTGGGTCTAGTTGCGTTGGTTCGCCATCTTTAATAGCTTCGAAGTTAACCTTGTAAAATCCGTTATAGCTTGGGTTAAAGGTCGTCCACTTGCTTACTTCGATAACCTCTCCAGCTTGTTCAAGTGTGCCGATCAGATCATCTTCGTGCCATCTGGTAAATACTATCAGCTCTTGACTGTCGTTATGCAGTCGAGTCTTGACGACTGAGTTGTACCACTCCAAACAACCATCACGCACAATTGGAGAATTACCCTCTTGTGCATCTTTATATAAGTCATCCATAATGAAGCAATCAACTCTATTACCTGTTAATCCTCCACCTCTACCTACTGAAATCAAAGAACCTTCTGCATCGACGACATCGAAGCCGCCTGCTGTTTTTGTGTACTTCCCTTTCCTCGCATCGCTTGCTGTCGCCAATCTTGTATCTGGAAACAGACGAGCGTATCCGCCTGAGTCTATAATGCGCTGCACCCTGCGATTAAACTTAGACGCTAAGCTGTGTGCGTAGCTTGCAATTGCAATGCGCTTATCAGGGTTCAACCCCAATATGTACGCTGGTAGCAATTGTGTCGAAGCGGTGCTCTTGCCGTGCTGCGGTGGCACTGTGACTATCAACCTTTTTATCTCTCCATGAGCGAATAGATCCAATACTTTGTAGTATGTTTCATGAAAGCGCGTCAGCTCTGTATTCGGATACATATCCAGCGCAAAGTCTACAAAGTTTGACCTTGCTGCCTGTCTATGTCTTAGTATCGCATCAATCGCTTCGTGTTTCAGATTCATACTTCTCTTTTAGGGTACTTAGCTCTGCGTCGGTCATATCTTCTATTGACTTTACACTTATCGTCGCTGCGGACTTTTCCGTTAAGCCTAGTAACCTACTTGTAATTGTCGGGTTGTAAATCTCCAACATCGCACCCTCTGTTTGATCTGCATCTATAGCCTGCCTTATGCGCGTATAGACATCCGAAAATTCGTCTCGGCTCTTGTAGGCGTGAAATGTAGATATAGCTAAGTTGGCAAAAACACAAAACCCAACGATCGTTAAGGGTCGCTCCTTGGGGAGATTTGCGATATCTCCCTTGACTACCACTCCAACATATTTACAGCAGCCCTTTGTATATCT
Organism: Rikenellaceae bacterium; assembly: GCA_047173405.1. Classification (GTDB taxonomy): domain Bacteria; phylum Bacteroidota; class Bacteroidia; order Bacteroidales; family Rikenellaceae; genus Alistipes. The sequence continues at coordinate 3,069 of JBCQVD010000088.1, forward strand.
TTCGTATTCCTCAAATGTTGCTAAAAGTCTTTCGGGTGTTATTGCTAGCGGCCTGCCGCGTTTGTTGTTCTTCTGTTTCATAGCATAAAAAAAGTCTGCCAACCAAATAGCCAGCAGACCCACCATAAAAACCCCATGTTGTGCAAACATTCGTCATTTCGTCTTGATCTGTGGCGTATCTCGTCATACGCATTGCACAAAAATAACCATATTACAAGGTGATTGCAAGTAATTACTCTTCGTACTTTTGACGCGTCTTGTGGTTTTTTACCTTTTCGTACCTATCTCGCAACTTTCGGTTGTATGGCAGATACCTTTTTAACGCTTTTAGCGCAATAGAAGCCGTGTTCCGTCTCATGTGTAATAATCTAGCAGCTTGTGCAATAGAATCGCATTCGGGCATGTCTAACATAACCGCAACGGCTACTTTTCTAGCGTCGGAGCAATTGTAGGTTTTACCCTTCTGGAAGTCGTCGGTTGTTATGTTGAAATAATGACACGTGGCGTCGATTATTGCGTTAGCTGCTGTTTGTTTTTCCATGGTTATAAATTAAAAAATGAAAAAAAAGACGAGTGACCATACTGACCTTGCGTAAGCTCTGCTATCTCCGATATAGTATACTTATCCTGCTTGCCGTCGCCTAGGATCGTCTGAACGAAATGCTTTGTACCAGCGGAACACGCACCAGTAATAACTCTATAGCACTTAATGGCATCCTCGTGAGATAGCTCGCTATCTGCTGTTAAGCCCTCGTAATCGCCTTTCTTGCGATCGTTCACCTTGAACAATAAATCCTCTTTGGCTTCCTCTAGGGTTTTACCATGTGCCCAATTACCAACCCCATCGGTGATAAGATACTCAAGTTCTTTGCGAGCGATTTTTCTTACTCGATATATATTGCCTTTGTAAGACAACACCTCGGATTTAATACCATCAGCGATTATCCATTGTCCATCTTTTGATATAAAAGACCTACTTCGCAAATGGCTTAAATCCATATCCGCCCCGATATATCTTTCACCTCCACCTTGCAGATCAAGATAGCCACCAACCTGGAGGTTGTCGGGTAATGCGGTGATCTTAGTACCTTGCAGATCAAGAGAGCCACCAACTTGGAGGTTGTCGGGTAATGCGGTGATCTTAGTACCTCGCAGATCAAGATAGCCACCTACTTGGAGATTGTCGCTGATAAGTTTCCTTTCGTTAATTTCCGCTACCTTGCAGAAGTGCTTAATAATTTGTTTCTGTGTCATATTTTTAGTTGTTTTATTTGTTACCCTCGGATCTTTCTTGATCGTAAACTTCTTAGCCTGCGTGCTCAAAACCTTGAATAGCGTAGCCCTGTCCATCTCGATTGTTGCGTAACTCCTTTGTGGTGTTTTAATGTCCATAGCTAGCTGGTTGTTCTCCATTTGCCGTTTGGTTGCTTCTTGAACCTATTCCAATCATCGGTTGTCTTAGCCATGTCACAAATTTGATTGTACGTGTACTCTTTACCCTGCTCCGACTTCTCGGGTTTGTGGTTTTTTAGGTAAACCTCGAATGTAAGATATGCCGATTGCCGTTTCTTGTACTCGCCATTGTTGTGCATGGCCTTGAGTATGGGCAAAACAACTGTATTTGTGTCGTTTTTTCGAATTTCGGACTCTTGGTGAGGTGTAAGTGGCTCTGCGAAGCTTAAGACGCTAGGAGCGTTTATTTTTACCCATTCAAAAAAAACTTTCGAAAGCTCGTGTGTGTGTGTCTCACACTCACACTCTTCATCTACATCTTTTTCTACATCCTTATCTACATCTACATCTACATCTACATCTACATCAGATAGGGTACAGTTGTTTAGCTCGCTCAACTCTGGTTGTTCATCTGATACAACTATAGTTGTATTGTTGCTCAACCGTCCTTTCGCATTTCTATTACCATTGGGCGCACCGCCTTTTTTGGCGTTGTTTCGCCTAATCAACCCTGCATCTATGTTGGGTTTCATGAGTGCCCACATGACCGCTGCGATACCATCTAGTTGTGGCTCGACTCCATGCAACGCATACCTCGCTATTGCCTTGAATAGCTGAAGCTCCACTTCGGGGTTGTTAAGCATATCGATCGACTCGTAGAAGCTGCCGTAAAACACAAAGCTATTCTCTTTACTGCTCATTTAAATAATCATTTACAATGTTAATAAACTCGTCTACATCTCGACAAATAACATACTTATAACCTTGCGCCTCTGCCTTGGCTTGCCACTCTTTTTGGTGGGGTTTTTGCTTGCTGGACTTATCGTGCGTTTTCATCTCGATAAACAATCCGTGATGCTCTCCTCTAGCAATTATAAGTTGACGATCCGCAACGCCTCGAACAACACCCTCGCGCTTTAATCTAGCCCCCTCCATCGGGTTGCGTGATCCTCCGTTGGGTATTGCTATCAATAAACCGTTATATTGGTCGTATTGCATGTTAAACCACCTTACACACGCTTGCTGGGTTGTTGATTCTATTTGTCTCATGTTAATAATTTTAAAATTCGCTCTATCTCGCTGTCCGCCATCTCAACACGCTCTCGAATAAGCTCTTGATCCTCCGCGTTGGCGTTTATCCTGCATACCCTCAATGGTTTAGTCTGCCATGCGCAATACACCACTAAGTCGCACCACTCAACACCTAAGACGAGCATATGAGATTGGCATTGCCAATAATACTCTGGCTTCACCCTTTTAAGGCTCTCGCCATCCTTAACCTCGGTGCCGTATTTGACATAGGTATTTTGATTAGGGCATTTTATTTCGATACAGCCAATCAACTCGCCATTGTGGTCAACTACACACCCATCGGGTGATGAGCCAAAATTTGGCATCTCAGAATAAGCGCAAAGACCTGCTTCGTCTATGTGGTTGCCCGTGGTGCTAGCATACAACTCTCTCGCATCCTCCTCTTGCTCATTTCCCCACCTCATAGCCTTGGTGCTCACCTCTACTTGATTGAGATATATAGCAAATAGCTCGTCGTTATCCACTATCGAGCTATTCATCTCTCGCTCTGCTGCTAGCTGGTATATGTAAGCCTTTGCGGTGTCAGTAAACACCTCGCTTTTTGATCGGGGTGACTTCATAAGATCACCAACCCTAGAGCCAGTGATCTTACCTAGTCGCTTGCGATACCACTCGCTACTGTGCTGTGTCTCCATCGTCGTCAGCTCTAGCGGTTAGTGGAGTATTGATGCCGTCGCCTTGGACTGGCTGTGATGCCTGCGCTTTGGCTGCTGCTTGGGCGATACTAGCCTTGGGTGATCGCACCTCCTCGTAATCGACCTCCTCAATATCGTGAGCCTCCTCGGTTGTCATGAACCCCATTGAGATTTCAGGACAAAAAACACGCTGCCAAAATGCAGCAGCTCGGTAACGGAGCATCTGATCGGGCATTGTGAGCCACTTACTGCCGTTCTTAGTAGCCCAACCCTCAGCCTTAGCCATGCCGATGGTGATCCTATCACCTACAAGAGCTGATTTACGCTCTCTATCGCTTACCTCATAGGCATACGCCATGCAGCCCCAATCGTCCGTGCCGTGCTCGCCTGTGAACTCAAATCGAAGAGGTGAAAATCTACCGCTAGCGTTGATTGTAGCAATCAAAAACTTCGCGCTGAATGATGGGTTACCGTGAACAATGTACAGGTTATGCATAACCATAACAGGGTTGATATTCATACGCATAGCCATATCTATCGCAATAGCGCAATTCCCTAGCTTCCCTTGGTAGGTCGTTGGTATGATATTGCTTTCGGCATACATTTTGGCAACTCTTTGAACCATCTCGAACTGCTTGATTGACTGCCCTACGGGTGTAAGAGCGAACTGCGCTTGCTGTATCGCTAGCTCACTGTTGACTTGTGGTGTTTCCATAACGATAATTTTAAAAGTTAATAAAGTGAAGCGCGGAGGCAGGGGATCAACCCTCTTTAAAAAGTAATCAAATCAAACCAAAATAAAACAAACCGAAAAAACTCCTCCGCTAGCCCGCTGCTGTCTCAGCAGTGTATGCAAACAAATAAAATGAAAGATGCGCCGATATTGTGCGGATCGGCTTACCGCTAGTAGTTCATGAAGTAGTTGAGTTGAGTGGTCAGTATCGGCTGAAACACATCGTATTCGTGTATTCTCTCAAAGACACTCAACACTGTGAATACTCCATTTTTGCAAGCTATGTGAGCCGTGATATTTTCACACCTCAACTCAACTTGTCCATCGGATCTTAACCTATCACGCGCTTCGAGATCTATAGTATTGAGATCATCGGAGCTCAGGACCTTGTATTTCCGATGCACCCTCATAGCTCGTCAACGCTCTTGTGTTTAGGTCGCTTAACCTCGGTGATAGACTCACGAAACGCTACCCATCCGACAATGCCACATAAGATTGCCATTAAGGCTAGATCTCCTCGACCCTCTACGATTGCCCCAATCAAGACTATCAAGGCTATTATGATGAAGAATATCGCCATCATGAATGTTGTTATGTGTAGTTCATGTTTCATTGCTCCTCCTCCTCGTTTTCTAATGATTTCTGTAACTCGGCTAACTTAGCGTCGTATAACTTGGCTAGTAGGTTGCCTTTTTTACCATGCTGCCCTATGGCTCTATAGACATCGTATCGCCTTACTAGTATTTTGCCCTCACCCTGATGTCCTAGTACAGGTGGCTTACTCATCACGTATTTAATTATAGTCCCCCTCTTGCAATTAAGTATTACTGCAGCTTCACTAGTTGTCATGTACGAGTGCTCCAAATCTTCGACAACTGCGGGGTTTGTGAAAATGCCAATATCTATATCACACGCTTTCATTTGCGTATCGAATTTTTGTTACAATCTGTGAATTCGGGAACAAATCAGCCTCGCTGATCTTCAAACTCTTAGCTATAGCAGCTCTTTCGAGCGCTCCAGGGGTGATCTCGCCGCGAATATATCTGTAGGCGGTCGCTTCCTTTTTCTTTGCGGCCTTTGCAATTCGCTTCACAAAGGCCGATCGCTCACTCACAACTCTCGTGTTGGGTAATGAGTCATACATCTCTTTTAGTGTCGTCATATTTTCTATTTTAATTCCAATTCTCTCTCTGCTCAGTCTCCGCGTCGTCAGCATAAGCATACTCGATGATCTCGTCAGCGCTGTTGACATACAGACTCTCGATCTGCATGAGCGTGTACCCGATATGATCGCATGGCTGAAATCGCGTTGCTGGGATAAATCGTTCCTCCACATTCGTAACCTTGACCTCCGCCATTATGCTGATCTCGTCAGCTGTCATTATCTCAATCTCGTAGCTACCATCGGAGTTCTCCGACTCTCTTGTTGCCTCTGCGAATATCATATCGGTTGTCTCTCCCGTGATCTTAGCTCTCTGGCCTAATGTATAGGTAAGTGTTGGGGTAGTCATGGCTATTTGTTTTATTGGTTTATTTGATTATATTTGTGATATTGTTGTTTATCATACCGCAAATATAAACACT
>JBCQVD010000089.1:0-8527 GCA_047173405.1 Rikenellaceae bacterium
TTTGTTGGGTAATTCTTTGTCATTCTTTATAGTGTCGTGACCATAAAGATACAAAATATTTCGCAATTAAACAACTGATAACCAGTATTTTAAACTGTTAAAACTTAAACAATTTCTCATAATATCGGTTTTGAAAACATGAAAAAAATACCTATCTTTGCATTCGACACGAACTTAAAAAAACTAAATTAAATGAGACTAAAAATTACAATCGCGGCAATACTGTTTTCCGTAGCAGCAATTGCACAAAATCCACTTGTTACGCATATGTTCACCGCCGACCCTACGGCGCGCGTTGTAGATGGTAAACTATATGTTTATCCATCAACCGATACTGTTCCGCCAGAAGGCGTCGATATGCCACGTTTCTGCATGCCAGGATACCACGTTTTTTCTCTTGAAAACGGAAGTACTTGGAAGGATCATGGTTGGATTCTAAAGGAGAATGATGTACCTTGGGGAACAAAAGACACATATGCAATGTGGGCACCAGACTGTATTGAGAAGGATGGTAAGTTCTACTTCTTCTTCCCTGCAAAGCCAGCTAATGATAATGCCTTTAGACGTATTGGTGTAGGTGTATCTAAATCACCTACAGGTCCATTCAAATGGGAGAAGTCTTACATCGAAGGTGTCTCTGGTATTGATCCAGGTCTACTTCTTGATGATGATAACAAGGCATACCTATTCTTTGGTGGAGGTCAAGAGTTGTTCGTTGCTCCTCTAGCAGACGATATGAAGAGCATTACTCAAAAAGCGATCAAAGTTGAGGGGCTACCAGGAGGATACAAAGAGGGTGCTTTTCCATTCAAGAAGGATGGGGTCTACTACTTTACGTTTGCTCACGGATTCCCAGAGGAGGGATATACTATCGGTTACGCAACAAGTAAAAACCCTATGGGTCCTTACGAGTACCGCGGTAAGATAATGGATAACATTAATAATGGAACAAACCACCACTCTGTCGTAAAATACAATGATCGTTGGATTCTATTCTACCACTTCTGGCACCTTAGTGGCTTTAATAAGATGCGTTCAATGTGCGCAGACTATATGGAGTTTAAGAAGGATGGTACTATAAAGAAGGTGAAGCCAACACTTCGTGGTATTGGAAACCCAATGGTGGGTGATACTATCCAAATTGATAGATATAACACAATTTCAAAGGCTCAGACTGCATTTGTTGGAGGTAACGAGCCTGCAGGTTGGATGGTTTGCGAGGCTGCGTCACACGCAACTGTAACTTTTGATGGTGTTAACTTCGGTGATGGCGAGGCTAAGAAGATGCAGATCCGTATGGCTTCAGGTCAACGTGATGGTAAGGTTGAGATCCGCTTAGGTGGTCCTAAGGGTCAGCTTATCGCCTCATTCCCAATTGAGTACACTGGTGGGTGGAATAGCTGGAAAACATACGAAACAGACCTATTGGCTGAGGTTAAGGGTATGAAAAATCTATGTATGGTATTTGCAACTGATTGGGGTAACACCAAGGGTGCAAATGTCAACTGGTTGATTCTAAATAAATAGTACATACAGAAGCAAATTTTGCTATTTTTATAGTCGAAACGCGAGGACTGCTGCATATTTGTAGTGGTCCTCCTTTTTTGTTTGAAAAATTTCAAATTAAGGATTAAAATTTGTACCTTTGCGCGTTGAATGCCTTTGGTGCTAATTTCAAAAAAAGGTTTCGAAATATATATGGCAGAGATAAAAGAGATAGATGTAATAGAGGATATTGGAAGTCAGGAGTATAAGTATGGTTTTACGACCGATATCGCCACTGAGATAATAGAGAAGGGATTGAACGAAGATGTAATACGTCTAATCTCTAAAAAGAAAGATGAGCCAGAGTGGATGACCGAGCGTCGCTTGGAGGCGTATGCTCACTTTTTGACTATGAAGGTTCCATCTTGGGCACATCTTGATATTCCAGAGATAGATCTGCAAGAGATCAGTTACTATGCAGCGCCTAAATCGGTCAAACCGTTAGCGTCGATGGATGAGGTTGACCCTGAGCTGAAGCGTACTTTCGATAAGTTGGGTATTCCTCTCGAAGAGCAGATGGCGTTAGCGGGTGTAGCTGTTGATGCTGTAATGGATTCAGTGTCAGTTAAAACTACCTTCCGTGAAACATTGAGTGAGAAGGGCATCATCTTCTGTTCAATATCTGAGGCCATTAGGGAGTATCCTGAGTTGGTGAAAAAATATTTAGGCAGCGTCGTTCCATATACGGATAATTATTATGCTGCGCTTAATGCCGCGGTCTTCTCGGATGGTTCATTTTGTTATATCCCCAAGGGGGTGAGATGCCCGATGGAGCTATCTACATATTTCAGAATCAACGCAGCAGGAACAGGGCAGTTTGAGCGTACGCTTATCGTTGCCGATGAAGGTTCGTATGTGAGTTACCTAGAGGGTTGTACGGCACCTCAGCGAGACGAAAACCAGCTCCATGCTGCGATTGTTGAGATTATCGTGCATGATAACGCAGACGTTAAATACTCTACGGTACAGAACTGGTACCCAGGCGATAAAAATGGCGTGGGAGGTATATACAACTTCGTAACTAAACGAGGCGTCTGCCATCATGGAGCGAAGCTCTCGTGGACTCAGGTAGAGACAGGCTCTGCTGTGACATGGAAATATCCTAGTTGTGTTCTTATTGGGGATAACTCTGTGGGTGAGTTCTACTCTGTGGCAATGACTAATAACTACCAGCAAGCGGATACGGGCACAAAGATGATACATATCGGCAAAAATAGCCGTAGTCGAATAGTCTCAAAGGGCATCTCTGCTGGGCAGAGTCAAAATTCGTACCGTGGACTTGTTAAGGTCGCTAAGGGCGCAGATAATGCTCGTAACTACTCGCAGTGCGATTCGCTGCTTATTGGCAATAGGTGCGGAGCGCACACGTTCCCAACAATTGAGAACTTCAATACATCTGCCGTTGTAGAGCACGAAGCAACAACTTCTAAGATCTCAGAGGATCAACTCTTCTATTGCAATCAGCGAGGTATATCGACAGAGGATGCTGTTGGGTTGATTGTCAATGGTTATGCTAAGGAGGTGTTGTCTAAACTACCTATGGAGTTTGCTGTTGAGGCGCAGAAGCTACTAGCGTTAAGCTTAGAGGGTAGCGTCGGTTAATTAAAGTAATGGATAATATAGATCATATGTTAAGTATTAAAAATTTACACGCTTCAGTTGGCGATAAAAAGATATTAAGAGGTCTTGACTTAGAGGTTAAGGCGGGCGAGGTTCATGCTATTATGGGACCTAATGGAGCAGGAAAGAGTACGCTAGCATCGGTTTTAGCTGGAAACGAAAAGTTTACAGACGTTGAGGGAGATGTGAAGTTTATGGGGCATGATCTTCTCGAGATGTCGATTGAGGATCGTGCGCGTCTAGGTTTTTTTCTGGGTTTTCAATACCCTGTAGAGATACCTGGTGTTTCAATGGCTAACTTTATGAAGATCGCACTTAATGAGCAACGAAAGTTCAGGGGTGAGGAGCCTTTAACCTCTGGTGAGTTCTTGAAGTTGATGCGCGAAAAAGCAAATATCGTAGCTTTGAGTTCAAAGTTAACACAACGATCTGTAAATGAGGGTTTTTCTGGAGGTGAAAAGAAGAAAAATGAAATCTTTCAGATGGCGATGCTTCAACCAAAGTTAGCTATTTTGGATGAGACCGATAGCGGACTAGATATAGACGCACTGCGTATCGTTGCCACTGGAGTATCGAAGCTTAAGCGAGAGGATAATGCAACGGTGGTTATTACGCACTACCAACGCCTTTTGGACTATATCGTTCCAGATTTTGTGCACGTACTATACAAAGGTCGTATTATTCATTCAGGTGATAAAACGCTTGCGCTAAAACTAGAGCTAGAGGGGTACGATTGGTTAATTAGGGACTACAAGGAGTAGGGTGAGATTTATTATGGAAAAATTCATAGAATCAATAGCCACATCTACCTCAAGAGAGGTTTTCGTAGATCCTGTCAATATAGATATTACAGTTGCCCAAAAAGATAGAGCGCGAGAGATTGTTATAGTGCACACAACGGATAAGCAAAGTGATATTAATTTTGAAATATTAGATGGCACAAAACTCTCATTGATAGAGGTTTTTACTGTACCATCTAAATCAACAGTTAATATTACGCTATCTTCAAATTCATTGTGTAATGCAACGGTCGTTGACCTATTTGGAGCAACTTCGAAGTATGATATACAGCTAGAGGGACGAGGGGCAGAGAGTGAATTTAACTCATTACAGTTAACCTCGGCAGATAAAAAGTCTATTGTAGATTGTCGTATTACGCACAATGCAAGTGATTGCAATAGTCGATCACTCGCCAAGAGTATAGCCTCCGAGGAGTCGAAGGTTATATTCAAGGGTATGGTCTATGTGGCGCAAGATGCTCAGAGGACCAATGCAGAGCAGAATAGCCGCAATATACAGCTAAGCAGTAAGGCCTCTATTGTCGCAGAGCCTCAGTTGGAGATATATGCTGATGATGTAAAATGTAGCCATGGGGCAACCGTAGGGCAGTTAAATGATGATGTTATCTTCTATATGCGCCAGAGAGGAATTAGCGAGGAGTTAGCTCGAAAAATACAGTTAGAAGGTTTTGCTAAAGACATTATATCTCACTGTAATATAGAAGATTTACGCGATCAACTTAATGAATTAGTTGAGCAAACACTCCATAGTATATAAACAATAAAAGTTGACGATAATGTTTGATGTTGAGAAAATACGGAGTGAGTTTCCAATTCTTTCGCGAAAGGTGCATGGTAAGCCGCTTATCTATTTAGACAGTGGTGCTACGGCGCAAAAACCAGAGTGTGTGATTGAGATGGTTGATTACCTTCATCGTCAACTTAATGCGAATATTCATCGTGGTGTACACTATCTATCAGAGGAGGCAACGGTGATGTATGAGGCGGCAAGAGAGGCTGTGCGTCTCTTTATTGGGGCAAAATACCGCGAAGAGGTTATATTCACGGCAGGTGCGACAGCATCAATCAATACGGTTGCCTTTGCTTGGGGTGAAGCGAACATCAATGCGGGTGATAATATCATCATTAGCGAGATGGAGCACCACTCCAATATTGTGCCTTGGCAGATTATTGCGCAGCGTAAAGGTGCAGATATCAGGGTCTTGCCATTTGATGATGATGGACGACTAATGTATGAGTTATTAGACGATTTGATAGACTCTCGAACTCGCCTTGTTGCTGTTACGCAAGCCTCAAATACCCTCGGTACGCGTCCAGAGCTTAAACGTATAATTGACAAGGCTCATAAAGTTGGTGCTGTTGTAATGGTTGATGGCTGTCAAGGATTGGTGCACGGAGGTGTCGATGTCGACTCTTTAGATTGTGATTTTTATGCGTTCTCGGCTCATAAACTATATGCGCCAACAGGGGTGGGTGTTTTATACGGGAAGCGCGAAATTTTAGAGGCGATGCCTCCATTTCTAGGTGGTGGAGATATGGTCGATCGTGTATCTTTTCAAAAGACAACGTATGCTCCTTTGCCTTTGAAGTATGAAGCTGGAACTGCTAACTACATCGGAGCCATAGGTTTAGGTGAAGCAATTAAGTTTCTAAATACTATTGATTTAGCATCGGCTGAAGATCACGAGGTGGAATTGATGAATTATGCCTCTGAGGAGTTAGCGAAGATTGATGGTCTTAGGATATATGGCAACCAGAGTGATAAATGTGCGATCATATCGTTTAATATTGATGGTATCCATCCATATGATGTGGGTATGATCCTCGATAAACTAGGTATTGCTATACGCACTGGGCAGCATTGCGCAGAGCCAACAATGGCGCACTTTGGTGTTACGGGAATGTGTCGCGCGTCGCTAGGTTTATATAATAATATGAGTGATATTGAGGCGTTAATATCGGGAGTTAACCGAGCTGTTAAAATGTTAAGATAATAGATTATGTTTATTGTACTCGAAGGTTTAGATGGAGCTGGTAAGTCAACACAGGTCAATAAGTTAAAAGATTACTTTCAATCGCAAGGTAAAGAGTGTGAATACCTCCATTTTCCACGTTTTGACACTCCAATTTACGGAGATCTTATTGCGCGATTTCTAAGAGGTGAGCTAGGTAGCTTAGAGAGTGTAGATCCATATCTTGTGGCTCTTCTCTATGCTGGTGATAGAGCCGAAGCAGCAGAGATGATAAGAGGTTGGTTAAAAGATGATAAAGTTGTGATATTTGATCGTTATGTATACTCAAATATCGGGTATCAATGCGCAAAAGTTTCAACAACGCAAGAGCGTGATGCACTGAGAGATTGGATACTCAACCTAGAGTATAACTTTAACAGTATACCTCGCCCAGATGTATCGCTTTTTTTGGACGTCCCATTTGCCTTTACTGAGGCGAAGTTAACAGCTGCCCGAGCAGGAGACGATCGAGACTACCTAAAAGGACAAGATGATATACATGAGTCATCATTGACTCTTCAGCAGTGCGTAAGAGAGGTCTATTTATCAGCGGCCGAGGTGGATACAACTCTTCACGTTGTAGATTGCTCAGATGCAAATAATAGCATGGATACGCCAGATAATATTTTCGATAAAATAATCTCTATAATAGAGTAATGGAGATAGCTAGCAACGCGCAACGAAGCCGAACAATTAAGATAATAGCCTATATTGCACGAGTAATTATGGGTCTTGTCTTTATTGGCAGCGGCTTTGTGAAAGTTGTTGATCCATGGGGTACGGCGATAAAGATCAATGAGTATCTTGCCATATACAATATGGAGTGGCTGAAGCCAGCTAGTATGGTCTTTGCGATTTGGTTGTGTGGCGCAGAGTTCATGATGGGGCACATGCTTCTCTTTAAGGTGAGGATTAGGCTAGTGTCAATCTTTGCGATGATTTCAATGACGTTTTTTACAATCCTCTCTTTCTTAAGTGCAACGCTTCTGCCCGTCGAGGATTGTGGATGTTTTGGTGATGCTATAAAGCTGACTCCATGGCAAACACTTATAAAAAATATCGTGATCCTACCCATGGCATTCGTGGTGTGGTATCGTTACCGACCTGATAAGATCTTTGCATTCAAGAGAGTTGAGATCGCTATGACTCTTATTTTCTGTGTCTACTCGATGGGGTTGGGTGTGTATAACTACCACCATCTTCCAATGCTTGATTTTCGTCCGTATAAGGTTGGTGTGGAGTTGCAGCAAGCTATTGCGGAGGCTAAAAATGTCGATTATCAAAGCCATACAACACTTATATACAAAGAGCTATCGACGGGTAATCTTAGGGAGTTTGAACTTACTGATACCTTATGGCACGATAGTAGTCGTTGGGAGTGGGTTGAAACGCGTACGCAGAGTTTAGGCGAGGAGCCATCGAGTCTATCGGTTGTAGAGTTTTCGATTATGGATTTTAGTGGTGAGGATAAAACTCTCGAGATTCTTAATCGAGAAGGGTATGTTCACATGTTGATCGTAACAAATACATCGCGGTTAACACCTAAAATATGCGGATACTTATCTCGTTTTGTAGCGCAGGTAAAGAGTCGAAAAGAGGGTGTTATTATCTTGACTCCTCAGCACTTAGATGCTGGTAAGATCAAGCTATGCAGTAACGAAGATATAGATATATATAATATAGATCACTCGACGATGAATACAATGATTCGTGCTAAGTATGGAGTTGTAACACTCAGAGATGGAGTGATCGAGGATAAAAGAAATTGGCGCGATATGTAGAGCAGCGTTAAATTGGTATGAAAGTTGATTGTGGATTCCATAATCAACTTTTTTATTTTATGAGATACCACCTAGTAACCATTATTGTGGCGCTAAGTTCCTGTATGGGCAGCCCGTCAACACAACAGCAACGAATTACGCCTGTTAAAAGTACTATCGCTAAATCGCACGATTATATAAGTCGGGATTTTGTTGGGCTTTCAACGCCAGATATGTCGGTAAACTTAGCGTTTAAGATTTCGGGGCAGATATTAGAGCTTTACGCTGTGAAGGGCGAAATCGTGGAGCGTGATGAGTTGCTCGCGTGTTTAGACCCCAAAGATATTGAACTTGAACTTACGGCTGATAGGTCATCATTTGAACAGGCCGAATCGAGGCTTAATCGTATAACTAGACTTCTGGAACACGAAGCTGTGTCGCAGCAGGATTATGAGTCTGCGAAATCTGATTTTGTGAGGGCTAAATCGTTATACCGAAATACGCAAGAGTTGTTGGTAGAGACAAAGATGCGATCTCCATTTAAAGCAATAGTTGAGAATGTTAATGTTGATACTTACCAAAGAGTTCAAGCGGGAGAGAGTATAGTGCGTGTTGTTTCACCGACCTCTACAACTGTTGAATTTACACTTCCAGAGTCATCTCTTTTTGCTCTGTTAGATTCAACAACGAGCTTTAAGGTTCGTTTTGATGCGTATGATAAAGTAGATTTTGATGCAAGAATAAAAGAATACGCACGTACATCTTCGGATGCTTCGGGCTTCCCCGTGGC
>JBCQVD010000090.1:0-8214 GCA_047173405.1 Rikenellaceae bacterium
TAGTGGAGGCGAAGAATCCTGCCACCTCTCTATCTTCGCGCGAAGAGTAGCGGTGGGGGATGCTTATAGGGTCTGCTTCGATGAAATCGGTGTTGTTGAAGCGGTTGTGTAGCCCCTCAAGGAGTTCATATAACTCATCACGAGAGAGGTTGTCTAAGCTAATCTCTAACGACTTCTCCATCGCGCATAACAATTTTCCTGTCCGACATATTTGCTAGCTCCTCATCGTGGGTTACAACAACTACGGTAATACCTAGCTTGTCGCGTAACTTAAAGAAGAGGCGGTGTATCTCCTCGCGATTAACCGAGTCGAGGTTGCCCGATGGCTCGTCGGCAAGGAGTAGCTGGGGCGAGTTTATAAGGGCGCGGGCTATGGCTATACGTTGCTGCTCACCGCCCGATAGCTGTGTGGGTTTATGTGTGGCGCGGTCGCTTAGCCCCATGAGCGCCAGTAACTCTTGTGCATAGTTCTCAACCTCGGACTTCGGGCGTGAGCCGATATACCCTGGGAGGCAGATGTTTTCGAAAGCTGTGAACTCTGGCAGAAGGTTGTGGAATTGGAATACAAAACCGATCTTCTCGTTGCGAAAGCGTGAGAGTTCGCTGTCTTTCATCTGCGATATATTTTTGGAGTCGATAAATATATCACCTCGTTCGCAACTCATAAGCGATCCTATGATATGCAAAAGAGTGCTTTTACCTGCACCGCTGGCGCCTGTTATCGCAACAACTTCACCTGCTGCGATGGTAAGGTTGACACCACGTAACACCTCTAAGGAGTCGTAGCTTTTATGTACGTCGACTATATTTATCATATGTTTCAAATATTTTTATGCTCTGTTTAGCCTCCTCGACATCATGAACGCGCAGTATGCGTGCCCCCTGACGAAGTGATTCCCATCCGAGCGCTATTGTCCCTGCAAGTGCCTCATGGGGTGAGGTGTCTAGTAGCTTATAGATCATTGATTTGCGCGATACGCCCGAGAGTACTGGGTAGCCTAGATTTATGATACTTTTAAGACCTGCCATAAGTTCATAGTTCTGCTCCAAACTCTTGGCGAATCCAAAGCCAGGGTCAAGGATGATCTCCTCGATGCCCGCCCCTTTGAGTTGAGCCACTTTGCTAGTGAAGTACTCTTTGACCTCCTCTACGATATTATCATAGCTAATCATCGACTGCATTGATTGAGGTCGACCTCGCATATGCATGGCGATATATGGCAATTTATACTTCGCGGCAACGTCAATTATCGCTGGGTCTATCTCGGCGGCGGAGATATCATTTATTATGATCTCTCCATAACCATCCGCCGCGCGACGAGCCACTTCGCTTCGAAAAGTATCTACCGAGATAATCAGCTCGGGAGCTGCGCGTCGAGCGACCTTTAGCCCGACCTCGACACGTTGCCACTCCTCATCGAGTGATACATCGTCGGCGCCAGGGCGTGACGAGTAACCTCCAATATCGACTATCGAGGCTCCTTGCTCTTGAGCTTGAAGGATGCGTTTTGTGATCTGATCTTCGTGCAGTGTGCGGCTACCCTCGAAGAATGAGTCGGGGGTAACATTCACAATCGCCATCACCACAGGGCGACTAAGATCTAACTTTAGAGGCTTCATGTTTGAATATCTGGTCTAGGCGCTGGGCGGCATCGTCCATCTCGCCCTCAATAATATTTACTACGCAATAATCACATCGTTGGTTTAGCTCCTCGTCGCTTAGCTGTGCCGCCATACGTGAGCGCACCTGCTGGGCATTGGAGCCATCACGCATCACCACGCGTTGAAGCCTAAGCTCCTCAGGGGCAAGAACAGCAACTTTAATATCAACACCTTTATCAAGCCCCGATTCAAAGAGTATCGCAGTCTCGACAATAACGTAGGGGTGGCTGGTTTGTTGCATTGCCCACCTCTCAAAATCGGCAACGACTGCGGGGTGGACAAGAGCATTGAGAGCCTCGAGTCGTTCGGCATTATTAAAGACCTCTGAGGCTAGCCACTCGCGGTTAAGCTCCCCTTCGGGAGTGTAGCTCATCGCCGAGAACTCTTTGGTGATTACACTCTTTAGCTCTTCATTAAGCTCCATTAGTTGGCGAGCTTGTGTGTCGCTATAATATACGGGGATGCCCGCCTCTTCGAAGGCTCTGCATAGTGTCGATTTCCCGCTACCTATGCCCCCTGTAATGGCTACTTTTATCATCTTAATTCTTATTGTGCTCTCTCGATATCTTGGCGAAGTTCGTCGCTTATGTATAGTGTTGTTAAGGCATCGACGTCAACTATCTTGATGTCGCTATATTTAACCGATATAGCTCTGCTTATTGAGGCTATATCTATTGTGATGCTATCCTGTTGAGGGTTTATTGTGTAGCGTAGCTCTTGAAGCGGAATATTTAGACGACGCCTAAATGACAATTTATAACCAAAGAGATTTGTGCCACCTCCCTCGACCACGCAGTTGCTCTTTATGAGTTGATCGGCAACCTCGATATTTATGCGCATGTCGGTTGTGTATGTGTGGTTTAGCTTTGCGATGTACCATAGCAGAAAAGATATGGCGAGCGCCACGAGGAATGGTGATAGCAGAAACCTCTTGAGCCTCATAAAAAGCTCGTGTCGTGCGATTTCAAATTTGAGTGTGTTGATAAACTTTTTCATAATCGGTGGTAAAGATATCAAAAAAAGTGGTTGAGCGAAAAAAAAATAATCATAAATTTGGATTTCTCGCAAAAGAAGCCTACTTTTACGCTCGATATGAGACTATACGAGAATAATATATATACACTCCTGCTGGAGCTGCGTTCACTACTACTATGGAATATCCATCGCAGGCGAAGAGGCATGTATATATAGCTCGAAGGCTATAAGAATAAACAGGGTTCTTCCACTAATGGTGCGAGAATCCTTTTTTGCGTTAAAAGAAGCATCCTCGCCAAGCATTAAATATCACCTCTTAGAGATGATTGAGATGGGTGTGGGAGCTAGGAATTTAAAACAAAAAAAGTATTAAAAAATCAAAACAATGCAGAACAGATTATTTATTTTCGACACCACATTGCGTGATGGAGAGCAGGTGCCAGGTTGTCAGCTTAACACAGTTGAGAAAATACAAGTTGCTAAAGCTCTTGAGCAGCTGGGAGTCGATGTAATTGAGGCAGGATTTCCCATCTCAAGCCCTGGGGATTTCAACTCTGTGATAGAGATATCTCGTGCGGTAAGTAATCCGACGATCTGTGCGCTTACCCGCGCAGTAGAGAAGGATATCGATGTTGCCGCGGATGCTCTGCGTTATGCCAAGCATAAACGTATTCATACAGGAATCGGAACTTCGGACTCTCACATTAAATACAAATTCAACTCTAACCGCGAGGAGATCATTGAGCGCGCTGTGGCGGCCGTGAAGTACGCAAAGCGTTACGTTGAGGATGTGGAGTTCTACGCCGAGGATGCGGGACGTACCGAGAACGAGTACCTAGCGCGCGTGGTGGAGGCGGTAATCAAGGCGGGAGCTACGGTGATTAATATCCCCGACACGACGGGCTACTGCCTACCTTCGGAGTATGGAGCTAAGATCAAGTATCTTGTAGATAATGTAAGCAATATCGACCGCGCGATACTATCGACTCACTGCCACAATGATTTGGGTATGGCAACAGCTAATACTGTTTCGGGAGTTATCAATGGAGCGCGTCAGGTGGAGGTTACACTCAACGGTATTGGCGAGCGTGCAGGAAATACATCGCTCGAAGAGGTGGTGATGATCCTTAAGTGTCACAAACATATCGGTATTGATACCAACATCAACACCCAAAAGATCTACCCAACAAGCCGACTTGTATCGAGCCTTATGAATATGCCTGTGCAGGCTAACAAGGCGATTGTTGGTAAGAACGCTTTTGCTCACTCGTCGGGTATCCACCAAGATGGCGTGTTGAAGAATATCCAAACCTACGAGATCATGGACCCTAAGGATGTTGGTATTGAGACTAACTCTATCGTGCTTACTGCCCGTAGTGGTCGCGCAGCGCTTAAGAGTCGCTTGTCGTCTCATGGTATTGAACTCGAGAAGGAGCGCCTTGACGAGGTATACGAGCAGTTCTTGTTGCTTGCCGATAAGAAGAAGGAGTTGTCGGACGACGATATCCTACTACTTGTTGGAGAGCAGAGCCGCACAAAGCACGATAACATAAAGTTGGAGTACCTTCAGGTGACAAGCGGTGTGGGAGTTAACCCAGTGGCAAGTATTGGAATCAAGATTAAGGACGAGCTTTTTGAGGCAGCAGCGACAGGTAATGGTCCTGTGGATGCAGCTATTGCTGCCCTTAAGAAGATCATCACACGCAAGATGATTCTTCGCGAGTTTACGATCCAAGCCATCAGCAAGGGTAGCAACGACGTTGGTAAGGTTCACATGCAGGTGGAGCACGATGGCGGTTACTACTACGGCTTTGGTGCCAACACCGACATCGTAGTGGCGAGCCTTGAGGCGTTTATTGATTGTATTAACAAATTTCGCAATTAAATATCATAATGAATACACTCTTTGATAAGATTTGGGATGCCCACGTTGTTCAGATTGTCGATGCTCAGACGCAGCTCTATATCGACCGTCTCTACTGCCACGAGGTGACAAGCCCACAAGCTTTTTCGGGGTTGCGCCAGCGCGGAATCAAGTGTTTCCGTCCTGAGCGTATAATCTGTATGCCCGACCACAATACACCCACTCGCGACCAAGATCAAGAGATCGAGGATCCAGTATCTCGCAACCAGGTGGAGACCTTAGCGCAGAATGCTAAGGATTTTGGATTGACTCACTATGGTATGATGCACCCTAAGAATGGAATTATCCACGTCGTGGGTCCAGAGCTAGGCTACACACTTCCAGGTATGACCATCGTGTGTGGTGATTCTCACACCTCGACTCACGGTGCGGTAGGTGCCGTTGCTTTTGGTGTTGGTACTAGCGAGGTGGAGATGGTGATGTCGAGTCAATGTATCCTCCAAGCGAAGCCTATGAGCATGCGAATTAGCGTTGAGGGCAAGCTAACCAAGGGCGTTACGGCTAAAGATGTAGCTCTATATATCATCTCTCAAATGACAACAGGTGGCGCGACAGGTTACTTCGTTGAGTACGCTGGCGAGGCTATCCGTTCACTCACAATGGAGGGTCGACTAACGCTCTGCAACCTCTCAATTGAGATGGGTGCTCGTGGTGGTATGGTTGCCCCCGACGAGGTGACATTCGAATACCTTAAGGGTCGCGAGAACTCACCTCAAGGCGAGGCGTGGGACGAGGCGGTAGCTAAGTGGAGCGCACTTAAGAGTGATGACGATGCTGTGTTCGACCGCGAGGTAAAGTTCCGTGCGGAGGATATCGAGCCAATGGTAACCTATGGCACAAACCCTGGTATGGGTATGGGTATCACTCAGACTATCCCAACTTCGGAGGGTATGGACGAGGCACAGAAAGGCTCATATATCAAATCCCTTGAGTACATGGGTTACTCTGAGGGCGTTAAGATGCTAGGTAGCCGCGTGGATTATGTCTTTGTTGGCTCATGTACCAATGGTCGTATCGAGGATTTCCGCGATTTCGCAGCCGTTGTCAAGGGTCGCAAGAAGGCGGATAACGTAATCACATGGCTTGTGCCAGGATCATGGCAGGTGGAGCGCGAGATTCGTGCCGAGGGTCTCGATAAGATCTTCGCGGAGGCAGGCTTTGAGCTTCGTCAACCAGGATGCTCGGCGTGTCTAGCGATGAATGAGGATAAGATCCCTGAGGGTAAGTATGCCCTTTCGACCTCTAACCGCAACTTCGAGGGTCGCCAAGGTCAAGGTGCTCGCACACTGCTTTGTAGCCCACTCGTAGCGGCAGCGGCGGCGGTAACGGGTGTGATAACTGATCCTCGCGAATTTTTGTAATGTATTATTAAAGGGGAGCGCCAATGCGTCGACCCTTAGAGAGAGAGATTATGAAGAAAAAAATAGATATATTAACATCAAGCTGTGTGCCTCTACCACTAGAGAATGTCGACACCGACCAGATCATCCCAGCTCGATTCCTTAAGGCTACAACACGCGAAGGCTTCGGAGACAACCTCTTTCGCGATTGGCGCTACGATAAAAACAACCAACCCATCGAGAGCTTCGTGCTGAATGACTCAACATACTCGGGTGATGTGCTTGTTGCGGGCAAGAACTTCGGCTCTGGTAGTAGCCGCGAGCACGCTGCGTGGGCTATTGCTGGGTACGGATTCCGCGCTGTGGTGTCGAGCTTCTTTGCCGATATCTTCCGCAATAACGCGCTCAACAACTTCGTGCTTCCAGTTATTGTGTCGCCAGAGTTCCTGGCAGAGCTTTTCGCCTCAATCGAGGCAGACCCTGCGGCAAAGGTTGAGATCAACCTCGGCGAGCAGACAATCACCAACCTCACAACAGGTAGCGCGGAGAGCTTCACAATCACACCATATAAGCGCCACTGCTTGATGAATGGTTTTGATGATATTGATTACTTAATGACCACAACCTCGAAGATTGAGGAGTGGGAGAACAAATAAAGATTTTACAATGGATATAAAGTTAGCAATTCTTCCAGGTGATGGTATCGGACCAGAGATCGTCGCTGAGGCTTTAAAGGCAACAGAGGCTATTTGTCAGAAATTTGGTCACAAGCTATCATTCGAGTATGGTATCTGTGGCGCTAATGCAATCGACAAGGTGGGTAACCCCTACCCAGTTGAGACTCACGAGCTATGTATGAACTCCGATGCAGTGCTCTTTGGTGCTATCGGTGACCCTCGTTTTGATAACGACCCATCGGCTAAGGTTCGTCCCGAGCAAGGGCTTCTCGCTATGCGTAAGCAGCTAGGTCTCTACGCTAATGTGCGCCCAATCAACACCTTTGAGGCTCTTCTTGACAAGTCACCTCTTCGTCGCGAGTTGATCGAGGGGGTAGATTTCGTATGTATCCGTGAGCTTACTGGCGGTATGTACTTCGGTCGCCCACAAGGTCGCTCGGAGGATGGAAATACAGCCTACGATACATGTGTCTATACCCGCGAGGAGATCGAGCGTATCGTGCGTCTATCTTATCAATACGCTATGCAGCGTCGCAAGAAGCTAACTGTTGTAGATAAGGCTAACGTGCTTGCTACCTCTCGCTTGTGGCGCGAGATCGCTAAGGAGATCGCACCCGAGTTCCCAGAGGTGGAGACTGAGTTTATGTTTGTCGACAACGCAGCAATGCGCATGATTCAGTGGCCTAGCTCGTTTGACGTTATGGTAACAGAGAATATGTTTGGCGATATCCTAACCGACGAGGGTTCTGTTATCACAGGCTCTTTGGGGCTTCTTCCATCAGCATCTATCGGTCTACATACATCACTCTTTGAGCCTATCCACGGTTCGTACCCACAAGCGGCAGGTAAGAATATCGCCAACCCAGTGGCTACGATCCTAAGCGCTGCGATGATGTTCGAGTACGCCTTCGATCTTCAAGCCGAGGGTGCACTTATACGTCGCGCTGTGGCTGAGGCTATGGCTGCTAACGTGCGTACCGAGGATATCCAAGTTGAGGGTACTAAGGCAAACACTACAAGCGAGGTGGGTGACTGGATCGCAGAGTTTATCGCTAAGGCATAAATTATCCACCATACCAAATAGAGATAGGTTACTTCTATATAGGAGGTAACCTATTTTTTTAGCTCCGCGGGGAGCACCCCGCCGCCGCCCGCGCAGGGCAGTCCGCGGATTGTAGAATTGTTCTCGCCCTCGCTGCTAAAAAGCGATTTTTACACTTGCGAGAAAATCGCTCAGAGGGCGTTGGTTCGCCAGAACCAAAATTTGTTGTGTGTAATTCTGAGGACTGTCTCCGACGGGCGGGGTGCTCCCCGCGGAGCCTCTCTTATGTAGCGGTCTAGTTTAAGAACTGCGTTCTACAATAAAAAGTGTTAGATAATTATCTCAAATAAATTTGAGTAACCATCTAACACATTTCATCTTATAAACACTGAAGTGTTTAAAACCAAACCGTAGTAATCGTTCAGTGTTTAATGTTAAACGTTAAATGTTAAGGAACTAACCGCTTAACACTCAACGCTGCCACGCTTCGCTTGTTAAGCAAACGGAAGTTTGCGTCTATGTGATTATAGGAAATAGGGACAAAGCTTGCTTTGAGTTCCTATTTCGTGTAATCACAATAAATCAAAAGTTGAT
>JBCQVD010000091.1:0-8113 GCA_047173405.1 Rikenellaceae bacterium
GCTGGAGCAGTATATCGACTCTTGACTTTAAGCTCGACGCTTTGTGCTTCGTGGGGGGTGAGTGCTCCATTCTGCTCCATCACCTTTATTGAGCGAAGTATATCTTCGAGGGTGTTGGCGCTCTCGAAACATTTATGAAGTAGTATACCCTCGTGGCGAGCGTCGAACTCGTCGCTATCCTCGCGGTAGCGCTTCGAGGGCAGGCGTAGCTGAAGGTTACACTTCGAAGTAGGGTAGCGATCCATGATATGTAGTCTTTGGCTACTGTGGTTCTCTTTGGTGCTTGCCATTGGTTGGTTACCAAAGAGGTAGCTTAACCCATCTTCGCTGTGTTGCGTTGTGCCTTGTAGCTCGGTAATAGCCGCCTCGTCACCGCTCTCGGTGATGGAGGCGAGGATGATATCCCCTACGTTGTTGTTCTTAAACTCTGTTTTGCGCTTGCCGCTCTTGTTGGGTATGAAGATATGTAGTGACTCGGCGGCACGCGTGAGGGCGACGTAGAGCAGGTTGATATTGTCAATATGGGAGTAGACCATCTCGCGGTAGTAATCCTTGGAGTATAGCGAATTACCCATGGTGCTCTTAAAGCGTATTGGGAATAGCCCCAACTCTTCAGCCTCCTGCGAGCCATGCGCCCAGACGATACTGGGCGACTGACCACTGCTTTTAGGGTTTAGTGACCAGTCGCAGTAGGGTATGATGACAACATCACGCTCAAGACCTTTGGCTTTGTGTATTGTTGTGATCTCGATTGCTGAGTCGCTGCGCTCTATCGTGAGCGATTTATTTGCTCCCTTCTCGTTCCACCACTTAATAAATAGAGGTAGGTCGGAGATACGCGAAGAGCTGAAGTTGATTATCAAGTCATGAAGGGCTTGAAGGTAGGCGATGCTATCACTTCGTGATGAGAGGTCGTGGTGGATGGTGATACTCTCGAAGACCTCCTCAATGCCCATCATACGAAGGGACTTCAAGAAGAGAAGCTCAGACTCTGGGAGTTCGGCATCGTAGCCATCACGCTTAAGGAAGTGGTTATAGACAGCCCTCTGTTTCTTGTCGGTTGGGTCGATCGCCAAAGACATATTGGCAATCACAAAGCCACTAATGGGTGCATAGCCCACCGTGAGTGACTCTTGGGTCATAACATCAAAGCGGTACCTCTCGTCGCGGTTCTGCTCCTTGAACTCTAGCAGCATCGCGGCAATGCGCACGCCTTGGCTCTTGGAGCGTGTAAGCACCAAAATATCGCATGGTCGGTAGCCGCGGTCGAGAGCACCCTTTATCCTCTCGATTACGGGGGGTGTTTGGGTGAATGTCGTGATCTCCACAAAGCCATCGCCAGCCTTACCCTTGCGGGGTATCTGTTTATGGTCGGTGTAGGCGCTACGCAGCATGTCGTGTAGCTCGGCTTTGAGCGGTAGGGTGATAGACTCCTGAGCGAGGGCAGCTTCGAGTGTTGAGTTAAGGTAGCTGTTTTCGTTGTTGACAATGGAGTCGATAATGTTGTTGTTAAACTCCACAACGTTGGACATACTGCGCCAGTTATCCTGAAGGCTCACAACGGATGTATCCTCTGTGCCGAGTGCTTGGCGTGCCTCGGAGTGTAGTATGCGCCAGTCACCACCTCGCCACCGATAGATTGATTGTTTGATATCACCCACAAGGAGTACGGAGTTATCTTCGCTCTGCGACATTGCGTTTTGGAGTAGAGGCAAGAAGTTACCCCACTCTTTGAGCGATGTATCTTGAAACTCATCAATCATAAATCGTTCGAAGCGGTTGCCCACCTTCTCGAAGATGAAAGGGGCGTCATTGTTCTGGATAAACTTTGAGAGTATCGTTTTTGTCTGGCTGAGGAGCATTATGTTTTGTTCGTCACACACCTCTTTGAGCCGAGTGTAGAGGTCACTAAGCAGGGCGAAGCTCCTAAAATTCTCGTATATGAGAGGCGCCGTGTTCCATAATTTAATATTTTTGTCATATATATCCAGAAGCCTCTCCATTTGATTCATGGCTGTGGGGGAGAAGCTCTCGGCGGGGGAGCCTTTTGTTGCCCAGCTATTTATGGAGTGCGCACCTTCACGAACGCTCTTCGATGGTGGAGGTGGGGTGTCGCTCTTCGCGGCTGAGGCAAAGTAGTGAGCTATGCTGCGGCTCTTGCCCTTGAACTCTGATAGCTCTAGCCCTGCCGCCTCTATTGCGCTGAGCGCTTCGTTTGCTACACTTTGGAATTGGGTATGGCTGGCGCGGCAGAGTCTCTGTATTGCATTTACAAATTGGCGCAACTGATCCTTCGAGGGCGCATTGTGGAGCGTGTCGCTATTGCTCTCGCCCTCTATCTCGCGGCTTAGGGCTAGGATGCCGTCGGTGATGCTCCACCCTTTATTTTGGTCGATCCTCTCCTCGATAAACTCTAAGAGCCACTTGTGAAGCTCGGCTTTAGAGGTTATATCTTCGACTATCGCGTCGGCACTCTGAGCGAGGAGCGAGGATGACTCTAGTTCGATATTGTAGTTGTAGTCAAGCCCCAGTTCATGGATGAAGGCGCGCAGAATACGTTGAAAAAAGGTATCTATGGTGAGCACTGTGAAGCGTGAATAGTCGTGGAGGATGAGCGTACGCGCGGTGAGTGCGCGCCTACGGATCAGCTCCTCGCTATAACCAAGTTCCCTCTTTAGCTCCTCCATATATGGACTCTTCTTTTGAGGGGATGCCAGAGCGTCTATCTGGAGAAGTATGCGCGATTTCATCTCCTCGGTCGCCTTGTTGGTAAAGGTGACAGCGAGAATATGACGATAACGAAGAGGTTCGATAATCACATCTTTGACATACTTGTATGCTAGGCGGTAGGTTTTGCCCGATCCAGCGCTAGCATTATAGATTAGTGCTCTCATTGTTGACATATTATTATTTCATAGCAAAGATAGTAAAGAAAGTGGTTTTTTTTGATTTATTTATTAAAATGTACTACCTTGCAACATCTAAAAACTGTATAATGAAAAGATTTTTTTTGATTTTAATGTTTGTCTCGCTTTGCGGGGCTTCGGCTATGGCGCAGATGACACTCGAGACAAAGAGTACGTCGGAGTCTAATGCAAAGCTATCGCATTTTAAGGCGGTAAATATAAATGCGTCAATGTTGGTCACCCTCAAGAGGGTTGATGATCCATCGCAGTGTCGTGTGGCTTACGACCTAATGGGTAATACCGACTCTCGATTTGAGTTCTTGATTGACAAGGATAGCACCCTTGTGGTGAAAGAGAAAAGCTCTACGAAGCGATTGAAGAGGAGCGAGATGACGATATATTACCACACGCTCTCAGATATTAAGATCTCTAAAGCCATCGTGACTTTGGAGGGAGAGCTAGAGTGCGGAGTGGTAGATATTCGTTTGTCATCGAGTGCATCGTTTACGGGTAAGATCGAGGCAAAAGATATGCGCGTAACAGCTACGGGCGGTGGCGTGCTAAAGCTCGAGGGTGAGTGTCGATATATTGATGTTGAGGCTACCCTAAACTCGTTGATTAATCTAGGAGGTGTCGAGAGCATGTCGAGCCGCATTAATGCCTCTCACGGAGCACAAGTGATGGTTAGCGTTAGTGAACGAATAGAGACACGAGCTACCGCAGGGGCTATTGTGAAGTATAAAGGCAACCCCTCAATCAAACGCAATAGCGAGGCTTTTATTGGAGGTGATGTCTTTCATGTCGATACGTTTTAAAACTCAAGTTAAAAGGCGATGGTCTCATTTTTAGAGGAGGTGGCTCGTCGACTCTACGGCGAGTATGGCGAGTCAATATCGGATCTTAAGATACTATTTCCATCCAGACGTGCGCGTCTATTTTTTGTGGATGCCCTCTCGCGCATTGTCAAACATCCTCTGTGGCAGCCTAAGTGGGTGACTATTGATGAGTTGATGTCAAGTGTGGTCTCCATTGAGCAGGGCGATCGTGTGAGGCTCATCGCGGAGCTATATAAAATATACTCTCAGTACCATAATGAGAGTTTTGATCGGTTCTATTTCTGGGGCGAGATACTTCTCAGCGACTTCGATATGATTGATAAGTATCGTGTCAACGCAGATATGTTGTTTCGCAACGTCTCCGATATTAAAGAGCTGGAGGCTGATGTGTCGTACCTGACCCCCGAACAGCTTAAAATTATCGCTTTTTGGAACTCGTTAGGTGAGGAGTCTGATCTAAGCGAAGAGAAGAGGCGCTTTTTACATATTTGGAGATCTCTATCCCCTATATACCACAAGTACAGAGAGGCTCTATGTGAGCTAGGTATCGCCTACACGGGTATGATACACCGTCTGGCTGTCGAGAGCATCGAGGCGGGGGAGTGGGGCGAGTTGCGTCTTGAGGGTGACGAGCACTATGTCACCGTTGGATTTAACGCTTTGAGCGAGTGTGAAAGTCAGCTCTTTCGCTCACTGGAGAGGGCGTGCAAAGTCGACTTCTTTTGGGATTATGATATCTACTATACCCAAAACAGCGAGCAAGAGGCGGGTCTCTTTGTTCGCAAGAATATTAAAGATTTCGCGCCAGCCTACAGCCTAGAGTGCGACAATATGTCGAAGCCTAAGCATCTCGAAGTTGTTACGGCAGCATCTAATGCTCTTCAATGTAAATATGTTACAACGATTCTGGAACAGATTCAAGCCTCGGGGCAGAAGATAGATAAAAATACAGCAATAGTACTTACGGACGAGACTCTACTAATGCCCCTTTTGTACTCGTTGCCCCAAGATATAGGCAGGGTGAATGTGACGATGGGCTATGCTCTGCGTGAGACCCTCGCGTATACCTTTGTTGAGCGGTTGATTGAGTTGCAGCACCACGCCCGTGAGGCTCGGGGGGGGAGTGATGTGACCTTCTACCACGTCGATGTTGTTGGTCTCTTGTCCCACCCATATATCTTAAATGAGCATACAGGGGGCGTCATAAATAAGATCCTCTGCGATATTGAGAAGTTGAGGATGATCTCGGTCAGCGCGTCGACACTTCGAGGGCTGCCTCTGTTAGAACTTATATTTAAGCGACATAATTCGTGGAGCGCGATCTCCCAATACCTACAAGATGTAGTCGGTGTCGTTGTGCAGAATTTAGTGAGTGACTTAACGGTTGAGGAGGAGCATCTGGAGTATTTAGATTTTATATCTTCCCACATCCTAACCCTTGAGAACTCTGTTGAAGCGTGCGGTATAGAGCTATCCGTGGAGATCTATATCTCGCTGCTGAGACGCCACCTTCAGACGCTGCGCATACCCTTTGAGGGTGAGCCTCTGGAGGGGCTTCAGGTGATGGGTATTTTGGAGAGCCGAAATCTCGATTTTCGTAATGTTATAATCCTTTCGATGAACGATGATAACTTTCCGACAAACCAACTATCGAAGCCGTCGTTTATACCATACAATCTGCGCCTAGCGTACTCACTGCCAACACCCGAGCACCATGAGGGTGTCTACGCCTACTACTTCTATCGCCTAATATCGCGAGCGCAGAGCGTCTGGATGCTATATAGCTCTCACGCGGGTGAGATGAGTACAGGTGAGCCAAGTCGTTACATCCATCAATTAGAGTACGAGAGCACATTCCCAATAAGTCGTGTCGCTGTGGGCGTTGACGTCAATATGGTGGCAAACGAGACTATCGAGGTCGAGAAGAGTGGTCGTGTGGCGGAGCAGTTGTCGCGTTTTCTTGACGTAGACTCTCCTGTGACACTCTCGCCAACGGCTCTATTTCGATATATAGCTTGTCCGCTTCGCTTCTACCTCTACTCATTGGCGGGAGTTCGTCGCGATGAACAGATCAGCGAAGAGGTCGACGCCCCGATGTTTGGAACCATATTCCATGCCGCTATCGAGAAGCTATATGAGCCATACGTCAATATTGTCGGTGTCGGTGAAGCGCTTAAGGAGCTGGTCTCAAAGGGGAGTGTTGAGGAGGCTGTCGAGTGTGCGATTAATGACCACTATCTCAAAAAAGAGTGCGCTAAGTTGGCGGATTATTCGGGCAATCTACTGCTCGTAAAGGAGATCGTTACCAAATATATCAAGGGTGGTGTTATAGCCTATGATGTGGCAAACCCCCAATTTGTAGTCCGTGGAGTGGAGTGTGATATAAATGATGATTATGAATTTGAACTTGGGCGACGTGTCCGTTTTAAGGGAGTTATAGATCGTCTGGACTCTCTGGATAGCGGGGAGTTGAGAGTTGTCGATTATAAGACAGGAGGTCAGCACCTTGAGTTTAAAGGTATCGAGAGCCTCTTCAAAGGGGCAGCAGAGCAGCGACAGTCTCACATTATACAGACCCTAATCTACTCAATGCTGCTTGCACGACGCGAGCCAGAGCGCGTTATCGCCCCTGCGCTCTACTACGTGAGGAGCATGAACCGCGAAGGATACTCGCCGCGTATTGTTGACTGTTCGGTGAAGCCTCACGAGGAGTTGCTTGACTACGCAACATGCGGTGAGGAGTTTGAGAGTTATATGCGTGAAGTGTTATGCGAACTCTTTGACACTTCAGTCCCCTTTAGACAGTGTGAAGATCGCGAAAAGACGTGCATATATTGCGACTACGCCTCAATATGCCGAGGCGTAGATTAAGAAACTGCATGATCTTTGCCTAATTTATAGTAACGTGAGGTAGAAAATCATTCTACCCCTTCCACCTAAGGAGCGTAAGCGACTAAGTCCCCACCCCGAGGGAGGGGATTTAGGGGTGGGGTAAAATATAAAAGAGCTTAAAAAGCTCATAATGTGAGTTTAATAATAGGAAAAACTTACAAAAATTAGGT
Organism: Rikenellaceae bacterium; assembly: GCA_047173405.1. Classification (GTDB taxonomy): domain Bacteria; phylum Bacteroidota; class Bacteroidia; order Bacteroidales; family Rikenellaceae; genus Alistipes. The sequence goes on from JBCQVD010000091.1 coordinate 6,805, forward strand.
TGAAAATATAAAAGAGAGTTTTTTCTATTATTGAACTCGCATTATATTATGAAAAGAATCGCAGTTAGTGGAGCTACAGGCTTCGTAGGTAGTCGTCTGTGCCCCTACCTTGAGGGGTTAGGTTATGAGGTTGTGCCACTCGGGCGCGACCTCTTTAGCTCTGATGATAAACAGCGGCTACATAGCATAATCGCGGGTGTTGATGCAGTGATAAATCTTGCTGGAGCTACAATAAACCAGTGTTGGAGTAGGTGCGCCAAGGAGTCAATTCTCAAGAGTCGAGTCTACACCACACGCCGCATTGTTGAGGCTATGAACCACTCTTTGCGACAACAGACCCTTATCTCTGCTTCGGCAGTAGGTTACTACCCATCTGTCGGGTGCTACGATGAGAGTAGTCGGGATATCCAAAATAGAAGTTTTCTTGCCCGTGTATGTAGTGTCTGGGAGGGCGAGGCGAGAGAGCTAAAGTCGCCCAAGCGCCTTGTTGTTGCGCGTCTGGGTGTTGTGCTTGATGAGATGGGCGGTGCCTTACCTCAGATGTTAGCAACCAAAAGGTTTGGTTTTCTCGTGCGTGTGGGTGTCGCTGATCGCCCACTGTCGTGGATTGCGCGCGAAGACCTCGTTCGTGCAGTGGCGTTCTTGATTGCTCGGGACGATATCGAAGGTGTTGTGAACCTCACAGCTCCATGCTTAACCCTCCAAGAGGATCTGCTGGAGGCAGCAAAGCAACACTATGGGTCGAGGTTTATACTCCCAATACCCACCACGCTGCTCTCTATTGTCTTCGGAGAGCGTAGCGAGGTTATAACTAGCAGTCAATGCGTCACCCCACAGCGACTCCTCGACGCAGGCTATGAGTTCGAATACCCAACAATAGATACCATCTTCTCTAGCTGTCGATGATTTAGAAACTGTTTAAATTTTGTATCGGAGTTATTTTAAAGCTATTTTGTATTATTTTTTGCGCCTCGAATGAGGCGAATAGTGGTTCTATTTAACGATTTCAAGGTGTAAAAATGGTGCAAAAGAGGTAAAAAGAACAAAAATATAAAACTTAAACAGTTTCTTAACGCTAATCTATCGGATTTACATTGGTCTCATCTGCCGAGTCTTTACGGCGGTAGAGGTAGATAGATTTAAAGATAGAGGTGTAACTTGACACTAATTCGTATTTCTCTAGCATCTCAGTTAATGATTTGCTATACAGTTCTAATAATGATTTATCATACCGTGTAATTATCCATTTCACTTTTGTTGTTCTATGAAACTCATCTTGCTCTTGAACTACCTTTTTATCTACTTGTGC
>JBCQVD010000092.1:0-8061 GCA_047173405.1 Rikenellaceae bacterium
ATGGCGCGCTTCTGGAATTCAGCGTCGCCCACAGCGAGCACCTCATCGACAACGAGTATCTCCTGCTCTAGGTACGCCGCAACTGCAAAGCCCAAGCGAACCGACATTCCCGAGGAGTAGCGTTTAACGGGGGTGTCGATGTATCGTTCAACCCCCGAAAACTCGATTATCTCGTCGAGTTTACTCTTTATCTCGCGCTTAGTCATGCCGATAATCGCACCGTTCATGTAGATATTCTCGCGACCTGTCATCTCGCCATGAAAACCTGTTCCAACCTCAAGAAGTGAGGCGATACGCCCTTTTACATTTATCGAACCCGTTGTGGGGGTTGTTATCCTTGATAAAATCTTTAGCAGGGTGCTCTTGCCCGATCCGTTGCGTCCAATGATACCAAGAATATCGCCCTGCTCGACCTTGAAATCTATATTTCGCAGCGCCCATACGTAGTCACTCTCGGCACGCTTCGAGCGGTCGTTGGTATCTCCAATCTTCAAAAAAGGATCCTCCTTACCCAGCACCGAAGTCTGCCACCAACGATTCAAATCGTGGCTTATGGTGTGCGAACTCACCAACCCCAAGCGATACTGCTTGCTTATATTATTAAACTCTATTGCTGTCATTGTTTGGTTGTTTAGCGTTTAGTGGTTAGTGTTCAGCGTAATAGCGTTTTAGTGCCGATAGTTTATTTGCTATTTTATCTATTTGTTGTTTTAACTCGTTTAGTTGTTCTTGTTTAATGTATTTCAAATCAAGCACTATTTGTAGTTGGCAATACGACTCCATCAAAGAACCGTATGCGATCTCTATAAACCTCTCTTTTTCCTTATAAGAACTACGCGATGTCCCTTCTGCGATATTTGAAATAATAGAAATTGCAGCTCTTCTTAATTGTGGTGATATTCCAAATTTTCCGTATCAGGAAAAGTGGATGTTATTTTATAAATATCAACAACGTAATCTTTTGCATCAGAATAAACTTCTAGTTTTTCAAAGCTATACACCTTCATAACACTAAACATTAAACCCTTAACATTAAACGCTATACTGTGTCCATAAAACTACGTTGCACCTTATTAAATACAACCATACCCGCCACAAGAAGTACCGCCATAAAGGCTGCGCTATAACCTAGAAGCCCCCACGAGAACTCACCAACACCTAAGACGCTATACCTAAAGGTCTCAACAATACCAGTTACGGGATTGAGGCTCATGGCAAGTCGAAGGTCTGGGTTTGTAATTACACTGAGTGGGTATATAATTGGTGTTGCGTACATCCACAGTTGAACGATGAATGTAAATAAAATCGTTAGATCGCGGTATTTAGTGGTTAGTGACGATATTATCATACCAAACCCTAGCGCTAAACCAGCTAGCAGAAAAACTAATATTGGAAATAGTAGCAGTGCCCAGTTTGCCGACAGTGGGAACTCGGTAAAGAGCAGGAAGTAACAGTACACCAAAATTAGTAGTGTGGTTTGAATACCCAGCCTCACAAGGTTACTTGTCACGGTAGCTAGAGGGACTATCAGTCGTGGGAAGTACACCTTTCCAAATATGTTCTGATATGTTATAAATGTCGATGATGTCGAGTTTAAGCAGTCGGCAAAGTACTGCCAACACAAGATTCCCGAGAGGTAGAATAGCGCCTGAGGCAATCCATCGGTGCTGATACCCGCAATTCCTCCAAAGACCACCATATACATTATCGTGGTTAAAAGCGGTTGGACAAAAAACCAGATAGGACCAAGTATAGTCTGCTTGTATTGCGTTATTATATCTCGCTTAACAAATAGAGAATAGAGGTCGCGATAAGCCCATAGCTCCACAAAATCTATGCTCCACAACTTGCCCGTTGGCTTTATGACCGTTGTCCACTGTTGCATCTCTTTCATTTAAATACCCCTCTTATTACTCGCTTACTATTCCACACTATTTTTGCCCAGAGAGGTGGTTCTGGTGTCATAAAACTAACTATTAACGGAATGAGCTGATAGTTGCCGCTGTTGAATTTCTCGAAAAACTGTGTTCTATTTTCATGTGCTGTGACAGAATTATAATAACAAGTATTTTTATCATAAGCAGAACTAGTCATCTCAATAGAGTCAGCACCTATATTTTTATATATCTTATCCCCTCTGTCGCTATTTATTGCAATTAAGCTCATACCTCGATTGTCATCTGATTCTGGCAAAAACTTTTCAACGCCCCAAAAATCGGCTAGAGTGATATCGCTTCCGCTCCTTTGTGGCTTTGCTGGGCAAGCAAGACATGATGGTCGTAGGTAAAGATTCGATAAATAACCTTTTGTATAGGGATCTTTGCGGCGGTTTTTATATTTATCGTTAATTCTTAAGTTCCAAATACGCCACCCTTTACTCTTGTCTCTGAAGTTTATGATTTGGATATTTCTAATATCCGTAACACACTCTTTTAAATATGCCCTCCACACGGCTGGGCTAGGGACACTATGACAAACAAAATCCATAGCTAAAAGATTATCGTAGTTACGTCCTAAAAATAGTTTCAAACCTGCAATTTGGCATGGCGTACCACTAAAGAGAACTCTGCGTCCAGCATCAAGAAACTCTTTTGCTCTCTTGAAGTTGTCTGCTATTCGGCTCTGCACATATTTAGAGCCTCTGAATGCAGCTATGCCATCTATGGTTTCAGTGTAGTCGTGTACAACTTCCCACTGTTCGTTGAATTTAGCTCCAAAGACAACGCCTCCATCTCTTATTATAGCCTCTGCTAGAAGAGTAAAGATGCCCCCCGACGAGCTAGCCTCTCTTATCTGTTCGTTGCGGTTTTTTGCTGCATATATCCTAATAGGTTCCCTTGTCTCGTTTTTATTAACAACAGGACAGACCCTCTCGCACGCTCCGCACTCCGTGCACTTTCTGTGGTCGACAATGGGATACAAAAAGCCCTCATTGTCGCTCTCGAAATTTATCGCATCTACGGGACAGATCTGCGCACAAGCCTCGCAGCCAGTGCAGCACTCCTTACTTTTTATCTTTATTGCCATATCCGTAGTAGCTTCCATAGCCATAGCGTCCATAAGTGCCATAGCCGTACTTGCGGTTACTGCTGTAGTCTACTCCGTTAAGCAATAACGACATGCCTTTGTATGTCTTGTTTGTGTAGAACTCCTCTAAGTCGTTTAATAACTCCTTCTCCATAAGACCAGCTCTTACTACAAATATCGTGCTATCGCACTGCTTCTCAATAATGGCTGCATCTGATACGATATCAACAGGAGGGCAGTCAAAGAGCACATAGTCATATTTACTCCTTAGATCTTTCACGAGAGCGGCAAACTTATCAATAAGCAGCAGCTCTGTTGGATTTGGAGGCATGACACCCATAGGTAGAACATCTAAGGTTGGGTACTTCACGCTCTTTATGATAACATCCTCGACTGTAATATCCTTTGAGTTGAGGTAATTAACCAAACCTTTGCGTGGGCTGTCGACCGCTTCGCTGAGTGTACCACGTCTAAAATCGCCATCAATGATAAGTGTTCGAGAGCCTTTGAGTGCTAATGAGGCAGCTAGATTTAACGAGATGAAACTCTTACCACTTTTGGGGTTTATAGAAGTGATCGCTATGCACCTACACCCCTTAGAGTCTGCTGCCATGAAGTCTAGGTTTGTGCGAACCACTCTAAATGATTCGTTTATTACATCTCGGCTATCGTTTACAACTATTGTGTTGCGTGTCTCCTCTTTACGTGTTATGAGTTTCTTGAAAAATCCACTCTTTGACATTAGTGGGATAGTTCCTAAATATGGAATCAGGATCTCTTTGAGGTCGGACTTATCACGCACGACAGTGTTGAAACTTTCACGTATTATAAGGATTACTATAGGTAGCACAATACCAATAGCTAGACCCATCAGAAGGATGATATTTCTCTTAGGTTCAATCGGGATATTGCCTCCTTTGGCGTAACTCAACACCTTGGTGTTGTAGGCTGTAAACGCCTGTTTTAGCTCGTTCTCCTCACGCCTTTGTAACAAAAAGAGATATAGCTGCTCCTTGACCATCTGTTCGCGTCCTGTGGAGAGCAGGTATAGCTCCTGCGAAGGGTTTTGAGAGAGGCGGTTTTGTGTTATGATCTCCTCCTTGCGGTTATTCTCTAACTGAAAATTAAGAGTATTTATAAACTCGTTGATTGATATCTTAATTGCCGTTTTCCCACTCTGTAGCTCGCTCACCATATCTGCAATGATAGGATTCTTTATACTACTACTAGCGAGAAGGTTATTCTTTCGCATTAGTAGCTCGTTGTATTGCGATATCTTCGCTTCGATGGAGTTATCCTCAATACCCGTATTTACGGGCAGCATCTGATTGTCGACGGTGTTATTTTGAAGATATTGCAGAATATATTGAGCCATCGAGAGCTGATTATTGAGCTTCACCTGCCCTCGGAGTATCTCATTCGAAGATTGAAGGTTGAAGCTCGACACCGCCTTCACGTCGGGAAGTAGGTTTTCGCTCTTGTAGTTAGATATATTTTTGTCGACAGCGCCTAGCTCTTTTTCAATAATCTTAACGCGATCGTTGATAAACCTCGTAGTGCTTATCGTTATAAGGTTCTTATCCTTTATCCAGTTCTCGTTATAGACCGAGATCAAGGTGTTGAGCACAGCCTCCGCCTTATCTCTTGAACCGCTTAGTAGACTTATATCAATGATTGATACATTCTTGCTTCTAACGTTAACAGTGAGTGCGCTAGATAGTTGTGAAGTTACTTGTGATACGCTTTGGCGTGAGTAGGCGTATCGCTCTTGTTTAATTTTGTCTTTGTCCCAAGGTATTCGTTGCACCGAAAATGCACCGTATGATGTTGTTATCGTATCGCCATAGTTGCCCGCGAGTTTGCTCTCTGTTACGCTTCCATTTATTGATAAGTCGGTTATCTCAAAGCTCTCATTGCCGTTGTCGAGCAACTCTAATTTCATAGTGCAATTAGAGAGCAGGCTATCTAGTTGTACCTCGAAAGGGGCGTTGTGGTAGATGTCGACCCACCTCGCACCGCGGAACTTAACATGATACTGATTTTGCAGTGATAAGCGTTTTACAACCTCCTCCATTAGTTGAGGCATTAGTAGAATGTTTATCTCATTGTTGATGTCGATATTGTTGTTGTGTACTCCACTACCATCTAGCGAGAGCGCATTGCTTAGATCCTGTCGCTGTTCATCGCTTTTGATAAGTATTGATGCGGTGCGCATGTATATAGGTGGGGTGATAATGACATATACAAATGCTATAGATGTAGATAGGATGATCGAGATAATAAATAGCCAAATATTGCTTACGAAGTAATTCCAAGCATCCTTTACCGTTACGTATTGTGTTTTTCTACTATTCATCTAGTTTATGAAAATTAAGGTCATCGAAGTGATAAACGAGGCAAGTGTCATCCAGAATGATGCCGTGCGCACGGTGTTGCCGTTGGTTGTCGATTGGTTTGCTCTGATCTTGTTAGGCTCTACATATATCATATCATTCTGCTGTATATAGAAGGCGGGTGATTGGTATATATCCTTACTTCTTAGGTCTACTTGATACGATACAAGTGCATTGTCTATTCGGCGCGTAAGGAAGACCCTATCTCTCACGCCATTGATCGTAAGATCTCCCGATAGGCTTAAAGCCTCGAATATTGTCGTCTTCTCCTTTGTGATATTGTAGTTTCCAGGTCTGGAAACCTCGCCGATAGTCGAGAATGTGAGATTCTGATACTCCACATTTACTATCGGGTCGTCAATAAGCTTACTCTCGATAATTCTCTGTCTAATATTCTCCGCAAGCTCGATCTTCGTGAAGCCCTGAACACTGATCTTGCCCAATACGGGAAAGTTTATATATCCTTTAGGGTCGACCGTATAACCAATAACCGTATTATTCGAACCGCCACGAGAGGTGCTGGAGAGGTTGAAGATACTCGCCAATTCGGGCTTTCTACTCGCTACTTGGATAGTTACAATATCGTCGGGTTTAAATCGAATCTCTCCATTCTCGATGGCCTGCACTTCGCTGTTGAGGATGACATCTTGAAGGTAGACGATACTCTGTTGTGATGCGCACGAACCTAGTAGCATTGCGAGCGCTATAAGTGGAAATAGTAAATTCTTTTTCATACTTTATGTATCTTATTATAAATAAAATGGTTTAAAAGGCACCAAATACCGATGTTGATAATTACAATTAACTCTAATCTTATATTAAGCGTCAATAACAAATTCAAAATTAAAAGTCCACAATTCATAAACGAGAGAATCAAGAGCGCTTTGTGCTGAGAATGACCTATTAATAGTAGTTTATGGTGTATGTGTTTTTTATCGGGCAAGAAGATGCTCTTACCTGTTATCAATCTATGCAATATAACATCTACAGCATCCATGCAGGGGATGGCGAGCATTGTATATGCTATGGTTTTAGTATAAGTGGATAGTGTGCTATGTGGTTCTGCTAAGGTGCTGTTCCAGAGTTTAAAGAACATGATGCTGAGCATAAACCCTACGACGATAGAGCCACAATCACCCATCATTATCTTCACCCCTTTAAAACGCTCAACTCCCCAAATATTGTAGTAAGCGAAGGTGAGTAGTCCACCAACCATGGCAAACGAGATCATAGTGAATGCGAAATACCCGATAAACAGAAAGAGCACGCCAAAGGCTGTAAAAGCACTTATCGCAATCATCGCAGCAAGCCCATCCAATCCATCTATAAAGTTTATAGCGTTGGTAATAAGCATGATGATAAGTATGGTTAATACAACGCCTACTGCTGTTGGGATTTCGTATATGCCAAATACTCCGTTTAGATTGGTCATTATGTTTCCTGAACATATAATCAATATACTCGCAACAACTTGTATAAATAGCTTGTAGTTATACTTCACCCCTTTTATATCGTCAAGTACGCCTGTTGTGAATAGTATTAATATCGCGACAATATTATAACTACTCAGAGTGTATTGTAGTATATACTCATCTGCAAAGTGGATATTATATGCGTAGTAGCAGGTTGCAAGAATAGATAAAAAAGTAGATGCAATCATCGGGAAGCCACCTAGTCGACAACACCTGCAGCCTGTTATGATATCATGCCGCAGAGAGGTGTTTTTATACCCTCTCTTAAGTGAGAACCATACGGTGATGGGCAGGATGAAAGATGTAATCAGTGCACTCAAAAGGAGCACAGAGATGACAAATAGTATCTCTAGTTCCATACGTTGACGCTGCTTTTAATTTTTTGCATAGTGTTGTTCTATAAGAAACTGTTTAAGTTTTATATTTTCGTTCTTTTTGTCTCTTTTGCACCATTTTTCACACCTCAAAATTGTTAAATAGAACCACTATTCGCCCCATTTGAGGCATAAAAACTAATACAAAATAGCTCTAAAATAACTTCGATACAAAATTTAAACAGTTTCTAAGTCTATAACCTCAATGAGGTCTGCCTCCACCTCAAAAGAGTACGCTGTAATCCCTTTAATATTCACATGTACGCGCCTGTTGCGCTTGCCTTTGATTCTCTCTAGTTCACCCTCGTACCCTTTGAACCGTCCATCTATAATCCTCACGGGCGTGCCCTTCTTGAGTGTCGTTGTCGTCAAGTCGACATACGCTATCTGGTCGAGGTGTTTAGTTGTGACATCAATAAACTGCTCCATCTGTTGGAATGGCACAATGATCGGTGAGGTGATATTGTCTTTGTCAGTGAGACAGTTGTGTATATAACCTAGGCTAGCTTTAATATCCTTGAGCTGAGAGAGGTCGACTTTGACAAATATTAAGTTGTGGATAGCGGGTTTTGTGGTCACTATCCTGCGACCATACTTACTTGTGATATGTTGTTGCATCGGAATAAAGTTCTCGATACCGCGAGAATCAAGATACTCCTTAGCTTTTAGCTCTCTTTTGTAGGTTGTCTTCATTGCGTACCAGACAACTCCTAGGCTAGAATAGGTAATCATATGTTTATGTACATGCACTAAAGGGAGAATACCATATCCTTGCAACTGCTTGAATATCAGTTA
>JBCQVD010000093.1:0-7762 GCA_047173405.1 Rikenellaceae bacterium
CAGTACTTGACTTGAGCGACGTAACAATCGACAGCAGCACTGTATTCCCTGCTAGTTCATTTAAGTCTAATACTGTTATAACTAAGGTTACACTACCAACTAGTATAACTGAGTTGGGAACTAGTGCTTTCCAATCATGTACAGCGCTTACTGAGGTTGTGATGGGCGAAAATCTAAAGATTATCAATAGATCAGCATTCCAAAGTTGTAGTTCAATGAAAACATCACTAAATGTTTCATCTCAACAATTTACTTACTTCGGAGGTAATGTATTCAATGGTACTTATGTTTGTGGTGGCGCTGAGGGTCACTGGGTGATAAGCAAAGAGATGACATTTCTCGGTGATTGGTGTCTGTCTTGTTGGAATGTAACACCAAGAATTTATCTACAGTGGACAACAGCTGACGAACTTGACGCTGTGACATTTGCAAAAGCAGATACAACAGAGCCTGAGAACTTTGCTCCACAGAAGTATCACCTAGATACAACTGCTTCATCTACAATCTACATTCCTTATGGAACAACGGCTATCTATGTGGCTAAGTTCACTAACTTGAACTTCGAAGAGATGGCAGATGGTGCTTCAGTACCAACAACTGTTGAGTAACACTCTACATCTTTAAAGATATTTATTACTCCTCACCCTCGCGGGTGGGGAGTTTTTTTTATTCCCAAGAGGCTGCTTTTGCGAACAGTTTCTTACCGCCTCCGGCGGGCGGCAAAAATCATAGCTCTGCGGGGAGCACCCCGCCGCTGCCCGCGCAGGGCACTCCTCGGTTCGCTAGAACCAAAACCGAAATAAAATATAGTTTCTTAGTTGAGAGTTGATAGTAAGGAAACTCATATTATTTGTTATCTTTGCAACACTATGCAAGATGTAAGATTAGATAAATACCTCTGGGCAGTACGTATCTATAAGACCCGTAGCGATGCTGCCGAGGCGATACGCAACAACCGCGTACTTGTCAACAACAGCTATGCCAAGCCCTCGCGTGACGTTAAGGTCGGCGATAGGATAACCGCAAAAAAGGGCGTTGTCAGCTATAGCTATGAGGTGGTGGAGCTGGTCTCTAGCCGCCAAGGGGCTAAGAATGTCAGCCTCTACTGCACCAACACCACGCCCCAAAGCGAGCTAGATAAACTTCTCACGCCGCGCGAGACGATATTTATCAGCCGCGACCCAGGCACTGGGCGTCCCACAAAGCGCGACCGCCGACAGATTGATAATATCATGGACGGAATCTTCGATAATGATGATATTGAGTAGTTAGTTTCTAGTATTGTCCGATTAAATACAAGGACTGCCTCTGGCGGGCGGGGTGCTCCCCGCGGAGCTGTGATTTCCTTTGCGTATTGGGATTAGATTCTAGCCTCTAATATTTTGAGATTCAAGTCATTATCGTAAATAAATTTACGTAACAACTTAAACCTCAAAATTTATTAAATGCCAATTGCATTAAACCCAATACGAATAAAAAAGTAAGCCACTAATACACCACATCTTTGTAATTTATTAATATACAACTGCCCTGCGCGGGCGGCGGCGGGGTGCTCCCCGCGGAGCTGTCTTCTTTAGTTAATAATTGTCTATTTTTGCAAGAGCAAAAAGGGGTGGTTAGTAGCTAAAAAGTATTTTAGGGAGAAAATAGAACTCCCCTTAATTATCTTTTACTATCTTTGCAAAAATATAACTCGCTATAATTATGGGATTTTTTGATCTATTTAAGAATAAACGCGCTCAGCAGGAGGTGGCGAAGGAGCAGCCGCTAGCTGTTGAGCCTCAGAGTGTTCAGAGCGTTCAGAGCGAAGCCGAGAGCCGAGAGTCGTTGGCTGAGCCACAGCTATCTGCTTCGCAGAGTGAGCTGTCGGCTGGGTTGGAGCGCACTAAAAGTGGAATTTTTGCTAAGTTGGCGCGCGCTGTGGCGGGGCGTACAACGGTGGATGCCGAGGTGTTGGATGATCTTGAGGAGGTGTTGATAACTTCGGACGTGGGCGTTGAGACGACCATCAAGATTATCAATGCCATAGAGGAGCGTGTCGCGCGTGATAAGTATATGGGCACTTCGGAGTTGCAGCGCATACTGCGTGAGGAGGTGACGTTGCTTCTGGAGCAGGCGCATGCGTCAACGGCTAACTTCGGCATTGAGGTGAAGCAGGGGGTGCCATACGTCTTGATGGTTGTGGGAGTCAACGGCGTGGGTAAGACCACGACCATAGGTAAGTTAGCATCTAAGTTAACCGCCCTAGGGCATAAGGTATACATCGGTGCCGCAGATACTTTTCGTGCTGCTGCCATAGACCAGCTGGCGGTATGGGCGGAGCGCGCGGGGGCGACGATGATACGTCAGGAGATGGGTTCGGACCCTGCATCGGTGGCGTACGACACACTTAAGTCGGCGGTGGCGAACGATGCGGATGTGGTGCTGATAGACACTGCGGGACGTCTGCACAACAAGATAGGACTCATGAACGAGCTATCTAAGATCCGCAACGTGATGGCTAAGGTGATACCCGACGCTCCACACGAGGTGATGTTGGTGCTGGATGGTTCAACGGGGCAGAACGCCTTTGAGCAGGCGAAGCACTTTACGCAGGCGACACAGGTGACATCGCTCACGGTGACGAAGCTCGATGGAACGGCTAAGGGCGGTGTGGTGATCGGTGTGAGTGATCAGTTTAGCATTCCAGTGCGTTACATTGGTATTGGCGAAGGGGTGGATCAGTTGCGTATGTTTGATCGTGTGGAGTTTGTAAAGGCGCTATTTGGGGATGAAAAAAATTAATGTTATAACACTTGGGTGTTCCAAGAATATTGTTGATTCAGAGCACCTTATGGCTCAACTAGCTCAGGCGGGGTATGACTTAGCCTTTGATAGTGACTCGCTGGATGCTAAGATTGTGATTATCAACACATGTGGTTTTATTGGCGATGCTAAGCAGGAGTCGATAGATTTGATTCTTCGTGCTGCGCAGGCGAAGAGCGAGGGGTTGATAGAGCAGCTATATGTGGTGGGGTGTTTGAGTGAGCGCTACGCCGACGAGCTGAGGGGTGAGATTCCCGAGGTGGATGAGTACTTTGGTGTCAATAACTGGGAGGATGTAGTGAGGAGCCTCGGGGGTATTCACAAGCCAGAGTGTGAGACTACGCGCGTGTTGACGACACCTAAGCACTACGCCTACCTCAAGATATCGGAGGGGTGTAATTGGAGGTGTGGCTACTGTGCCATTCCGCTCATTCGTGGGCGCTACGTATCGACCCCCATGGAGGTGCTCGTCGAGGAGGCGACGCTCCTTGCGCAGAAGGGTGTGAAGGAGCTTATTGTAATAGCGCAGGACACAACCTATTACGGTATGGATATATATGGCGAACGTCGTCTGCATGAGCTACTTACGAGGTTGTGTCGAGTGGAGGGCATTGAGTGGATACGTCTGCACTACGCCTACCCGACGGATTTTCCGCAGCAGCTAATTGAGGTGATGGCACGAGAGCCTAAGATATGTAAGTATCTGGATATTCCATTTCAGCACATTTCGGATTCGCAGCTCTCGGCGATGAAGCGTCGACACACTAAAGCGCAGGCGATAGATTTGATCGAGCGTCTACGTGCCGCCATGCCCGACATAGTGCTGCGTACAACGCTCATGGTGGGTTATCCAACAGAGAGCGACGCCGATTTTGAGGAGCTTTTGGAGTTTGTGCGCTGGGCTAAGTTCGAGAGGCTCGGGGTTTTTGCGTACTGCGAGGAGGAGGGTACTTACTCGGCAACGCTCAAAGACGATGTCTCGGCAGAGCTTAAGGAGCAGCGCGCCGAGAGGGTGATGTTGCTTCAGAACGAGGTGTCGTTGCAGAACAATCTTCGACGTGTGGGGGATCGCCTGCGTGTGATTGTTGATTCGCGAAGTGGTGAGTATTATGTGGCGCGAAGCGAGTATGACTCGCCCGAGGTGGATCAGGAGATACTCATTCCCAGAGACCACAAAAGGTTATTCAGAGGTCGTTTCTACGATGTTGAGATAACTGAGGCTGAGGAGTATGATCTATTTGCAAGACCGATATAGGCTATTGGGGCGGTGAGAGTGTGTGATTTCTCCCTCAAACATTTTTTAGGGCGAAAACCTAAACACACTATTATTCTTTTGCACATAACGAAAATTATTCTTACCTTTCGATTTAAATTAAGCGATGGCACAAAAAAGCATCATATCAAGTGTTGAAAGGCGCGTATCTCAGTTAATGCAGGAGCACCAGCGGCTCTCACAGCTGACACGCGTCCTTACGGCACAGCGCGATGAGCTGCAACAGGAGAAACGGCAGCTTCAGGAGCGCGTTAAGGAGCTTGAGCATCAGCTTGATATAAAATACATTGGTGAAGGATTGGCTTCATCAAAGCAAGACAAGGTGTTAGCTAGGGCGCGTGTCAACCGATTAATGCGGGAGGTTGACAAGTGCATAAACCTACTAACATCCCTCAAGGGGCTACAATAGTGGGTGTGAGAGGCGAAGAAGGACGGCAATAGTGGGTGTGAGAGGTGTAAAACGGTGTAACTGAAATATTTTTAGGTGTAATGGCAAAGCAGGCAATAAAATTGCGAATAGCAGGTAAGACCTACTCTTTTACAATAGATAGCGAAAAAGAGGAGGTGTATCGTTTGGCAGAACGCGAAGTGAATAGTTCAGCGGCTGAGTTTGAAAAACAAAAATTTGATGGCTTCGCAATGCAGGACTACCTAGCAATGACGGCTCTTAAGTTTGCGATAACTAATATCTCCAATAAGATGCAGGGTGATGTTGATAGTGATGATGTGAAGGCATTAAAGTCGTTAAACGATAAATTGGCGGCATACATCGACGACCCTACGATATAATATAACACTTTTTTAGGCGGCGTACTTTTTTGATGCGCCAGACGTTCTTTACATAATAAGTGAAATCTACCCGCATAGATTCCTTAAGCTTTGCGAACCTGAACATTTACTACATTGGAGTCAAGCTCAATGTCTCAAAATCAGGCCTTAACCTTTCGAGGTGTGTCTTACGAGGCACCGTTGGAAGATTGCGATTCGTGGCAGCTCCACACATGACTAATCGGCAGATTCGTCAAACAAGACAAGGAATAGATGCGGGTTTTATGTGCTTATACAAAAGCGGGAGGTGATAGACTCCCAAAAATAAAATAGATATTTTAAATAGACAAAAAGATTAAAGATGGGAAGTACAATTATTGTAATTGTTGTCACCATAATTTCAGCAATCGTAGCAGGAGTGTTATCATACCTAGGTGTAAAGATGCGCTCTCAATCTATAATTAAGAAGGCTGAGGATGATGGTGAGATGATTAAAAAAGAGAAGGCGCTACAGGCAAAAGAGAGATTTATTAAACTTAAGAGTGACCACGATAGATCAGTTAACGAGCGTAACCAGAAGGTGGCGCAGAGTGAGCAGCGCGCAAAACAGATTGAGTCAAATTTGCAAAATCAACAACGTGAGTTAGATTCAAAGATCAAGGATAATAATAAGTATAAGGAGCAGGTTAATGCTCAGCTTAAGCAGCTAGAGTCGAAGCAAGAGGAGGTCGAGAAACTTATCTCGGAGCAGAACGCGCGACTAGAGCAGATCTCGGATATGAGCGCTGAGGAGGCAAAGAATACCCTTGTCGAGAATATGAAAGCTGAGGCGCGCTCTAACGCCGACGCATATATCAGCGAGACTATCGAGGAGGCTAAGCTCACCGCGACAAAGGAGGCGAAGCGTATAATCGTAGCTTCGATACAGCGTGTAGCGACTGAGACCGCCATAGAGAATGCTGTAACGGTATTTAATATCGAGTCCGACGAGGTTAAGGGTCGTATTATCGGTCGCGAGGGACGTAATATCCGCGCACTGGAGGCTGCGACAGGTATCGAGATCATCGTTGATGATACCCCCGAGGCTATTATCCTCAGTGGCTTTGATCCTGTGCGTCGCGAGATAGCGAGACTGGCTCTACACCAACTAGTTACCGATGGTCGTATCCACCCAGCTCGTATCGAAGAAGTGGTGTCAAAGGTACAGAAACAGATCGAGGAGGAGATCGTCGAGGTTGGTAAGCGTACAGCCATAGACCTTGGTATTCATGGCTTGCACCCAGAGCTGATACGTCTTATTGGTAAGATGAAGTATCGTTCGTCGTATGGTCAGAACCTCTTGCAGCACGCCCGTGAGACTGCAAACTTAGCGGGAATCATGGCGTCGGAGCTTGGTCTCAACGCTAAGATGGCGCGTCGTGCGGGTCTACTACACGATATAGGTAAGGTGCCAGATGATGAGCCAGAGTTGCCACACGCAATAATCGGTATGAAGCTCGCGGAGAAGTATAAAGAGAAGGCGGAGGTGTGTAACGCTATCGGTGCTCACCACGATGAGACCGAGATGACTTCGATAATTTCGCCTATCATACAGGTGTGTGACGCTATATCGGGAGCACGCCCAGGAGCACGACGTGAGGTTGTGGAGAGCTATATCAAGCGTCTTAAGGAGATGGAGGATATTGCTCAATCATACCCTGGAGTTCTTAAGACATACGCTATTCAGGCGGGTCGCGAGCTGCGTGTGATTGTCGGTGCCGAGAAGCTCAACGATCAACAGACCGAGAGTCTATCGCTTGATATCGCCAAGAAGATTCAAGACGAGATGACATATCCAGGACAGGTGAAGATCACCGTGATCCGTGAGACTCGCGCTGTATCGTACGCGAAGTAAATCGAGGGAAGGGTGTCGTGCGCTGCGCGGGTAGATATAAGCCCGCGAGGTGCACCATAGTGTGAGAAGATGAGAACCAACTGTTAACTACCAACTAACTATAAATCTAAACAGACTCTAATATTATGTACACTTTTTTGGTGGCACTAATAGTGCTAATTGTAGGGTATTTTACCTATGGTGCTCTAATAGAGAAGATTATCGCACCTGATGGAAATAAGCAAACACCAGCCGTGAGACTCAACGATGGGGTGGATTATATGCCTCTGCCTTGGTGGAAGATATTTATGATTCAGTTCCTCAACATTGCAGGTCTAGGCCCTATATTTGGTGCTATCATG
Organism: Rikenellaceae bacterium; assembly: GCA_047173405.1. Taxonomy (GTDB): domain Bacteria; phylum Bacteroidota; class Bacteroidia; order Bacteroidales; family Rikenellaceae; genus Alistipes. The sequence goes on from JBCQVD010000093.1 coordinate 7,082, forward strand.
GGTGCTAAGTTTGGTGTGGCTTCATATATCTGGATTGTGGTAGGTACGCTCTTTGCGGGCGCTGTGCATGACTATGTGGCGGCGATGATATCTCTGCGTAATGATGGTGAGTCCCTGCCCGAGAGTGTGGGTCGCTACTTGGGGCTTACAACGCGTCAGATAATGCGTATCTTCACCATTGTATTGTTGGTGTTGGTGGGTGCGGTATTTGTGGCGGGACCTGCGGGGCTGCTTGCTAATATGACTATCGGGACAATTGATATAAATGTATGGATTATGATAATCTTTGCTTACTATATCATTGCGACGATGTTGCCCATCGACAAGATTATTGGTCGTGTATATCCGCTCTTTGCGGCGGCTCTGATATTTATGGCTATAGGCATCTTGGTTGCGTTGCTTAAGCACGGCTGGGCGCTGCCTGAGATTAGTGACGGTTTTGCGGCGCATCCTGCGGGTCTGAATATCTTTCCTATGATGTTTGTATCTATTGCCTGTGGTGCGATCTCGGGATTCCACGCTTCGCAGTCGCCAATGATGGCGCGCTGCATCAAGAGCGAGAAGCTCGGACGCCCTGTGTTCTATGGCGCGATGGTTATGGAGGGTATAATAGCTCTTATATGGGCAGCAGCGGCGACATATTACTTCGGTGAGTATGGAATGCAGGAGGGTTCAGCGGCG
>JBCQVD010000094.1:0-7755 GCA_047173405.1 Rikenellaceae bacterium
AAAATTTTATCGCTTAGGCGGAATAAATTTGAGCCTGGCTCCGATTTGTTTCGCCTTTTCTTATGTCCCTATAGTTTCTTGACCTCAATTCAGTTGCATTTGCAGGTTGAATTCAGCGTATCTTACAACACCATGTTGTAAGTAATATGACTATTTACGTTGTGATAAACGATTCGATTAAATATATGCGAAAATAAAACAGGGCAATGTTACAAATAAATGATGATAAACGCAAATTTAAATAGCATTTGCAACTTTTTTACTTTCACAACAAAAAAAATAGCTATAATTGTGTATTGTTATTTCTTTTTCATATCTTTGTGCGCTATTTGTGCAAATAAATTATATATATTATAAAATATGAATATCGTAAGAGAGCAGCGCGAACAGGGTGTTTCGCTTATCAAAGTTGTAGTTGGTCAAGAGGATTATGTAGAGTCAGTAAATAAGACTCTTCGTGAGTATCGCCGCAAGGCGGATATCCCAGGATTTCGTCGTGGTATGGTTCCAATGGGCATCATCAAGAAGATGTATGGTACAGGCGTTCTTGCAGAGCAGTCATACCAAGCGGCTTCAAAGGCAGCTTTTGACTATATCAAGCAGGAGAATATTGACTATATCGGAGATGTTATCCCATCAGAGGAGCAGGGTGAGTTCAACTTTGAGACAGGAACTGAGTTTGAGTTTATCTTCGAGATTGGAGAGGCTCCAGCATACAACCTAGAGCTAGGTGCTTCGGATGAGCTTACATACTGCAATATCGAGATCAGTGAGCAGATCCACAACGACTACCGTTCGAACTACTTGCGTCGTTATGGTCGTCTAGCTGATGCTGATAGCGTAACATCGGACGAGGCGCTTACTGTAACGCTTGACAATGGTGACCTTCGTATCGAGGAGGCGTATGTTGGTCTTATCTCTATGGGAGAGCAGGAGCGTGCGCCATTTATTGGTCTTGAGAAGGGAGCTAAGATATCAGTAAACGTAAATGAGCTATACAAGACTCCAGCGCAGCGTGCAGCAATTCTCTCTCTTAAGGAGGAGGAGTTGGAGGGAATCAACCCAGAGTTCGAGCTTGAGATCACTAACATTCGTAAGTTCGCAGACCCAGAGATGAACGACGAGTTCTTCAAGATGGCGTTCCCTGAGGGTAATGTGACATCTGAGGCGGAGCTAGAGGCATATATCGACTCTCAGATTGCTGTTGAGTTGAAGCGCGAGAGTGACTATCTATTCTCAGTTGAGTTGAGTAAGTACGCTCAAGAGAAGGCTAACCTTCAAATGCCAGAGGCGTTTATGAAGAGATGGTTGAATGTAATCAATGAGGGTCGCTTTACTCAGGAGGATATTGATCGTGACTTTGAGTCATTCCTTAAGATGTTTAAGTGGAACTTTATCCAGAAGCGCGTAATTGAGGCTGAGGAGATTACTGTAACTCCAGAGGAGGCTATGGCAGAGGCTAAGGCGTCAGCTCAGGCTCAGCTAGCTCAATATGGTATGGCTCAAGCACCAGATGATATGTTGGAGAACTACGGTAAGCAGATTCTATCAGATAAGCAACAAGGACAAAAAATATACGAGAAACTCTTCGAGAACAAGGTCGTTGATGTTCTTAAGTCAAAGATCGCAATCAAGGAGATCGCAATCTCGGCTGATGAATTTACAAAACGTATGCAATCGCTACAGTAAGCTAGAATATTCGATAGAGTAGATGTTATGGTTAGCCGATAGTAGCGCTAGGCTATGAAAGATGGCTAATTGTTAAAATTTACTACCTAAATTTGGTTTATTTAGTAAGATTTAATATCTTTGAACTCTGCAGGGCTATGCTTTGCAGAGTTTTTGTTTGTGGTTTAAGATGCTCAACTATTGGTTAATATCATTAGTGGCTCGTAGTTAACGTGTATTACCACAACAATAAAAATTTATAAAATTATGTCAGAATTTGAAAAATACGCGAAGGGGCATTGCGCTATAAGTTCGCTTAAGTTACATGACTTTAAGTCGATACACTCGGCATACGTCTCTCCGACAATAATCGAGGAGCGCCATCTCAATGTAGCTACAATGGATGTCTTTTCGCGTCTTATGATGGATCGTATCATCTTTCTTGGTGCTCCTATTTATGACGATGCAGCCAATATTATTCAAGCACAGTTACTGTTTTTAGAGTCCGTAGACCCAGAAAAAGACGTTCAAATATATATCAACTCTCCTGGTGGTTCTGTTACTGCGGGGTTGGGTATCTACGACACTATGCAACTAGTCGCTCCCGACGTGGCGACGATATGTACGGGGCTAGCGGCATCTATGGGCGCAGTGCTTCTTACGGCAGGAGCTAGTGGTAAGCGTACGGCTCTCCCTCATTCACGAGTTATGATACACCAGCCATTAGGAGGTGTACAAGGTCAAGCATCAGACATTGAGATTACAGCTCGCGAGATTCTTAAAACTCGTCAAGAACTCTACGAGATAATGTCGGAGCACTCGGGAGTCTCGGTTGCACAATTAGAGCGCGACGCAGATCGTGACTACTGGATGTCAGCTAAGGAGGCTAAGGAGTATGGTCTTATCGACACGGTGCTCACTAAACGCAACGAGAGGGAGAAGGATGGCGAATAATAGAAATGGAAATAAGGGGGCAGACCACTGCTCTTTTTGCGGTGCTTCACGTAGCGAGGTAGGTGTTCTTTTTCAGGGTGCCGATGGCGCTAATATATGCAATAACTGCATCGAGAATGGGCATAATATTCTCCATGAAAAGATTGAGGAGGAGCAGCCAAATAAAAAGACTAAAGGCGCGAAGTCGAAAGACAGCGGCCTAGAGATTGATCTTAAAAGCATAATGAAACCTGTTGAGATCAAGATGATGCTCGACCAGTATGTCATAGGGCAGCATGATGCAAAGAAGTATCTCTCTGTGGCGGTATATAACCACTATAAACGCCTCTCTACTCTTACACCAGATGATAAGGAGGAGGATGATATAAATATTGATAAGTCTAACATTGTTCTTGTAGGCCCTACGGGTACAGGTAAGACTCTCATGGCGCGTACTATTGCTAGGTTGCTGAAGGTTCCCTTTACAATAGTTGATGCTACGGCTCTCACCGAGGCTGGATATGTTGGTGAGGATGTTGAGGGTATCTTGTCTCGTCTGTTGCAGGTTGCAGATTATAATGTTGAACTAGCTCAACGAGGTATTGTCTTTATTGATGAGATAGATAAGATCGCGCGCAAAGGCGATAACCCAAGTATCACTCGAGATGTCTCGGGTGAGGGTGTACAGCAAGCGCTCCTTAAGATTTTAGAGGGCGCAATAGTAAATGTCCCACCACAAGGAGGACGTAAGCACCCTGAGCAGAAATTTATTCAGGTAAACACTAAGAATATTCTGTTTATCTGTGGCGGAGCGTTCGATGGTATCGAGAAGAAGATAGCGCAGCGACTCAATACGCGAGCTATGGGTTATGGACGCGTTGAGGGGGATAAGATTGATCGTACAAACTTAATGCAGTATGTGACACCTCAAGACCTTAAGTCTTTTGGTCTTATACCCGAACTTATTGGTCGTTTGCCAGTATTGACATATATGCAGCCGCTCGATAAAGTGGCGCTGCGACAGATCCTAACGGAGCCAAAGAATGCAATTACTAGACAGTACGAGAGACTCTTTGAGATGGATGGCGTGAAACTAACCTTCGAGCCAGAGGTCTTAGACTATATTGTCGATAAAGCGGTAGAGTTTAAGCTAGGGGCTAGAGGTCTACGTACGATATGTGAGGCTATAATGATAGATATTATGTTTGATATGCCTTCAATGACAATTGAAGAGTACACCGTAACAAAGCAGATGGCGCAACAAAAGATAGAGTACGCAGGTGCTTTGTCGCAGTTGCAAAGTGCGAATTAACCAACTTAAGTACATATAAACAAAACTGTATAACTATGTTTGAAAACTCAAAACTAAATCGCGCAGCAGACAATATTCGTCTTCTTGCTGCGGCCATGGTGGAGAAATCTAAGTCGGGACACCCTGGAGGAGCTATGGGTGGCGCGGACTTCATCAACCTGCTCTACACAGAATTTTTGCGTTACGATCCAGCGGCTATGGACTACCCATACCGTGATCGTATGTTTCTTGACCCAGGGCACATGTCGCCTATGCTCTACTCGGTGTTGGCGCTTGCTGGTAACTTCACAATGGATGACCTTGCGTCGCTACGTCAGTGGGGTAGCATCACCCCTGGTCACCCTGAGGTGGATGTGATGCGAGGTATCGAAAACACATCTGGTCCACTAGGACAGGGACACGCTATGGCTCTCGGTGCAGCTATTGCAGAGCGCTTTATGGTTGCTCGTTTCGGTGAGTGGATGGCGCATAAGACATACGCATATATCTCGGACGGAGCAGTTCAAGAGGAGATATCTCAAGGCGTAGGACGTATTGCGGGGCACTTGGGTCTAAGCAACTTCATCATGTACTACGACTCAAATAATATTCAGCTTTCAACTAAGGTTGAGGAGGTTGATACTGAGGATGTAGAGGCTAAATATAAGGCGTGGGGATGGAGCGTTATCTCGTGTGATGGTCACAATGTAGAGGAGCTTCGTAGCGCACTCAAAGCTGCAAATGCTGAGACTGAGCGTCCAACACTTATCATTGGTAAGACTATCATGGGTCGTGGCGCTCGCACTGCCGATGGCGAGAGTTTTGAGGATAAGGTATCAACACACGGTCAACCTCTATCGGCTGCGGGTGCAGATATCAAAGCTACAATTCTTAACCTTGGAGGTGATCCAGAGAAGCCATTCTCTATCTTCGAAGAGAGCGAGGCTGTATATGCAGCTCGCAAAGTAGAGCTTGAGGCTTGGGCTAAGGAGCAACGTGCAGTTGAACCTCAATGGAGAGGTGATAACACTGTTCTAGCTCAGAAGTTAGATAGCTTCCTTCGTTGTGAGCTACCTGAGATTGACTACAATTCAATGGCGATGAAGGAGGGTCAAGCGACACGCGCCGCTTCGGCAACTGTTCTTAGCCTCTACGCTGATAAAGTCGAGAACATGATCGTTGCGTCAGCCGATTTGAGTAACTCAGATAAGACCGACGGCTTCCTTAAGAAGACTACGGCCTTTACTAAGGGTGACTTTTCGGGTAAATTCTTCCAAGCAGGTGTTGCGGAGCTTACGATGGCTTGCGTAATGAACGGTATGGCTCTCCACGGAGGTGTGATTCCTGTTTGTGGTACGTTCTTCGTATTCTCAGATTATATGAAGCCTGCGGTTCGCCTTGCAGCGCTTATGCGTCTACACGTAATTTATGTCTGGACACATGACTCGTTCCGCGTAGGTGAGGATGGTCCTACCCACCAACCTATCGAGCAGGAGGCGCAGATACGTCTTATGGAGCACCTTCATAACCACCATGGTGAGCGCAGTGTGGTTGTTCTTCGTCCAGGTGATGGTGAGGAGACAATCATGTCATGGAAGCACGCTCTTGAGGAGAAGCGTCCTGTCGCTCTGATACTTTCACGCCAGAATATTAAGAATCTACCAACTCTAGGCTCTAGTCGTCGTCAGGAGGCTACGCAGGTCTCTAAGGGTGGATATATGGTTGTTGATTCGGCTACACCTCAAGCGGTGCTTTTGGCATCTGGTTCTGAGGTTGCAACTCTTGTTGAGGGTGCTGAATTACTTGCCGAGGAGGGTATCTCAGTGCGCGTATTGAGTATTCCAAGTGAGGGACTTTTCCGTGATCAACCTCGATCATACCAAAATACACTTCTACCTGAGGGGCTTCCTCGTTATGGTATGACGTCGGGGCTACCTGTGACACTTGCTGGTTTGGTGGGTGAGAATGGTAAGATTCATGGTCTGGGACATTTTGGTTACTCGGCTCCATACACTGTGCTCGATAAGGAGTTCGGTTACAATGGAGAGTGTGTAAAGCAAGAGGTAATGGAGATGCTCGGATTGTAAAAACACAGTAAAATAAAAAGTTCCTGCTTCGTACTGAAGCAGGAACTTTTTGTTTTAAAGGTATCTATTGGTGCATTAATAACTTCTACAGTCCGCCGAAGGCAGTCCTCGGTTTTAATCAGACAACACTAAAAAGGCATCCCTTATCTATGTATCTTAAAGCAGTAAGCTGCACTTTGTGGTAAATTATCTGGCGTAATTATAACTAGAGCATCCTCTTCATGGCGCCACTCGATCTTTGTGTCTGAACCCAATAGAGTTACACCCTTAACCTCACCTGGGTAGAGCTTATTATATGAACCAAGTGATTTGAAAAGAATCTCCTCACTTTGAGGTTTGTCGAGTACAAAAGCGTAGATATCAGCCCCTTTGGTTGTATATCGAATATCTTGATCTGTAAAGACTGGATTCTCCTTAGCCCAAGCCTTTGTTAAGCCGTGGTGACCAGGGTGTTTGATATAGGCAGGTCCTTCGCCATATAGACACCATGGGTTTGCTGCGTAGATAGCCTCGCCATTAATCTTAAGCCACTCACCAATCTCATCCATGCGTTCAATGATTTGGGGCGCAAATGTTCCATCAACACAAGGAGGTACATTTAACAACATACGTCCATTCTTGCTAACAACATCGATCAACATGTCGATGATAAAGTTAGAACTTAGTATCACGTTATTCTCGCCATAGAACCAAATCTCATCCCATCCTTTTTCGGGAAGTGAGAGAATTGATACGTCGGTCATCCATGGATCATACTGCCCACCGTCGAGATTACCATTTTCAACGTTGCGCATACCAACATTGCGAGGTACGTCATACGATTTGTATACAATCTCGACATCTCGTCCACTATCTAAACCAAGGTTGTAGTAGTTAGCGATCATCTTCTGTTGATACTCTTCGCAGAGACCTCCGATGCGTGTTCTGCGTGTTCCGTCAGGGGTGTACTTACCTTGATTGATATGTCCTCTGAGGTCACCGCCGATAGTCTGCCCGAAGCTATTGTCAAACCATGCTAGGTCGATATCGTATTTAGCCGTAGCCTCTTCGATGCGGTCAATCCAGCCCTCCATCCACCTTTTATCTTCACGATTAAGAGAGTCCCATGCAAATATAGGTTCTACATAAGTGCGATCTTTACGCGATATCTGTCCCCAGACGCCTGCGAATGATATTGAGTGGAATGATGCCATAAACTTCATGCCTCGCTTTTTTATCTCGGGCGATAGCTCACCTACGATATCACGTTTGGGGCCGTGGTTGGTAGAGTTCCAGTCTGTTATTTCAGAGTCCCAGTTAACACAACCCGAGCAGTGTTGCGCTACAGGACCTGCAAATTGAGCGCCCCATCTTTGAAAAAGGGTTGCCCACTCGGCAGCGTCAAAATTCTCACCTGTCCAACCTTTGAAGCCGTCAAGGATAGTCAGTTTCTCACCTGGTTTACTTCTGTTATATGTTTGAGGTCCCCAGTGGCAGTAGATACCGAATTTTGCATCAAGAAGCCATTGTGGTGTTTGGTGTTGAGCTAGTGAACTCCACTCTGCTTCATAGCGTTTAGCCTCTTTAGATGGTGTTGACTCAGTGCAACAACCCACAAGTAGTAGGGCGGCAGAGAGTGTTGTTAGTAGTTTTGATCTCATAGTTTGGTTTATATATTAACCTGAGTTTTGGATAAGGGAAATTTATTGTTTACCTGTTAGTTTTATCAATTTCCCATATCTAAAACTCAGGTTATCGGCTTTAAAAAGCCGATGTATATTCGATAAACCCCTCTTG
>JBCQVD010000005.1:0-36248 GCA_047173405.1 Rikenellaceae bacterium
AAAGAGTTTGATTTATTGAACTTTTTTATATAACTTTGACATTAAATAGATGCTTTAATTTAGGACGTTACGGGTTCTTGTCCTAAATTTTGAAGTAAAAAAGAAAAATTAGAACCCACCAAAAGAAAATAACATGAATAAAAATATGGAGCAGGCGGTCTTTGACGCTATCGCGGTACTCAAGCGAGGAGGCATTATCCTCTACCCAACAGATACTGTGTGGGGTATTGGCTGCGACGCGACAAATGCTGCTGCCGTAGAGAAGATATACGCTCTCAAGCAGAGCACACAGAAGACCTCGATGTTGGTGCTCTGCGCCAATGCCGATATGGTCGTGCGTTATGTCAACGACGCGCCAGCGGTGGCGTTCGATGTTATGGAGATGTCGACCAAGCCGCTCACGGCGATCCTTGCAGGTGCGGTGGGTGTTGCGTCAAACTTGATCCCCGAGGAGGGAACCCTAGGGGTGCGTATCCCCGACCATGAGTTCTGCCACGAGCTACTGCGTCGCTTCGGGCGCGCCGTAGTCTCCACGTCGGCAAATATATCGGGCGAGTCAACACCTCTCTACTTCGAGGAGATCACTCCAGCTATTATTGATGGTGTTGACCATGTTGTCGATCGTCGTGTTGAGGGTAAGCCAACGCGCAGGCCATCGTCACTCATCAGCTTCGGCAAGGGTGGTGAGGTCGAGATACTAAGAGATTAAACCAAGAGATTAATATTCAATACATATATATTATGTCAATAAAAGGTCTTTTTAACTTTGATGCTAGCCAGAAGGTCTACATCAAGGGCGATATACACCCCGAGGTGGAGGTAGCCATGCGCGAGCTGACGCTCCAGACAGGTGACAAGGTGCTACTCTACGACACTACGGGAGTCTACTCAACGGCTGACTACGAGTACGATACAGCGCGTGGGCTTGAAAAAGTGCGCGAAAAATGGAGCAAGGAGAGCGAGGGTGAGGAGTTCCACACCCAGCTATGGTACGCTCGCCAAGGTATCATTACCCCCGAGATGGAGTATGTCGCAATCCGCGAATCTCAAGGCTCGAAGGGTGCTATCACCCCCGAATTCGTGCGCGAATCGGTCGCCGCAGGACGCGCTATCATCCCCGCGAACCGTTGCCATAAGGAGTGTGAGCCGATGATTATAGGTCGCGACTTCTTCGTTAAGATCAACGCCAATATCGGTAACTCGGCACTAGGCTCAACCATCGACGACGAGGTCGAGAAGGCACTCTGGGCAATCCGCTGGGGAGCTGACACGGTGATGGACCTCTCTACGGGAGCCGATATCCACGCCACGCGCGAAGCTATTTTGCGTAATGTCCCCGTGCCGATAGGTACTGTGCCTCTCTACCAAGCCCTCGAAAAGGCGGGCGGTAAGGTGGCAAACCTCTCGTGGGAGCTATACCGCGAGACCCTTATCGAGCAGTGCGAGCAGGGTGTCGACTACTTCACCATCCACGCGGGTCTCATCCGTGAGCATGTGCCGCTCGCGGTGAAGCGCCTTACGGGTATCGTGTCGCGTGGCGGTTCGATCATGGCTAAGTGGATGACGCTCAACAAAGCCGAGAACTTCTTATACACCCACTTCGAGGATATCTGCGAGATCCTTAAGCGCTACGATGTAGCCTTCTCGCTAGGTGATGGTCTGCGTCCAGGCTCTATCGCCGACGCTAATGACGAGGCTCAGTTCGGTGAGCTTAAGGTGTTGGGCGAGTTGACACAAATAGCGTGGAAGCACGATGTGCAGGTTATCATCGAGGGTCCAGGTCACGTCCCAATGCACAAGATCAAGGAGAATATGGAGCTTCAAGAGAAGTGGTGCCACGGAGCACCTTTCTACACCCTCGGACCTCTAGTGTGCGATGTCGGTGCTGGCTACGACCATATCACCTCGGCTATCGGAGGCGCGATGATCGGATGGTACGGCACAGCGATGCTCTGCTACGTAACAACTAAGGAGCACCTTAGCCTCCCTAATCGCGACGATGTGCGCGAGGGCGTTGTGACCTACAAGATCGCAGCCCATGCCGCTGACCTCGCTAAGGGACACCCTGCAGCGCATGAGCGTGACTTCTATATGAGCCGTGCGAGGTACCGCTTCCACTGGAGAGACCAATTCAACCTCAGCTACGACCCTGAGCGCTCACGCAAGTTCCACCACGAGATGATCTCTAAGGATAACCCCGATAAGGAGTTCTGCTCGATGTGTGGACCCGACTTCTGCGCTATGCGTATCACGCAGTCGATAGAGGAGTAGATTTAAGTGTTTAGTGTTAAATGTTTAGCGTTAAGTTAAATGTTTATATCTAAAAAATAGCTCTGCGGGGAGCACCCCGCCGCCGCCCGCGCAGGGCAGTTGTATTATATGTAATTCCGAGGACTGTCTCCGACGGGCGGGGTGCTCTCCGCGGAGCTAAACTTTTTGTTTTGCGGTCTGGTTTAAGAACTGCGTTCTACAATAAAAAGCGTTAGATAATTATCTCAAATAAATTTGGATAACTATCTAACGCTTTTCATTTTATAAACACCCAAGTGTTTAAAACAAACCGTGTTAAGTGTTAAGCGTTTAGTGTTAAGAAACTAACTACTAACTCCTAACTAAACAACTATCTTTTTAGATTCGCTATAGCCTCATCGTATTCGCGCGTGAGGGTTGCGAATAGCTCTTTTACACTCTCGATCTTTTGTGCTCGCCAAGCATTTGATCCTGCAAAAGCATAGCCTCTGGTTAGTTTTCCCTTGAATGCGTTGTATAGAGCAAGCATGATGCAGTAGGGGCTGCGCTCGATCTTACAGGTCTTGATGCAGTTGAATGGGCATGACTTAGGGTGCTTCTCGCCACTCTTAATGCGCTCCAAGAAGGTGTTGTGGATGGCGCGTCCTGGCATACCTACGGGGCTTTGGATAATCTCGATATCTGCCTCTGTAGCGTCAATATAGCTCTGCTTGAAAGCGATATCTGCATCACACTCTTCGGTGGTTACAAAACGTGTTCCTAACTGTACACCGTCTGCTCCTAGCTCCATGATCTTGTTGATGTCGGCACCTGTATAGATACCTCCACCAGCGATTACGGGGATGCTACAAGAGTGAGCGGCTGAGAACTCTCTAACAACCTCGACAACCTCGGGGAGGATATGCTCGAGTGAGTAGTTTTGATCCTCTAGCTGGTCGGCAGCATAACCGAGGTGACCTCCCGCCTTAGGACCCTCAACGACAATGGCGTCGGGGATATAGTTGTAGTTAGATAACCACTTCTCACAAAGCACCTTAGCGGCGCGAGCCGATGAGACAATAGGAGCCAACTTAGTGACGCTGTCAGGCTTCAAGAATGATGGTAACGAGAGTGGTAGACCAGCTCCCGAGAAGATAATATCAACCTTTTCGCTAATTGCCGTAGAGACCATATCTGCGAAATTAGACATAGCCACCATCACATTAACGCCTATTACACCTTTAGTCGCTTCGCGAGCTTTACGAACCTCCTCTTTGAGACCATAGATACTCGCTTCGTTATAATCTTTTGAGTGCTCATTGTATATTACACCCAATCCTGCGGCCGAAATAACACCTACACCGCCTTGATTTGCAACCGCCGAAGCTAACCCCGAAAGAGAGATTCCAACGCCCATACCTCCTTGGATGATAGGTATGTTGATGTTGAGATTGCCAATTTTTATAGATTTCATCTGTTGTTTATTTGTTTGGTAGATAACGTTACGTGGGCAAAGATATATATAATTTCTTTCTAAAATATCTTTTTTTATCCTATTTTTAGCTATCGCCACCTATTTTAAGGGTTCGAAGCCTTAAAAAAGTTAAAAATGTACGGTAAAAACCTTTGTATTGCTTCTTTCTGTCTCACGCCGACGGGCGGGGAGCAAGCTCCCATTTACTATTATTGCATCTGTTAAGTAGTCTTTGTTAAAGCCCTCTTGGTTGTGGAGATAAGTTCTAAAAGCAAGCTTTCAAACTTATCTCCACAACCAAGTGACGCAAACTAAAGTTTGCTATTAACAGATGAAATGACAGCGTTTAGTGTTGAGTGTTTAATGTTTAGCGATTAGTTTCTTAACATTAAACGGTTTTTCGGCTTAAACACGCAGTGTTTGAGAGATTTTAAAGGGATGGTTGGTTACTCAAATTTATTTGAAATAATCAACTATCCCTTTGAAATATTATAGCTTTTAGGTATAATCCGAAAAACCGCGACAAAAGAGTAGCTCCGCGGGGAGCACCCCGCTCGCCGAAGGCAGTCCTCGAGTATGAAGAAGATTTTTTGGTTCTGGCGAACCAACGCCCTCTGAGCGATTTTCTCGCAAGCGCAAAAATCGCTTTTTAGGAGGGAGGGCGAAAACCAGATTTAGAAAATCTGCGGACTGCCCTGCGCGGGCGGCGGCGGGGTGCTCCCCCGCGGAGCTAAACTTTTTGTACCTGCGTGGTTTAAGAACTACGTTCTACAATAAAAAGTGTTGAATGTTTAGTGTTAAATGTTAAGAAACTAAACGCTAAACACTGCTATTTCATCTCTTCGGCGCGTGCTACGGGGGCTACATCAAGCCCTGAGAGCATGCCTGCGCGGTAGCGGTAGAGACCCGACACGGCGATCATCGCTGCGTTGTCGGTGGTGAACTTCATCTCGGGGATATAGGTTCTCCAGCCTCGACGCTTGCCCATCTCAACCACAGCATTACGAAGCCCTGAGTTTGCCGACACGCCGCCTGCGATAGCTATCTCCTTGATACCTGTCTGCTTTGAAGCTTTGATGAGTTTATCTAGGAGGATGTCAATTATCGTGCTCTGCAAAGAGGCGCAGAGGTCACTCTTGTTCTCCTCGATAAAATTAGGGTTAAGCGCCATGGCATCGCGTAGAGTGTATAGGAACGAGGTCTTAAGCCCTGAGAATGAGTAGTTGAGTTCGGCGACCTGTGGCTTTGCGAACTTAAAGGCTTTGGCGTCGCCCTGCTTGGCGAGTCGGTCGATGACGGGTCCTCCAGGGTAGGGCAGCCCCATCACTTTGGCACATTTGTCGAACGCCTCACCCGCAGCGTCGTCAATGGTGCAGCCTATGATCTCCATCTCCAGAGGTGAGTCAACCCTCACAATTTGGCTATTACCGCCACTCACGAGAAGCGTCAAAAACGGGAATGAAGGGTGTGGGATCTCTCTCTCGGGCAGGTCGAGCATGTGTGAGAGGATGTGACCTTCGAGGTGGTTAACCTCGACCATCGGGATATTGTTGGCTATGCTGAGTCCCTTGGCAAACGATACACCCACAAGCAGTGAACCAACCAACCCTGGACCTCGTGTGAAGGCGATAGCGTCCAACTCGTCGGGGGTGACGCCCGCCTCTTTGAGTGCGGTGTCGACCACGGGGATGATATTTTGCTGGTGTGCGCGGGATGCTAACTCGGGTATGACACCGCCGTACTTAACATGCACATCTTGTGAAGCGATGACATTGGAGAGGAGTGTATTGTTGCGAATTACCGCCGCCGAAGTGTCATCGCAGGATGACTCGATTCCTAGAATGGTGATATCCATGTTATTATTTTGCAATTTCGTTATGTGTATTTTACATAAAATCACTATATTTGTAGCTTGTATAAAGGTGTCGCTTTTTGAACCCTTTAACCACTCAATATACTGATATTTTGCGCAAAGTTATAAAAATATTGTTAAAGCTCATATCAACAGCCCTTTTGTTGTTGATAGTTATGCCATTATTTATCTCTTTGGCGCTCACCATCAGTGTAGTTCAGAACTATGTTGTGACCCTTGCGGCCAACGCCGCGAGCGAACACTTAGGGACTAAGGTTGCTGTGGGAAGCATTGATATGGGTGTCTTGGGAAAGATCAAGATTGACGATCTCTACGTCGAGGATCTGAATCGTGACACTCTGCTCTACGTCAACAAACTCGACGCCCACCTTCTCAACTTCACCCTCGCGGATAAGAGTCTCACCATAGGCTATGGCGAGATCAGAGGCGCACGTCTTAATCTTAGGCAAGACGCCGACTCGACGATGAACATCAAGAAGATAGTCGATAAAATATCATCTTCTGAGCGCTCGGAGAACCCGCTATGTATTCACCTCAAAGATGTCAAGATCTCCGATATGGAGCTTCGTATCGAGCAGCTCAAGCGCCGCAACCCGAGCTATGGCGTGGACTATGGAGCCATCGAGATACTTGAACTCAACGCAACGGTTGAGGATCTCGCCATTCGAGGTCCCGATATCACCTCGCGCATCGAGAGGCTCTCGCTGAGTGAGAAGAGTGGCTTTCAGCTCAACTCGTTGGCGGCAAGCCTTAAGGTAGGAAGTGGGTATATCGAACTCACCGACGCCCTCGTAGAGTCGAGGTATAGCTTGATACATCTCCCGAGGATCTCTATTCGTGGCACCTCGTGGCGGGAGTACCGCAACTTCGTGGAGAGCGTTGATGTCGATTTTGTGATGAAGAACTCGACGCTTTCGAGTGACGACGTAGCCTACTTCTCGCCCAAGCTACAAAACCTTGGCGTCACCCTCTCGGGGCTTAATGCCGAGGCTAAGGGAACCGTTGATAACCTCGACATAAATATCAGTAGCTCGGAGTTTGAAAATGAGAGCGCTCTGTCTCTTAAGGCGAAAGTTGAGGGGTTGCCCGATATCGAGAACTCCCATATCGAGGCACATATCAAGGAGTTTACATCGTCGTCTGAGGATCTGGAGCGCCTAGTGACCACCCTCACAACTAAGGAGATCTCGCCCAAGGGTCATGCCTACATATCATCTCTGGAGTGGGTTAAGTTGAGCGGCGGCATGGAGGGTAGCTTCAAGAACTTTGACGCACATGTTGCGCTCGACTCGGAGGTTGGTTCTCTTGGTGGTCAATTTAAATTTAGACGTGACAAGCAGCGGACAATCCTCGATGGTAAGTTCGCGGGGGATGATCTTCAGTTGGGGCGTCTCTTGTCGAAGAGTGAGGTGGGCAGGCTCTCTTTAGAGACCACCATGCATAGTAACCTTCAAGATCTCGGGCAGTCGACATCGCTGTATGGAGTGGTTAAGAGTGTGGAGTATCGTGGCGAGGAGTACAATGATATCACCTACAACTCGACCTCTCGCAATGGAGTCTTTGACCTTAATATCAACTCACGTAATAGGGCGCTCAACCTAGACCTCGCCGCTTCGGGAGTTATCAGGCGGGGCGAGAGTTCGCAGTGTGAGGCTCTGCTGCGCCTTAAGAGTGCCGATCTGGTGACACTAGGGCTTAATAGGCGTGATAGTAGCGCCACTGTGCAGGCTAACATGCGTCTGCGAGTTGAGGGTCGCGGTATTGAGCAGATGTCGGCAGGTGTCACAATAGATAGGGCTAGCTATGTGCTCAACGGGCGTAAGATACCTATCAATACGATCACAGTGGCCAATCAAAGTGACGCGTCGGGGAAATTTATTAAGCTAAACTCCGAGCTTCTCGATTTCGAGTTTGACTCCAAGAGTAGCTACAAGAGTAATATCGACTTCTTGAGAGGCTCTATGCGCGAGTACCTACCCTCGCTCTATGTAAGTAATCAGGCAGAGCAACCCACGCCCCTTAGAGTCGTTGACCTCAGGGATCTTAACAATAACTCCCACATAAATGTCGAGATAAAGGATTTTGATAGACTCTTTGACTCAACAAATCGTGTTATACAGATCGCCGAGGGTAGTAAGTTGGAACTCACCTACAATCCACAATATAGAGCCTTTGATATCGGTGTTAAGTCTCAGTATATCGAGATTAATTCACTTCTCGCCATTGGTCTCGACGTCTCGAGTCGTTCGCAGTCGGACTCTCTGGCTTTGCAGGGCAAGATCCACGAGCTGCTTATCGGAACGAGCCTCTTCGATAACTTCAAACTACGTGGAGGTGCTAAAAGTAGCGCTATCAACCTAGAGGCTAGCTATCGAGATACCATCAACGACACCTCGGCAAAGATTGACCTTAGAACGCGCCTAAGCAGGGAGCTGGGGCGTGGTAGCGTCGCGCGCATAGAGCTTAAACCCTCCTATATCACCCGTGGCGACGAACGTTGGGATGTCAGAGCGCGTAGGATCGAGATGGATAGCACGGGGCTTGATATTCATCGCTTCGAGATCCGCAACGACCTTCAAAGTATGGTTGTCGAGGGTCTTGTCTCGCGCTCGATACGCGACACGCTCAATATCAAACTCAATAACTTTGACCTCTCGACACTCTCGACCTTCACCCGCTCTTTGGGCTATGGACTCTCGGGGCGCTCGAGTGGAGATGTGGCGATTAGTTCGGCGATAATCAATATGAGGGTCAAGGCAAATGTCGCTCTTGACTCTGTTATGGTTAACTCGATACCTACTCCGCCGCTACTCATCAATGCGCAGTGGGACACCAAACTCAACCAGGCGCGCGTGATGCTCTCAGATCGTATTAAGGGGGATACCCTTATTAGGGGCTACTACATCCCCTCGAAGGTGAGGTATCTGGCTAAGTTGAAAATCGACAGCCTCAATATGGGTATTCTGGACCCTCCACTCAAGGGTATCCTTGTGGGGTCCACGGGGTACGCTAACGCCGAGTTGACGCTGCGTGGAGAGCGTCGCGTGGCGGAGCTAACAGGCGCCCTTGACGTCTACAACTTTGAATCTACGGTCGACTACACAAAGGTTAAGTATAGAATACCTCGGGCGCAACTCGTTGTGGAGAATAATCACCTTACGGGTCGCGGTATCACCCTGCTAGATACCCTTAACAATAGATCTGCTTTGGATCTGGAGCTAAATATGGAGCACCTCTCTAATATAGCCTACTCGTTGCGCCTTACGCCTCAGAACTTGATGGTTTTAAATACTACAAGTCGCGATAACGATCTCTTCTATGGTACGATGTTTAGCTCGGGAGTGGTCGATATTAAGGGAGATAAGAGGGGTGTGGATATGAATATCACCGCCACGACGCGCGAAAATTCATCATTCTTCATGCCGCTAACGAACAAGAGTAATATAACCTCTGCACAGTTTGTAACCTTCATGGAGCCTCAGAAGGTCGATACCTCGGACTTCAGCCACCGCAAGCGTCTGATCTACGAGAGACGTACGAGTAGAGCCACCTCGAATAGTTCGCTCAATATCAACGCTACGGTACACGTCACCCCCCAGACCGACTTTCAGCTGGTTATCGACCCTACCGTAGGTGATATCCTCAGAGGTCGAGGCGAGGGAGATATAAACCTTAAGATCAACCCTCGAACTAACACCTTCGAGATGTATGGCGACTACACCATCTCGGAGGGCAGCTACCTCTTCACGCTGCGTAATATTGTCAATAAACGCTTCACCATTGAGCCAGGTTCATCCATACAGTGGAGCGGTGAGCCTCTCGATGCGACGCTCGATATCGACGCCATCTACAAGCTCAAGACCTCTCTGCAACCCCTTATGGCAGATGAGTCGACACGCGCTGTGCCCGTTGACTGTATTATCAACCTACGCGATAAGTTGACCCGCCCCGAGGTGACCTTCGATATCGAGCTACCTACGGCCGACCCTGAGCAGACAGCAGTTATTGATAATCTACTCAACGATCAGGAGACTATCTCAAGGCAGTTCTTCTACCTGCTGCTCACCAATAGTTTTATCCCCGAAGTGTCGGGTAGTGATAGTAGCATCGGTGTCTCAAGCACCACATCTACGGGCTTTGAGCTTCTTACCAACCAGCTGAGTAACTGGTTGTCGACCAATAGCTACAATGTAGTTATACGTTATCGTCCTGAGTCGGAACTTACGGGTGATGAGATAGATTTCGGCTTCTCGCGAGGGCTTATCAACAACCGACTCCTCTTGGAGCTGGAGGGTAACTACTCTAGTGACGCCGCCAACACCGCTGCGGAGGATGAGAATAGCAACGCTTCGAATTTCTCGGGTGAGGCGTATATCACTTGGCTTATAGATCGCTCGGGAGCGCTGAAGTTAAAGGGCTTCACGCAGACTATAGACCGCTATGATGAGAACCAGGGTCTCCAAGAGACGGGCGTCGGATTGTATTACCACGAGGAGTTTGACGACTTTAAAGATCTCAGACGCAGCATAAAACTGAGGTTCAATCGCAATAAAAATAGGCGAGAGAACGATAAAATAGATAAGGAATAACATTAAACGCTAAACTATAAACACTTAACATTAAACACTAAACTGTTTCTAATAACTAAAAACTAAATAATAATGCTACAATTATTGCAAGCTGCCCTCGCTGAAGAGGCGGCGCAACAGAC
Organism: Rikenellaceae bacterium; assembly: GCA_047173405.1. Lineage (GTDB taxonomy): Bacteria > Bacteroidota > Bacteroidia > Bacteroidales > Rikenellaceae > Alistipes. The sequence goes on from JBCQVD010000005.1 coordinate 10,288, forward strand.
TCAAATGGGATTATGGGAACTCTTCACTAAGGGAGGTTGGTTGATGTGGCCTCTTTTAGCCTTGGGAGGTGTCACTATTTTCATCTTTGTTGAGAGGTATCTAGCCATACGCAAGGCTTCGACTATTGATGCCAACTTCATGAACCGCATCCGCGACTTTATCTTCGACGGTAAGGTTAAGTCGGCTGTCGAGATGTGTCGCAGCAACAACACACCAATAGCTCGTATGATCGAGAAGGGTATCCTTCGTATTGGTCGTCCTATGGGCGATGTTCAGAGCGCTATTGAGAATGTCGCTAACCTCGAAGTCTCGAAACTCGAGGAGAACCTACCAGCTCTAGCGACTATCGCGGGAGGCGCGCCAATGATCGGCTTCTTGGGTACCGTGCTCGGAATGGTTCGCACCTTTATGGATATGGCCGCTGCGGGCGGAACTGTCGATATGTCGCTTCTTGCGGGGGGTATGTACGTGGCGATGGTGACCACTGTGGCGGGTCTCTGTGTTGGTATCCCAGCATATTTCGGGTATAACTACCTCGTAGCTCGAATCGAGAAGTTGGTCTTTAGAATGGAGGCAAACTCTATCGCCTTTATGGATATCTTGAACCAACCAGTGAGTACTCACACTAAACAATCTTAGGAGCCATGGCGATTAAACGAGGATCTAAAGTAGACAAATCATTCTCGTCGGCTTCGATGACCGACTTGATGTTTCTGTTGCTGCTCTTTCTACTTATAGCCACAACCCTTATCAACCCCAACGCTTTGAAGTTGATGCTTCCGCGTAGTGCGAACCAGCTCAAAGATAAGGCTATCACAACGGTCTCGATAGAGGATATGGGAGGTAATAAGTACCGCTACTATGTCGAGCGAGAGGTTGTCGAGGGTGTGAAGGGCGTAGAGAAGGCTCTCAAGGCGAGGTTGGAGGGTCAGCAGGAGCCAACAATCTCGTTGCACTGCGACAAGAGCGTGGCGGTGGACGAGGTGGTGCAGATAATGAATATATCGAAAGATAATAAGTATAAGCTTATATTAGCAACTTCACCAAACTAGGTGGTATGCATAGGTATTATTACAAACTCAGCAATAAGCGCTCGCGTGTGTGGGGAGCTTTGGCGGCACTACTATATTTCATGGTGCTTGCTCTCTTGTTGTGTGTTGTGAGCTTCAACTTGACCTCTCCGCCACCTCCCGACGAGGGTATCCTCGTCCTCTTTGGTGACGAGAGTGAGTCGCTGTCGAGCAAGGGTGCTGAGCCATCCTCGCCCCCTCCAGCCCCCTCCAAGCCGACACCTGTGAAGAGTGTGGCGAAGAGCAAGCAGGTCGTGGCAACCGACGAACGTAGCGAGGTTGAGGTGCCAACACCCAAGCAGAAGCAGGAGGTGACCAAAGAGCAGGTAGAGCCTCAGACGAAGCCCGAGCCAACGCCCGAACCCGAACCACGCAAGGTCGATAAGAAGTCGCTATTCCCAGGTCGTGTGCCATCGACAAACACAACCTCGTCGCAGAGTGCCACCGCGCAGAAGAGCGGCGTGGGTGATGGCGAAGCGCAGGGAGCCGCAGCACGCGCGGGGGGTGACGTGGCACTCAGTAGCGCCTCATACTCGCTCAGTGGGCGAACCCTTGTGGGGGCGCTTCCCGAGCCTGCGTACAACTCGAAGGCTGTGGGTCGTGTGGTTATAGATGTTGTTGTTAATGAACAGGGGGCAGTCACAAGCGCCACATATAGAGCCGAAGGCTCGACGACAACATCCTCTGTACTTATTGACGCAGCGCGACAGGCGGCGCTCAAGACTCGCTTCTCGTCGAGTGACGATTTTATACAGGGAGGTACGATAACCTACGTATTTAAGTTAAACTAGATATGAAAACTAGGAACATACTCTCTGTGGTGCTGTTGCTTCTGTCTCTTCAGGGGCTTCACGCGCAGTCGAAAAGTGGAAAGCAAGATATCCGAGTAAGTGAACGATGTGTCGATTTCGGGCAGGTGAGCCGCAAGGGAACCCCTCCGAGTCGTACCATATATATATGTAATGAGGGGGAGCAGCCTCTTATCATTACCCACACCTCGACAACATGCAAATGTATTAAGAGTAGATACTCGAAGAGACCGATCACGCCCCGCGACTCGATACCTTTTAAGATCAGCTATCAAGCCATACGCGGTGAGAAGGGACACTTCCATAAGGTACTGAGGATATACACCTCCTCGAAAGAGTCTCCATGTATGATGGTGACGGTACAGGGCGAAACGATGTAATGCTTTATCTGTTGTAGAGGTGCGAGGGTTAAGAGGTTCTCCTTTTTACTGTCCTGCGCGGGCAACTTTTGCTTCTGTTTTTTACTGCCCTACGCGGGCAGCGGCGGGGTGCTCCCCGCGGAGCTATTATTTTGTAACGATTGTTAATATGTTGATTTTCAACATGCCATATATTGACAAATGTTCGATTAAAGCGTTGCTTTATCGCTCATTTATCAATATATAGCGACGTAGGCTGCGCCTACTATTAACAATCGAACGCTATTACTGACCAAATCAATATTAGTATATTATATGGTATGAAGATATGGGCTTACTTTTATTCGTATTGGGTTTAAATGCTTTCGGCATTTAATAAATTTTGATATATAAGTTGTTTCTCAAATTTATTTGAAGTAATAACTTGTATATCAAAATATTAGAGCGAAGTCTCTAATCACAATACGCAAGATAAAAATAGCTCTGCGGGGAGCACCCCGCCCGTCGGAGACAGTCCTATGTATTGTTGAATTTACATTATTTATAACGTGAGTTTTGGGTAAGAATTTCTTATCCAAAACACCTCTAAAAGTAAGTCTCCCCCAACGGTCTGGGGGAGATGCAAGAGGGGGTTATCGAATATAAATCGGCTTTTTAAAGCCGATAACCTGAGTTTTAGATATGGGAAATTGATAAAACGGGCAGGTAAACAATAAATTTCCCTTATCCAAAACTCAGGTTTATATTTATGAACTCAATACTTTTAACCAATGCCCAGATCCTAACGATGGAGGGGGCGAGCGAAGATATCTTTTCAGGATTTATAGCCATCAAAGGTGACACCATAGCGATGGTGGGTAGTGATAATTCACTGCTTGAATCGTTCGTGGCGGAGAACCCGTCATGTCGAGTTATTGATTGTCAGGGGCGAGTGGTTATGCCAGGACTCATTAATACCCACTGCCATGTGGCGATGACGCTTCAGCGTAACCTGGTTGAGGATATGGAGCTTATGAAGTGGCTCACGGGCTATGTGTGGCCCTTCGAAGCGCTTCAAAGTGATGATGATATTGAAGCAGGCGCACTGCTGGGTGTTGCGGAGATGCTGCTGGGTGGAGTGACAACCTTTGTCGATATGTACTTTTCGATGGATCGTATCGCCGAGGCGTGCGAGAGGCTTGGTTGTCGAGCACTGCTCACATCAACACTTCTTGATGCTCGAGCGCAAGAGTTTAAGTCCGACTTCGAGAGGCTCCACAAGAGAGCCTCGTCGTCGAAGCTCGTGAGGGCGGGTGTGGCGCCGCACGCCCCCTATACATGCTCGCCACAGACGCTCACCATAATTAAGGAGGTGACGGATGAGTATGGCACGCTACCCTCGACTATCCACCTCCTCGAAACGCAGGGTGAGGATCAGATGATACGGGATAGCCATGGCGTAGGGGCGGCGGAGTATCTCGATAATGCGTCGCTGCTGGGCGAGCAGACTATCCTTGCGCACTGTGTGCACCTCGATGAACCGACACGCGAACTTATCCGCGCGCGTGCGTGTAGTGTTGCGCACTGTCCACAAAGTAATATGAAGCTAGCTAGTGGCATAGCTCCCCTTACGGCGCTACACCGAGCAGGGGTTAACTGCACCATCGCCACCGATGGTGTCTGTTCGAATAACGACCTCGATATGTGGGATGAGATGCGTAGCGCGGCACTCCTCGCGCGGGTGGCGACGATGGACGCTACGGCAATATCAGCATACGACATACTGCGCATGGCGACAGTTAATGGCGCCAAGGCGATAGGTATGGAGGGGCGCTTAGGTATCCTCGCAGAGGGCGCACTAGCCGATATTATAGTTGTCGACAACCAGAAGTTACATCATCGACCACGTCTCAATACTGTCTCGTCGCTGGTCTACTGCGCTAAGGCGAGCGATGTGGTAACAACAATAGTCAATGGCGAAGTGGTGGTTCATGATGGTCAGCTGTGCGGTGGCGATATCGAAGCCATAGCCCGCGACGTAGAGCAACGTAGCGGTCGTATCATAGATCAGCTAGCAGTGTTTAGTGTTTAGTGTTAAGCGTTTAGTGTTAAGTGATTAGTGTTTAGTGTTAAGTGATTAGTGTTTAGCTCCTTAACTAGAAACTATTAACTCCTAACTATTATAACTAGAAGTAGTACCCTAACGAGATGTACAGTGATGCGCCTTGGTTTAATATATATACCGAGGGTTGGGCGTATGTGCTGTAACTAACACCTCCATAGTCGTTTGTGAGTATGCGGTTTGATTCGCGGGCATATGAGACGTCACCTCCCGAGGAGAGTAGGTTTTCGATATTTAGGCGCGCGGTGAGGCGGCGCGAATCTCTCATATATATATTCTTGGTGATGCAGATACTCAAATCGAAGATATCGCCTAACGACTCTTGACTCCATATATCGTTGCTGGGTGCATACGACATCATGCGCTCGGTGCGTCGCACAATAGATGGCTCGATATATCGGCTAGCGAGGAGCGACGAGTTGAGGTTCAGGATAAGACCTTTAGAGGCGAAGTAGCTTAGCGAGAGTGTTGAGGCTATCTGTGGCGTGTTGCCTACGACGCACCCCTCAATGCCGCTAGCTGTTGTGGAGGCTATGAGTGTCATGTCGTCGTAGTTGTAGAGCCTCACCTGCGGAGAGTTGCTGTATGTGTAGGAGCCAATGCTGAGTGTCGAGCTGAGTGTTAGCTGTGAGCTTAGTTTGAGTGACGCGGCGACCTCGGCGCTTAGCGAGGTGGTGGCGATGTCGGATATCACAACATCGCAGTAGCTCCCGCTCATATCATCATATGCCTGCCAGCTCTGCGCCCCATCGCCAACGTAGATATAGCTTAGGTGGCTCTCAAACTTAAAGCGCCATCCACGGTAGGTGTAGCCGACATTAAGCGAGTTGATAGATTGGCTTGTGGGGCTATCGACAAGTGTATTTGCGCTCTGCTCATCAATGAATAGCGACGAGGCTAGAGGCGGACTCTTAGCAATGCTCGCGTGTAGCGAGAGCCGATGTTTTGGGCGTAAAGCGTAGTCGATGGAGAGTGTCGAAGTGTACTCCTCGAGGGATACTCTCTGTGAGTTACCATAGGATAGCGCTCCCGAGAAGCGCTCCTTCTCGTAGTGCCCTTGGCGGTATAGCTCCTGTGCGCCCGCCCGAAGGGTGAACTTGGAGCTGAAGCCTCCGCGGGCGAACTCGGCGCCTATCAGTAGCTCTGTGTGCGAGGTTATAAAGCTGTAATCATATCCAAACTTATCGCCTTCGGTAACCTTGCGGTTAGGGTCACGGAGGTTGTTTTGCAGGTTGTTGCTGACGCTAGAGTAGTCGCTCACCCACTGGTCGACATCGAGAAGATACTCTGCTCCCAGCAGGTCGCGCATCTCTTTGTAGTAGCGTTGCTCGCCTCGCTGATACTCAACGCCATAGTTGAGGGTCACCCCACCTTGGAGCTGTGTTGTCGCGAGTGCGCGCAGCTCGATGTTGAGGCTTTGTGTAACACGATCCTCTAGGACGTAGTGAGCCTCCCCGTCGCTGTTCGATGTGTTATACTCCTCCATCTGTGCCCAGTTGACTTGGGTATAGTTCGTATTGTTGCTCTGCCACACCGCCATCGCGACGCTATAAGCATCACTTGTGGGAGAGATCCAGCTAGGCATCTTATTGTAGTAGTTGGGCATTGGGTTGGTGGCGTTGTACCACCCCAGTGCGCTAACCTTGGAGGTGCCTCCTTCTGTGTCGACCTCGAGCGCGAAGGTTGTGATATCGCTCAGAGGACGCTGGTATCGAAACCCCAATGATGGTTTGAAGTTACGCGCGACACGCGAATTACGGATCTCACCATTATAGAGACCCCACGAAGGGTTGTAGTTAGGGTTTGAGGTGAGGGTATAACACTCCTGCGAGGCGGCGCTTCGGAGTCCTCGCATAGTGTAGGGTGCACTCACGTTAAGGGTCACGAAGTGCCTATCTCCAATAGAGTTTGAGAGTGTGACGCGAGGGTAGACCTCACTTGCAAAGAGTCCATCAACCTCACCGTTGCGTCCCGTGCGTAGGTTGAGGTCGCTGCTGATAGCCCAACCGCTATCTTTAAAGATATGAACATAGCTAGCTTGAACTCCAAACAGAGAGTTGCGACCTTCGTAGTTTACTCTCAAAGAGGTGCGCGTGAGAGGTTGTGTCAACTCCCCTTCACCCCATTGAGTATCGTTGCGGAGGCTCTTTGTGATCCACCACGCAACACCTCCTCGACGTGCCGACGCACCGCTCTCGCCCCCTGCTTGGTAGTAACGTGTCAATGTAGCGTAGAGGTCGCTCGACTCAATAACGCTCCGTGAGAAGAGTGTCGAGTCGGGTTGAACAACACCCTCAAAGTATAGAGGGTCTGTGGTGTTATAGCTAAAAAGAGATCCCTCTTCTGTCTGTGCAGAAACTCTCCAAATAAGTAGAGTAGCCAGAATCAAAAGAGGGATAAAGCGTATCATAAATTAATTCAGTGTTGTCCGTTTAAATCCGAGGACTGTCTCCGACGGGCGGGGTGCTCCCCGCGGAGCTTTTTTTGTGCGTATTGGGCTTAGAGTCTACGCTCTAAGATTTTGATTTTCAAGTTATTCTCGTAAATAAATTTACACAACAACTTGAAAATCAAAATTTATTAAATGTCAAAGACATTTAAACCCAATACGAGTAAGGATATCAGTTCTTAGTGTTATATCTAGTGTAATGCGTTAATATACAAAACCTAAATCTTTGAGAGTATATCTTTTAGGAAATCCCAAAATTTAGTCACCGACTCGATATGTAGTCGTTCGTCGGGGGAGTGTACGCCGCTGAGTGTCGGACCAAAGGATATCATATCTAGGTCGGGGTAACTCTCCAAGAATAATCCACACTCCAACCCCGCATGTATCGCTGTGACTGAGGGTTGCGAGCCAAAGAGAGATTCGTAGCTGCTCTTTGCCAGGGCGAGGATCTCGGACTCAGGGTTTGGGCTCCATCCAGGGTAGCCATCCGAATGTGTTACATCGGCTCCCGCGAGGGTGAAGGTAGCCTCGACCATCTGCATAACGTACGTCTTAGCGCTCTGCTTCGAGGAGCGTTGACTTGTAACAACTTCGATGCTATTGTTCTCCTTAAAGCGTATTGAGGCTAGGTTCGTAGAGCTTTCGACTAGATCCTCCATCACCGTAGATAGTGATATCACACCGTTGGCAACGCCAAGCAGCGAGTATATCACCCCTAGCTGTGTCTGCTTGTCGATAACCTCCACCGCGGGCATCTCGCTAAGAGAGATTGTGATGTTAGGCTCTATTGCTGCGTACTCATCCTTGATGTCAGCCTCGAAGAGTTCAAGGCTCTGCTTAAACTCCTCCTCGTAGCGCGTGGGGATGCCGAAGATAGCATACGCCTCGCGAGGTATAGCGTTGCGTAGATTTCCGCCATGGGCATAACTTAGCTGCATGCCGAAGCTATGTTGTGCGTCGCTAAGTACTCGCGCAAGGATCTTATTGGCGTTGGCGAGTCCGAGGTGAATATCGGCTCCCGAGTGTCCTCCTCGAAGCCCCGAGATGTCGATGCGAAAGAAGCTGAAGTCCTTAGGCTCGCGGCTCTTCTCGAAGTGGAAGGTGGCTACGGTATCTATACCTCCTGCGCAACCTATGCATATCTCGCCCTCCTCTTCGGAGTCGAGATTAAGTAGTATATCGCCACTTATCATCCCCTCGCCCAGCTCAAAGGCTCCCGTGAGACCGACCTCCTCGTTGACGGTAAAGAGTGCCGCGAGAGGTCCATGCTCGTAGCTAGGGTCGATAAGCGCTGCGAGTGCTGCTGCCATACCGATACCACAATCGGCTCCGAGCGTTGTCCCTGCGGCTGTCACCCACTCGCCCTCAATACGAGTACGTATAGGGTCGCTCTCGAAGTCGAACTCTACGTCCGAGTCTTTCTCGCACACCATATCGACATGCGCTTGAAGCGTCACCGCTGGCGTCTGCTCACGACCCGCTGTTGCGGGTGCCGAGATCAAGACGTTACCCACCTTGTCGACTTTGTAGTCCAATGAGTGAGATTTAGCAAAATCAATAAGCCACGCTATAATCTTCTGCTCCTTACCTGAAGGTCGAGGTATCTTTGTTATCGAGTGAAATAACCCCCACACTAAAGATGGTTCTAGTTCGCTGATTTGTTTCATTTTCATAATTTTCCACAAAATTAGTATTAATTTTCATAAGTTCTACTAAAATTGTGCTATCTTTGCGATGTTATGAGAATTAAAGTAGGTGAAGGCTACGATGTGCATCGTCTTCAGGAGGGGTTACCTCTGGTTCTAGGTGGGGTAAAGATTACCCACACCAAGGGCTGTGTTGCCCATTCTGATGGAGATGTACTCATTCACGCTATATGTGACGCCCTGCTTGGTGCCGCAGCTCTTGGGGATATTGGACTCCATTTCCCTGACTCGAGCGCCGAGTTTAAAGCTATCGACTCCTGCTTGCTGCTTGAGAGAAGTGTTGCACTAGTTAGAGGTCGCGGTTTCGAGATTGGAAACATCGACTCTACCATACGTATGCAACGCCCCAAACTTAGGGGATATATCGACTCTATGCGCGAGCGACTTGCCGAGGTTATGTCTGTTGAATTAGAGCAGGTCTCTATAAAGGCGACAACAACTGAAAGATTGGGTTTTGAAGGACTTGAAGAGGGCGTTTCAGCCAGTGCGATAGCCCTAATACACTTTAATGAATAGTATAAACAATAAAATCTAAGTCTTTCACCAACAATGAAAAAAGTTCTATCTTTTTCGCTCTTCTTGATGCTTGGACTCGCCGCATCTCAACTTCTTCCTACGCTTATGGGTGATGGGAGTTTTTCGTGCATGAAGTCAATCTTTAGCACTCCTCTACTCTACATCTGCCTATCGTTTATCATGATAAATGTAGGTCGTGAATTCGAGATCGACAAAAGCCGATGGAGATCCTACACCACCGACTACTTTATCGCCATGGCAACCGCAGCGCTTCCATGGATTCTTACCGCCGTGTACTACGTATTTGTACTTCTTCCATCATCTCTTTGGGGTGATGATATGGCATGGAAAGAGAGTCTGTTACTTAGCCGTTTCGCGGCGCCTACCTCTGCGGGTATCCTCTTTACCATGCTGGCTACTTTGAATCTCTCAAAGAGTTGGATATATAAGAAGATTCAAGTACTCGCAATTTTTGACGACCTTGACACCATACTCCTTATGATACCGCTCCAGATCATGATGATCGGTCTTAAGTGGCACATGATAGCTCTGGTTACCGTTGTTGTGTTGCTTCTTATCCTCGGCTGGAAGAGGCTCAATACATACAATATGCCTCAAGGATGGAAGGCGATAGTTATATATTCAATCATCGTGTTTGGTATCACACACATCATCTACGTAGCGACAAAGGGGCTTTTTGGTGTCGAGAACAGTATTCATATCGAGGTTCTGCTCCCTGCGTTTATCCTTGGTATGGTAATGAAAACCAAACATATAGAGTCTGAGCGCGAGGCTAACGTCTCTAGCTTTATTTCGTTCCTCTTTATGTTCCTTGTGGGACTCAGCATGCCGCAGATTTCGGGCACTCTCAACTCTGCGGAGGTCGACTCTGTTATCTCGACGGTGCCAATGATGCCATGGGGCGAGATCGCGATCCATGTACTGCTAGTATCAGCACTTACCAACATCGGTAAGCTCGTGCCTATCTTCTTCTACCGCGACCGTCGCTTCAGTGAGCGTTTGGCGGTGTCGGTAGGTATGTTCACCCGTGGTGAGGTTGGCGCAGGTGTGATCTTCATCGCTATTAGCTACCACCTAGGAGGTAATGCACTTATCATCTCAGTCTTGACACTTGTACTGAACCTTATCCTTACGGGAGGTTTCGTAATGTGGGTACGCCAGTTGGCTCTACGTAGCTATAATAAGTAGTGTTAAACCAGACCGCTATATAATAAAGGCTCCCGCGGAGCTATGAGGCACAAAAAAAAGACTTTCATTATTGCAATGAAAGTCTTTATGTTGTAAGGGGTAGCCCTTACTTAATGCGCTCGTAGTACTCGCGGGTACGTGTGTCAACGCGGATCTTATCGCCGTTGTTGATAAAGAGAGGTACACGAACAGTAGCTCCAGTGTGTACTGTTGCAGGCTTAAGCGAGTTTGTAGAGGCTGTATCGCCCTTGATACCTGGCTCGGTGTATGTAACCTCCATATCAACGATTGGAGGAAGCTCAGCCGATAGAACACTCTCCTTCTCGGTGTGGAACATAACCTCTACGATTTGACCATCTGCCATAAGGTCAGAGTTGGTGATTAGGTCGCGCTCGATATTGATCTCCTCGAAAGTCTCGGTGTGCATGAAGTGAGCACCCAAATCATCCTCATAGGTGAACTGATAAGGGCGACGCTCGACGCGTACGATCTCGATCTTGGTGCCTGATGAAAAGGTGTTATCTACCACGCGTCCGTTCTCTAGGTTTTTGAGTTTAGTACGAACGAAAGCAGGACCCTTGCCTGGCTTAACGTGTTGGAACTCGATGATTTGGAATGTTTTGCCATCTAGTTCGATGCACATACCGTTCTTGATATCAGCTGTTGTAGCCATCTCTATAATTTTTTATGTTATTGTAATATTCTATTTTTAATTTGCCAAAGGTACAACTTTTTAGTTGATTGTTAGTATTCAATGCGAAAAAAAGTTATCGACCCTCCCATCTCTTTACTTCGCAGGTGATGCCTGTCATCTGAGCAACGCGCGAGGAAAGTGTCGCGGCGAGCGTTTCGATAGAGGTGGGTGAGGCGTAGAAGGATGGTGATGCAGGCATTACGATAGCTCCACACTCGGTGAGTGTTGTCATGGCTCGCAGGTGGATAAGTGAGAGTGGTGTTTCGCGAGCCACGATTATAAGCTTACGGCGCTCCTTAAGCATCACATCCGCCGTGCGGGTGATGAGGGTGTCGGAGAATCCCGCTGCGATGCGTCCCATAGTGCCCATTGAGCATGGTACTATGACCATTGCATCGTAGAGGCAGGAGCCACTAGCACATGGTGCGAAGAGGTCGTCATTGCGGTAGAGTGTGATCTTGGGGTGCGAGGCTATCTGCTCACCTTCATACTCGACAACATCTTCGGCATCGTTGCTAAAGATGAGGGCTATGGAGTTGACCTTCTCATCGGCAATGGCGTAATCAACAACTTGGCGGGCATAGATGGCGCCACTAGCGGCTGTTATAGCTATTATAATATCCATATCTACGGAGCTAGAAGATTAGTGATTTACATGCTAGACCCCTCTGCTTGGCTATTTCGAGTGTGCGAGGTAGTGCGTAGCTCATATTGCGGAATGATTTATCGCTATCATGAAACACTATAATGGAGCCACCCTCAATATAGGGAGCTACATTTTTGAGACACCCCTCGGGTGAGACTCGACGGTTGTAGTCGCGCGAGATGACATCCCACATGATTAGCTTGTAGCTCTGCGACAGGAATTTAGCCTGTGAGGGTTTAATCTGACCATAGGGCGGACGAAAGAGGTCGCTGTGGATAAGGTCGTTGGCGAACTCTACATCTTCGACATATCGCTCCAGACTCATACCCCAGCCCTTCTGGTGGGAGTAGGTGTGGTTGCCCACCTTATGACCATGCTCAAGGATCATGGCGTAGAGGTCGGGATACATCTCAATATTTTTACCTAGGACGAAGAAGGTCGCCTTAGCATCGTACTTCTTCAGCGTGGAGAGTATCCATTCGGTGATGCCTGGGGTTGGACCATCATCAAAAGTGAGGTATATTGATGACGGGTCATCAACCTCCCAGATTAGATCGGGGAGTATGCGTCGCAATATTTTAGGCGGCTTTAACCTCATCTCTGTTGTGGTACTGTTTATGATATATCGTTATTAGGATTACAAATATAGTGACTTTTATTAAAAATTGCTATATTTGTGCTAATATTACGTGAGTTCGAAATATTTTTCGAACTCGACCACTGAGGAGCGTAAGCGACTAAGCCCCCGCCCAGAGGGAGGGGATTTAGGGGTGGGGTAAGATATAAAGGAGCTTTTTAAGCTCTTAGCGTGAGTTCGAGAATAGAAAAACTCACAAAAATTGAGACAATAATAAAATAAAATTGAGTTTTTCTATTCTCGAACTCATGTTAATATTATGTTTAAAACGAAATTATGAAATCAATAACAACACTTCTGATCGCTATAATAGCTTTTTGCGCAGTTTCGTGTGACGCTCTGCGCACCGCCTCTAAGGTGAATGTAGTCTCTCAAGGCTCTCCCTATGAGCTTATTGTGGTTTGTAATCAACCCGAGTGGGAGGGCGAGCTAGGTGATACGCTACGCTCGATATTTACCGCGCCCATACCCCACCTAAGTCAAGTGGAGCCTCTCTTCGATGTGCTGCGCGTCACCAACCAAGGCTACACGCGTTTGGTGCTCAGACATCGCAATATCTTCAAGGTTGTAATTGCGGAGGGCATAAGCGAGCCAGAGATAGTCGTTGAGTATGATGTTAACGCCGAGCCTCAGATAATAATGACGCTTCAGGGCGATAGCGAGCGAGTGGTGACGGAGTACCTCTCAAGTAACCGCGCGGAGGTGCTTCACGCGCTAGAGATGGCGGAGCGCAACCGCTCAAAAGAGTATGCCCAGAAGTTTAGCCTCAAACAACTCGATAAGGTCATAGCCGATAAGTTCGGGGTCGATATGCGTGTGCCTCAAGGTTATACGCTTAGAGCCGATAGCGAAGATTTCCTGTGGCTATCGTACGAGTACCCCACAGCGAGCGAGGGCTTCTTTATATATAGCTACCCCGCGCAAGGTAACGCCTCGCTTAAAAGCGAAGCGCTTTTAGAGGCGCGCAATAAGTACGCTAGCCGTATTCCAGGTCCTTCGGATGGCTCCTTTATGACAACCTTTATGGATGTCGCTCCCGACTACCGACTCTTCAGATTGGAGGGCAGAGTGTGGGCTGAGCAGCGCGGTTTCTGGGAGGTGGATGGTGATTTTATGGGTGGTCCTTATGTCAGCTATTCAACTATTGATACTCAGAGTGATAGGGTCTTTACCATAGACTGTTACGTCTACTCACCCAAGCTGCCCAAGCGAAATTTCTTGCATAGGCTGGAGCACCTAATCTATAACGTTAAGTTCGAAAAGTAGCCCTGTCGCTTCAAGCTCGAGGAGCCTCTCTTTGGCTCTTATCCCTGCGGCATATCCCGTAAGTGATCCATTGGAGCCAATAACGCGGTGGCAGGGGATGATGATGTGTATGGGATTATGTTTGCAGGCTCTACCCACCGCGCGCGAGGCGTTGGGGTTGCCTAGAGCCGTCGCGATCTCTTTGTATGTGCGTTTGTGCGCGTAGGGGATCTCTTGAAGCTCACAGAGTACAGAGCGCGAGAACGCGCTGAGTCTATTGATGTCGATATTAAAATCAAACGATGTGCGCTCGCCCGCCATAAACTCAATGAGTTCGCGGTGCACCCTATGCGAAAAATCACTCTCCCGCGGCACTCGTTTCGTTGTCTCTATGTATGGTTTTAGAGCAAAGATAACATCGTCGTTATACTCTAGGATATAGACGCCCAGAGGGGTGTCGAGCAGAGCTACGTCAGGAGTCATTTCGTTTAGTGTTTAGTGTTTAGTGTTAAGTGTTTAATGTTAAGTGTTAAGTGTTAAGATGTAAGTACTTAACCTAATAACGCTCAACATTAAACGCTCAACGCTTCTTAGCTCCCTTTTTGGCGATACGTGTTTTGTAGGCAGCGCGCATCTTGGAGGCCCCTGAAACAACCTCTCCTTTGGCGCGGTAACGCTTCTTTGAGCGGATAAGAACATCGCCATCTTCGGGCTTGCGTCCTTTGAAGGTGATCGATATCTCGCCTATTGAGAGACTTTTTTTCTCGTTTTCACTCATGCTATAAATGTTTTATAGGTTTGCATCTTTGCGAAAAAAGACCCCTGAACCAGTGGCTATAAGTCGGTTGTCCTGATCAAAGACCTCTACGGCATAATTGGAGATGGTTCTGCCCAGAGAGACCTCGCGAGCGACAGCTCTAAGTTTAGCCCCCTTAGTTGTGGAGAGCAGATACTTAATATCGTTTTGTATGGAGAAGGCGAGCTTGCCTCGGCTATTGGCAGCGGCTGCCATGGCGTAGTCCCCAAGGGTAAAGACGACACCTCCCTGAGTTATGTTGCCTGCGTTTAAGTGGTTGCCATTCACCTCTAATACCGTCACAGCGCCACCTTCACTTATCTCAGTGATCTCGGCTCCCATCTGTGTTGCGAAATAATCCTTTTTTAGTAGCTCTTTAAGCTTTTCGAAATCCATGCTCGATTGATTTATGTTAACGGCGAAGTTAGGCAAAAAAAGTGTAATGACAAAATATCAGATCATTGTATGTCTAAATGGCTATTTTTTAAATGAATTTAACTATTTTTGCCTCTTAGAGTGATAACTCAAGTTGTTTTATACCTAAAATGCACTGCGATGTTAAATATTATTGATCATTTTTTCGAGACGCTGAGTGGATGGTTGTGGGGGTGGCCTATGATTATTGCACTATTTGGGTGTCACCTATTTCTAACTATTAGATTGCGCTGTCCGCAACGAAAGTTATTCACAGGAATTAAGCTATCCATATCCAAGGAGGAGGGTGCCGCAGGAGACGTTAGTCAATTTGGAGCACTCGTAACCTCGCTAGCTGCGACTATCGGAATCGGCAACATTGTGGGTGTGGCGACAGCTGTTGCTCTGGGAGGCCCAGGCGCTGTGATGTGGTGTTGGATGTCGGGAATACTCGGTATAGCCACCAAATACGCCGAGGCGCTACTCGCTGTGAAGTATAGAGTCAAGGGTGCTGATGGCAAGATGATCGGAGGTCCAATGTACGCTATTGAGCGCGGTATGGGGGCTAAGTGGAGGTGGCTAGGGTGGCTATTTGCACTATTTACAGTCTTTGCAGCGTTTGGAATAGGTAGCTCGGTTCAATCCAACGCCTTCGCTACGGTGATGTCGGATACCATAGGTCTATCGAAATATATAAGTGGCGCGATCATCTCGATCGCTGTTGCGTGGGTGACACTCTTTGGTGTTAAAGGTATCGCTAAGGTGTGTGCTCGATTGGTTCCATTTATGACGCTGCTCTATTTGGGTGGCTGCGTATATATCCTAATCGCCAATGCACCCTTTGTAGGGGAGTCGATAAGGTTGATCGTGACCTCGGCGTTCTCGCCACAGGCGGCAGGCGGTGGTTTTGTCGGTGCGGCGGTCATTACAGCGGCAAGGTATGGTATCGCGCGCGGTCTATTCTCGAATGAGTCGGGTATGGGTTCAGCGCCTATCGTTGCGGCGGCGGCAAAGAGTCGCAACCCAGTTCGTCAAGCTCTGATCTCCTCGACAGGTACATTCTGGGACACCGTAGTGATATGTGCTATCACGGGTATTGTGTTGGTTAGTAGCGTGGTGGCACACCCCGATATCGACTCTTTGGGCGATGGACTACTCACCGAGATAGCCTTTAGTAAGATCCCCTATGTGGGAGGTCTCATCCTTATGGTGTGCCTTGCGACATTCTCCTTCTCGACAATTCTGGGTTGGAGCTACTATGCCGAAAAAGCGGTTCAGTACCTTGGAGGTACGAAGCCCTTGAAGTACTTTAGGGTTCTATGGATCTTGGTGATCTTCGCGGGTGCGGTAATAAATCTTCGTGTTGTGTGGAATATCGCCGATGTGATGAATGTCTTTATGACAATACCCAATATCATCGTACTGGTTGTGCTCTCAGGTGTTGTAGCTAAGGAGACTAAGCACTACCTATGGGAGGATAGGCTGGACGAGTATAGCGATGACTATAAAGAGTAAGAACCTGTTTTTAAACCCCTAAAACCATGAAAAAACTACTACTTGTTACCTTTGTTTTATCTACATTATTGGTCGGTCACGCATAACCGACGGTGCGCAAAACAGCCGTTTCGATCAAGGGTATCAACTTCTGCATCAATGGTGAAGAGACATTTAAAGGCAAGACGTGGAGAGGTCACTCCATAGAGGGTCTGCTTCCAAATAGCCGTATGGTGAATGGTATCTTTGATGACCAGACGGATAGTACACGCTATCGTTGGATCTATCCAGATACAAAGGTTTGGGATGCAGAACGCAACGTGTCGGAGTTTATAGAGAACATGTCCTTGTGGCGTGAGCATGGATTGTTGGCGTTTACTATAAACTTACAAGGGGGCAGTCCTCAAGGATATACCGCAAACAAACAACACCCTTGGTGCAACACAGCAATCACCCCTGAGGGAGAGCTTAAAGCAGACTATATGAGTCGCTTAGAACGTGTCATTGATCGAGCTGACGAGTTGGGTATGGTTGTAATCGTTGGTGTTTACTACTTCGGACAAGAGCACTATGTCAACAATGAGGAGGCTATAAAAAAGGGCTTAGAAAATAGTGTTAGGTGGATCTTAGAGAGAGGATATACCAATGTGCTTTTAGAGGTAGTAAACGAGACATCGTGTTTTAAGACAAGTATCTTTAGACCAGAGCGCATCCATGAACTCATTGCTCTAGCTAAGGAGGTGATGGTAGATGGCAGAACACTTCTTGTGAGTACAAGCTATGGCGGTGGGCATATCCCTTCCAATAAAGTAATTGCCCTCTCGGATTATATCCTACTGCATGGTAATGGTCGTCATAAGCCAGAACAGATTGTCGAGATGGTTGAAAAAACTCGTATGAGAGAGGCGTATACCCCCAAACCTATAGTGTTCAATGAGGATGACCATTTCGATTTCGATAAGCCTTGGAATAACTTTGTCGCTGCGACAATAGTCGGTGCTTCATGGGGCTATTTCGACTTCCGTAAACCAGGTGCGGCGTATGAAGAGGGGTATCAATGTATCCCTGCTCACTGGGGTATAACAACCACGAAAAAGATAGGATTCTTCTCCCTAGTGAAGGAGTGGTCCGAATAGTTGAACATTGGTTATTACTCTGCTGAGTGTTGCTATTTGTGGGCGTACTCTAGCTCCACGATAAAGATACTTTTGTCGTGGATAGAGCCCTCAAGGATGATATTGTCGGAGCTGTGAGCTGACGAGCTGAGGGAGACCAGGTCGTTGTACTTCGCTTCGTGGTTGAAGTTAACGCATAAACTCTTGAGGCGTAGCTCCTGCTGCATCTGTTGGGGCGTGTGGTCGCATGCCCACTCTATATATTTACTATTATTGACATGTCCATTAATATCCAAATCGGAGTATAACACCTTGTGCTCGGCTACGGGGCGTGACTGTGTTGGGCTTACGATGCGGTGTGCTTCAGTCTCGATAGCGTCGTGTTGGTACTCGGCTAGGGTGAGTGCGCCATTATGGTTGAGTACTTTGTCGACACGACTAATGCGACGACTCTCAAGGTTTATAATCAACCACGAGGTAGTAACGCGGATGATTGGTTGCTCGTCGGCATCATAGAGTATATAGTCACGTAGTGAAAAGGGTCCCGACTGTCGTTTGTGCCAGGTGCGCACCCTGATCTGTTCATGCCATGCAGGGAGATGCTCAATGGAGACTTTAACGCGAGATAATACCCACGCCATATTGAGCGAGATAAGTGTGTCGAAGCCAAGCCCTCTCTTTGCGGAGTGCACATACGCCACATCTTGACAAATGTTAAGAATAGCAGAGGGCTTCATATACCCCCAAAGATCTATATCAACTGAGTTGACCGTAAAGGAGTGGTCTAGGTAGTTTGTGTTATCCATATAACTCACGTTATATATTTGAGAAGTTGGGTATTGTGGGTTTAGCCTCTAATCGAACACCACAAGACCAGTCTCAAGGTTGAAGATGCCGCCTACGATCTTGATCTTACCCTCGGACTCTAACTGTGCGAGGATCTCGCTATTTTTACGGACGTTATCGACCATGATATCTACGTTGTGCGCCACCGCGCGGCTCTTGAACTCCTTAGATGAAGGGTCGCCACCTTCGGCTGCGGCAAGCTCTACGGCGGGGTGTATCTTGTGCATCAGCTCTGTGAGGTTGCCATCCTTAAGCCCTTTACATGCTGCGTTGACTGCTCCACACGACTCATGCCCTAGGACAAGGACAACCTTGCTGCCGACATATTTGCAGGCGTACTCCATGCTCGCCAACATATCATCATTAACGACATTTCCAGCAACGCGTGCAACAAAGAGGTCGCCAATACCCATGTCGAAGATTGTCTCCACGGGCACGCGCGAGTCGATGCACGACAATACAATGGCGATGGGTGCCTGTCCAATCTTGGCCGATTCAGCTAGCTGAGCTTGATGGTCTCGCAGGCGCATGTTTTTAGAGATAAAACTCTGGTTGCCATGTTTGAGCATGGTCATCACCGTGTCGGGGGTGAGCTTTCCGAGATCTTCAGCTCTTAATATATGGATCTCAGCCTCTTGGATGGCTTTGGTGTTTGTTGATGTGCACGCCACAAGTGCTGCCATAGAGAGGATCGCGAAGATGTACTTTTTCATATTGAGTGATTTTATTTTACAAATATAAGCAAAGCAAAAATTATCCCAAAGAGATCACCTCTTTTTTTTTGACTGCTCCGAAGAGTTAGTAACGTGAGTTTTGGATAAGAATTTCTTATCCAAAACACCTCTAAAAGTAAGTCTCCCCAAACGGTTTTGGGAGATGCAAGAGGGGTTTATCGAATATACATCGGCTTTAAAAAGCCGATAACTTGAGTTTTGATATGGGAAATTGATAAAACTTAAACTGTTTCTAAAGCATCACATTAAAAATGTAACCAAGCGCAATAATGAATATTGTGATTGTGCCAAAGAATATAGCAATTAACCTCCAAGTCATCACCTTTTTAAGCAGTGTTGCTTCGGGAAGTGACAAGCCGACTACACCCATCATAAAGGCAATAGCTGTACCCAGCGGGACACCTTTTGCAACAAAGACTTGAATGATTGGAACTACACCTGCTGCGTTGGCATACATTGGTACTGCGAGGATTACAGCTAAAGGTACTCCATACCATTTGTCGGCTGAGAGTTGCTCGGTGAAGAAATCCTCTGGAACGTAGCCGTGCATTGCTCCACCTATGGCGATACCGATTATTACGTAGACTAATACGCCACGTACTATCTTCCACGCATCACTGAGGATTGAAGGCAATCGCTCGATGAATGTAGCTTTACTCTCCTCCCATTCTATTTGTTCAGCTGCGGCATTTGCCTGTATCTGCTGCACCCAAGGCGAGAGGTATCTGTCTAATTTGAGTCTGCCTAAGATAAAACCTCCGATAACGCCCATCAAGATACCTGACCCTGCATAAATCAATGTTGCTTTAACGCCAAATGTGCCTAAGAACATAGCCACTGCCACCTCGTTCACAAGTGGCGAAGTGATAAGGTAAGCAAACGTTACACCCAACGGAATACCACCTTTGACGAAGCCGATAAAGAGCGGAATCGAAGAGCAAGAACAGAAAGGTGTGATAGCACCAAATATAGATGCTAAAAGGTATTGCATACCATACATCTTGTGAGTAGTGAGATAGTTGCGCAACTTCTCGATTGGGAGATATGCGTTGATAACGCCCATCACCGAGCTGATTAAGAATAGCAGTAGCAGAATCTTAATCGTGTCGTAGAAGAAGAAGTTTAGCGCAGCTCCCAAGTGCGAAGCTGCCTCAATTCCGAATATGTCATAGACTAACCAGTCTGCAAATTGTTGTATCATAGCGTCTTATAAATAGAACATTATACCATAATAGATTCCCACCACAATAAATAGCAGAGCCACAACGAGTGAGAACCATTTTTGAAAAATCTTGATGCGGCTATAGACCTTGCCAACCTCACCCACGCTATACGCCAAGACCCACGCCACGATAATAACGGGCAGCGCCGTAGCCACAGCAAAGACCACGGGCATGAAGTAACCAGCCGTAGCGGTTGCCGACATAGGGATTAGCATACCGAAGTAGAAAACTCCACTCGTAGGGCAAAAGGCAAGGGCAAACAGCACACCCAATATTAGCGCACTAATACCGCCACGACCCTTTAGTTTTTCGCTCCCCGAACCATTGAAACCGAAACTTGGCAACTTCAGCTTATCGCCAAAGAGCATAAAGAGACCTATGAGGATAAGGGCAGGAGAGAGCACCATCTCGCCATACTTAGTTACAGCTTTTTGAACTTGAAAGAGCGATGAACCTTCACGAAGAATAGTTATCAAGATGACACCCAAAATAGTGTAGGTAGCAACTCGCCCCAAAGTATATAGCAACCCGTTCCAAAAGATTCTGTTCCTTGACTCCAAATCACGACTAATAAAACCTATTGCAGTTATATTTGTCGCAAGTGGGCAGGGCGAAACGGCTGTTAGTAAGCCCAACAGAAAGGCTGTAAAAATAGGTGCTGTACTGCTATCAAGTAGCGATTGTAACCACTCCATTATTTCAACATCTTTTGGATTGACTCACTTAGATTCTTCTTAAACTGCTCAGGGTTGTTTCTCGCATATTGGAAACCCATTGAGGTAAGATTATCAACCTTGCCATCCTTTACAACGATAAGTGATGAGCTTGCAATTTCATATTTATCAGCAATTTTCTCACCCTCTGGAGTTGAGAAGTCTACGGTTTTCATAACAACTTTATCGTTGCCTAAACCTTTGATAAATGCCTCTGCCTCCTTGCCAATAGCTATGCAAGTTGCACAACGTTGTTTGCCGTGCATATACAATATCTCCACCGTGCCCATGGCTGTGGCTTTGACCTCAGTCGCGCAACAACCTTTTTCTTCGTTTTTAGGTGTGGCGTTGTGCCCACAAGACGCCAGCATCATAAGCGCAAATAGCGCAATAATTCCTCTTTTCATAGTTGTAAGGGTTATTTTGTTAATATTGCTTTCACCTCACTTGCTGATAATCTCTTACCTGCCGAAACCACTTTGCCATCAATGACAAGCCCTGGCATAGCCATAACATTGTAGTTCATAATCTCCATAAGATCCTCTACCTTTTCAACTGTTGCATCAAGTGCCATCTCTGCCACAACCTCACGTACAGTTGCCTCCAATGCCTTGCATCCTGCGCAACCTGTTCCTAATACTTTAATTTCCATCTTAGTCTATTTTTATTGTTTGTAGTTCGCAAAACTACGAATACTCTTCTCAAAAAAAATGTCGCTACTTGCAACACTTTTTATCTTTGCTAACTGACTCCATTAATGAGCCTATCAACTCTTTAGCTTCACTCCAAGCCTCTTTGTTGATACAATATTTCACCTTTGGAGGCATAATCTCACCCTGAATCAAACCAGAATTTTTAAGCTCTGTCAAGTGCTGCGACACAGTAGCCTTAGCGATTGGCAACACCTCGTGAATATCACCGAAGTAGCAACACTCTTGGCTCGCCAAAAATCGGACGATAGCCACTCGTGCAGGGTGGCTGAGCGCCTTCATATATCGAGCTATCTGCTCCTCATTATTTTTATACTCTTTATTCATCTTGTTGATTTATGTTCGCAAACATACGAACAATATTTCAGATATGCAAATTTATAGAAACTGTTTAAATTTTGTATCGAAGTTATTTTAGGCTATTTTGTATTAATTTTTGCACCTCAAATGAGGCGAATAGTGGTTCTATTTAAAGATTTTGAGGTGTGAAAAATGATGCAAAAGAGCCTAAAAGAACGAAAATATAAAACTTAAACAGTTTCTTATAGGATTTAAAGGGCTAAAAATTATAAACAACACACAAATATATGTATATTTGTGTATGGGTATATATGGGAGAAAATAAAATTCCCTGAATAAATTTAATAAAATTATGATTATGAAAAGTGTATTAGGAACAGTTACAGAGCAGAATTTATTGAAGTCATTCGCAGGCGAGAGCCAAGCGCGTAATCGTTACACATTCTTTGCTAGTGTGGCAAAAAAGGAGGGTTATGAGCAGATCGCAGCGCTATTTTTAGAGACCGCCGAGCAGGAGAAGGAGCATGCCAAGGTCTTTTTTAAATATCTCGAGGGTGGCGAGCTAACCATCACAGCTAGCTTCCCAGCGGGCATGATAAAGAGCACTAAGGAGAATCTCATCGCAGCTGCCGCAGGTGAGAATGAGGAGTGGACAATCCTATATAGTGAGGCAGCTGTTATTGCCGATAGGGAGGGTTTCCCCGAGATCGCAGCCTCTTTCCGCAATATCGCCATCGTTGAGCAGGAGCACGAGCGTCGCTACTTGAAGCTACTAGGTCGATTGACCGAGGGTGACGTCTTTAAGCGCGAGGGCGAGATCTGGTGGCAGTGCCGCAACTGCGGTTATGTGTGTTTGGCTGCGGAGGCTCCAGAGCTATGCCCAGCATGTAAGCACAAGCAAGCATACTTCGAACCTCGCAAGGAGAACTATTAATAGCTCCGCGGGGAGCACCCCGCCCGTCGGAGACAGTCCTCTGTAATACATAAAGTAAATGGGGAGCACCCTGCCGCCCGCGTGGGGTAGTGGTAGAAGTTTCTAGCGCACCGCAGTATTTAAAATTCAGTTAGCCCTCTGTCCAGTTTTTGTAGATGATAGCGAAAATATGGAGGAGGGCAGCCTTGTTCGTTGAGGATGCTAATCATTATTATTGGGTGCTCGTCGCTGCCTCGCTCTGTTGCGATAACTTCGTAGATATCCGCCTCCGACTCGTTGTATATGCCGCTTAACTGGTCGGTAAAGATCTCTACCTTGAGTTTATGTTCACCCGCGATATATGCGTAGTTCAGCTGCTCGGAGCGGTTGTGCTCGGGGTCGTACTCATTGATGGAGCCAATGGTTTTGGTTACTCCAAAGAATTGAGGATGAAACGTCCACGTTAAACCCTCCACATAGTTACAGCTCGCCTCCCATTGTGAGTCGATGAACTCTTCGGCACCAATAAACTGCCATTTCCCATAAAGTTGGTCTATCATTTGTTTAGTTTCTTGTTGATATATACCTCATTGTGTTGCAAATATAACCAAAATATCTTATTTTCGCGCCTTAGTAACTTGATTATATTGCAGATTGATATGTTAAAAAAACTCTTTGGGTTCGACAGTAAAGTAACAACCGTGCGTACGGAGCTATTTGCGGGATTGACAACATTCCTCACCATGTCGTATGTGTTGGCGGTTAACCCCGAAATTCTATCCGCTGCGGGGATGGATCGTGGCGCTGTATTTACAGCCACAGCGCTCGCCGCGGCAATAGCGACGTATATTGTTGCTTTTTATGCCAAGATGCCTCTGGCGCAGGCTCCAGGTATGGGTCTCAACGCATTCTTTGCATATACGTTGGTGGTTATGCTGGGTTATTCGTGGCAGACAGCCTTAACGGTGACACTTATCGAGGGGTTGATATTTATTGTCCTCACGCTGCTGAATATACGCGACAAGATAATCAATGCCATACCATATACCATAAGGCTAGCGACAACTGTTGGTATAGGTTTCTTTATCGCTTTTATCGGTCTCAGTAGCTCGGGGATCATCGTAAACAACGACGCTACGCTGGTCTCTCTCTGCGAGTTTAACACCTCGACGACAATCGCCGCCATTGGTATACTCGTAAGTGGCGTACTGGTCTACAAGAAGGTGAGTGGCGCGCTCTTCTACTCCATTATTGGGTGTACTCTGTTGTCGTTTGTTTGTGGAGTCATCGCACTACCCGAGAGCTTTAGCCCTATATCTATTCCAAGCTCCTTTTCGTTGACATTCATGAAGTTCGACTTCTCGGAGATCTTTACACTCGACATGTTGATCATCATCTTTATGCTCGCCTTCGTGGATATGTTTAACACCATTGGTGCACTTGTGGGGGCGGCGTACCAGGCCGATATAATCGACAAAGATGGCAATATCCCCAAGATGAAGGAGTGTCTGCTCGCCGACGCCTTCGGAACAACAATAGGCGCGATGCTGGGAACTTCGACCGTTACTACATATAGCGAAAGTTCGGCAGGTATCGCCGAGGGAGGACGCTCTGGGTTGACCGCCTTTACAATAGCAACATTGTTCATGCTCTCGCTGCTCTTTACCCCGATCTTCACGCTTATACCATCTATCGCCACGGTGGGTCCACTTGTGGTGGTGGGTACGCTGATGATTAGCTGCGCTAAGGGTCTGAATTATGAGGATATGAGCGAGGCGATGCCCGCCTTTATCACCATTATAATGATGGTTCTAACATACTCCATCGCCGAAGGTATGGCGCTAGGAATATTGTCCTATACCCTAATAAAGATCGCTACTGGTCAGTTTCGTAGCCTTAACTGGGCACTCGTCGCGGTTAGCTTCTTAATTGTGCTTAAGTATTTGTAGGGCATTTAGTGTTTAGTGTTGAATGTTTAGTGGTTGGTTACTTAACATTTAACGCTAAACACTAAACACTAAATTATGCTTTTGTCTTTTGTGACATGGTGATTAGTGCTCCTGTGGGGCATACGAATCGGCAGTATGGGCGAGGGATAAAGAGTGATAGCACTAAGAACACAGCTGCCATAATGAGCACCACCGTGGAGGCCGACGAGAAGATAAATGCCGAGAATACTTCGTAGTTCATAAGGTCGAAACCGACACCTAGCCACATTACAAGCAGTAGCACTGCGAGGATATAGTAGCGTAGATTATTAAGCCCCTTGTTGACGCTTGCGCTGAGCTTAAACCTAGCTACGGGTAGGCGTCCTAGAAGCTCCTGCGCAGAACCCATTGGGCAGTGGAGGTGGCAGTAGCTCCCTTTCTTGCCTAGCAGTGGCATCACAAGAGCGACGCAGAGCATCGCGAAGGTTACCAGCGAGAGCGATAGATTTACGCCGTTGCTGATCCATGTCGTGAGGGTGGAGAGTGATAGAAACGCTCCGCACCAGAAGCCGAGAACCGCAACATTCAGCGCTAGCTGTATATTCATGATGCGCTTGTTTTTGTTCTTTGTGAGTGTTAACAGCACTCCAAGTGCGATAACCAACAACCCCGCGATATCGCGAAGGCTGATAGCTGCGAAGGGGTTTGTGCTGTGAGCCTCGACATTTGCGCCCCATTGCGCTGCACTCTTAACATTCGCAATAATAGCGATTGAGCTATATGTTGCTCCCGAGACGGCATCTATATGTTGAGTCGCAGCATCGGCGAGACTCATGCCACACCAACGTTCGAGCAGCCCTCTACTCTTTACCTCCTCCAGAAAGCTCGGAGTCTCGCTGTTAGCCCCTATCTCGACCTTTTGGATCGTGTCACCTTTGACATATAGTTTTACGGGCGTTGGACCTCCAAAACCGATAATATCCTTAGCGAGTGTTGCTGAATTTATCACGCGCGTACCATCGTTAAGAGTTGTCTCGATAGACTCCTCGCTGCTGATCTCCTCCTCTTTGTCTTGTGTGAGTGTTGCCACATCACGCCCCGCAACCCTGCCATCGCGCTGAATAGTAACCGTTGCAAGCAGTAGCACAACGATCACAATATTTACAAGATATTTAACCCTATCCACCATTG
The DNA here is from genome assembly GCA_047173405.1 of Rikenellaceae bacterium. Taxonomy (GTDB): domain Bacteria; phylum Bacteroidota; class Bacteroidia; order Bacteroidales; family Rikenellaceae; genus Alistipes. Next base: position 36,107 of record JBCQVD010000005.1, read on the forward strand.
TTACTTTATATATCGAACCTTTGAGGGGTCCCATTTATCTTTCACCGTAGGCTCACCTGCGGGGTGACCAATAACGATAATACTTAGAGCGTAGGTGCCCTCGGGGAGCGATAGTAGTTCGCTTATCTGTCCTACGCTCTAA
>JBCQVD010000095.1:0-7615 GCA_047173405.1 Rikenellaceae bacterium
ATTGCATCCTCCCATCTGCCCGAGAGCGGGATATCCACCCACTCCTGAGTTGACCAATCGACTTGTTGGGGGTTATTGTCGGTAAATCTAAAGGCAGATTCATAGGTATAGAGCGCCAGACGCATCTTCTTCGCTCCGCTCTCATTGTGAATCTTGATTGAGACCCTATCACAAAGCGCTATCTCGGTGTGGAGGTACGGAATAGAGGCGATTATTGCACCCTCCTTAGCCACGTCACCATATAGATATACACATCCATCTTCGCGACGCTTAACATCAGTACCGCCACCCTCGCAATGCCAGCCCTGAGAGGTGTACTTAAAGTCGTAGAGTCGCTCAGGCATAGGGTACTCAAAGTTCTTCTCGGGAACTCTCACGCGCCCATCCTCGTGGAAGTAGAGAGGTTGAAGCTGCACACCGCGATAGAAGGCATTACCCTCGTGGTGCTCTTGGATTGTATACCATTGACCCTTCCACTCAAAGACACTTCCGTGACCACCATATATAAACTCACCCTCAAAGGTGTAGGGACCCTCCAACTTGTCACTCATTGCATAGAGTTCACCCCATACTAAATAGTATATGCCGTTGCGCTTAAACATCGTAGGCTTATCGGCAGTCCCCCTGAACGAGCCATCTTTATTGACAACCTTTATCGCCCTCGGTTTATCCTTTAGCGAGATCATATCATCGCCTAGGGTCGCGATGTAGTAGACTCCCGCGCCAAAGATTATATAGTGCTCATCGTTCTCGACATAGATCTCCGGATCGTAAGGCTTACCCTTGCCGATGATACCCGTGGGTAGCAGCGGCTCGCCGAGGGCATCCTTCCATGGGCCGTGCATCGAAGGGGCAACCATCACACCTGTATTATGGAACTTATTGGAGAAGTACCAATAGTACTTACCATCTTTGGTATCAAGGTCTCCCGCCCAGCAGTTGGGCTGGTCACCCATGTAGGTGTCGACATTACGAATAGAGAGAATATAGCTCCAATCGCGTAGGTTTGTTGTACTCCACAGCTCCCAGCGATCCATGTGGCAAGTGGTGTGGGTAAACCAACTGGCATCGTGCCCGCACATCACATAAAGAGTATCATTAACTATGAGCACATGAGGATCCGCAAGACCACGGTCAGGGGCAATAGAATTGACATAGACAGCGTCTTTGTTCGAGTCAGCGAAAGATGGCCCAAGGTCGCGGCTAACAGCAGAAAACCAGCAGAATAGCGCGATTAAGGCTACTGCGCAAGTTCGTAATAGATTGTTCATTTAGGTTGTTTTATTGGCTTATTGAGCGCAATGTATAAAAAATTAACCAAATGCCCAAATATCAACACAATAAAGCCCATCACTAACTCGTTAAAAAAATATATACTAGACACGCAACGGGCTTAAAATAACCCCCCAAATGTCAATATATTACCAACATGTTATATTTTTTAATTTTTATTAGAAAAAAGGCTTGTTATTTTTTTAACATTAAAAAATTATTCTTATATTTGCCCTCGCTTAGGGAGTTAACATTCCCAAACAAGCAACAAAGAGGGGGCGAGAGGGTGAGAGAGAGAGAGAGGACGCATGGAGCGCACACATGGAGAGAGGGTGACAGAGAAAGTAGGGAGTGAGGAAGAGGGAGAGAGTTGCAAAAAGAGAAAGAGCTACACAACAAAGATTAAGAAGATTTATTAACAAATAATTTTATTACTATGTCTACAATTGATTTGAGCAAGTATGGCATCATCGGTGCTACAGAGATTATTCACAACCCATCGTACGATCAGCTTTACGCTGAGGAGACTAACCCAGCACTCGAGGGTTTCGAGAAGGGTCAGGTAACAGAGATGGGCGCAGTAAACGTAATGACTGGTATCTACACTGGTCGTTCACCTAAGGACAAGTTCATCGTTATGGACGAGACTACTAAAGATACTCTTTGGTGGACTTCAGACGAGTACAAGAACGACAACAAGCCTGTAACTGAGGCTGCTTGGGCTGATCTTAAGAAGATCGCTGTGAACGAGCTTTCAGGAAAGCGTCTTTTCGTTGTTGATACTTTCTCTGGTGCTAACGAGAACACTCGCCTTAAGATCCGTTTCGTAATGGAGGTTGCTTGGCAAGCTCACTTCGTAACAAACATGTTCATCCGCCCATCAGCTGAGGAGCTTGCTGCTTACGGAGAGCCAGATTTCGTAGTTGTTAACGCTTCAAAGGCTAAGGTTGAGAACTTCAAGGAGTATGGTCTTAACTCTGAGACTGCGGTTGTTTTCAACCTTACAGAGAAGATGCAGATCATCCTTAACTCTTGGTATGGTGGTGAGATGAAGAAGGGTATGTTCGCTTACATGAACTACTTGCTTCCATTGAAGGGTATTGCTGCTATGCACTGCTCTGCAAACACTAACGAGAAGGGCGAGACAGCTATCTTCTTCGGTCTTTCAGGTACAGGTAAGACTACCCTTTCAACAGATCCTAAGCGTCAGCTAATCGGTGACGATGAGCACGGATGGGATGATGACGGTGTATTCAACTTCGAGGGTGGATGCTACGCTAAGGTTATCAACCTCTCAGAGGAGCACGAGCCAGATATCTGGAAGGCTATCCGTCGTGACGCTCTTTTGGAGAACGTTACTGTTGACGCTAATGGTAAGATCGACTTCACTGATGGTTCGGTTACTGAGAACACTCGTGTCTCTTACCCAATCAACCACATCGACAACATCGTACCTCCACCATCAAAGGCTCCAGCAGCTAAGAAGGTTATCTTCTTGACAGCAGATGCTTTCGGTGTATTGCCTCCAGTTTCTATCCTTACTCCAGAGCAGACTCAGTACTACTTCCTTTCAGGATTTACTGCTAAGCTAGCTGGTACAGAGCGTGGTATCACTGAGCCAACTCCAACATTCTCGGCTTGTTTCGGTGCAGCGTTCTTGACTCTTCACCCAACAAAGTACGGTCAGGAGCTTGTTAAGCGTATGGAGCAATCAGGTGCTACTGCATACCTAGTAAACACAGGATGGAACGGTACAGGTAAGCGTATCTCTATCAAGGACACTCGTGGTATCATCGACGCTATCCTTGACGGATCTATCGACAAGGCTGAGACTAAGCAGCTTCCATTGTTCGACCTTGCAGTACCAACAGCACTTCCAGGAGTACACACTGAGATCCTTGACCCACGCGACACTTACGCATCAGCTGCTGAGTGGGACGTTAAGGCTCAAGACCTTGCAGGTCGTTTCGTTAAGAACTTCGTTAAGTTCACTGGTAACGAGGCAGGTTTGGCTCTTGTTGCAGCAGGTCCAAAGTTGTAATCTACCAACGAGATATAACTTCTTTAAAGAGGGACGACACATGTGTCGTCCCTCTCTTTTTGTTAAGCGTTTAATGTTAAGTGTTTGGTATTGTCCAATTAAATCCAAGGAGTGCCCTGCGCGGAGAGCGGCAGGGTGCTTTTATATTGTTTCTTACTGTCTCACGCCGACGGGCGGGGAGCAAGCTCCCATTTACTTTTGTAGCGCTTGCTGGAAAATCAATTCTTGATTTATTGCGGTTATATAAAATAGGGGATTCAAGTGGGGCTTGTCCCCTATATTTCTATAACCACACTCACACAAACATCCGTTTGCTCAACAAGCGAAATGTTTAGCGTTCAGTGTTTAATGTTCAATGTTGAACGATAAGGTCTCTTAACATTAAACACTTAACACTTAACATTAAACACTTAACATTAAACACTTAACACTTAACGGTTACTACGGTTTTCGGCTTAAACACGTAGTGTTTGAGAGATTTTAGAGTGATAGTTGGTTAATCAAATTTATTTGAAGTAATCAACTATCACTTTGAAATATTATAGCTTTAGGTATAATCCGAAAAACCGCTACAAAAGAAAGGCTCCGCGGGGAGCACCCCGCGGAGCTTTATCAGGCAACACAAATATATAATTAAACGATGATCTCAAAGTAGCACCTCAATAAAATTCGCACATTTTTGTGCTTTTTGTTGCTAAATTTAAATTTATTTTTATAACTTTGTTATATGTGTTATCACCTTGAGGTCATTTTGTGGATGAACCAAAGGGGATATAGCTGTGTGCGTGTGAACATCCAAAAGACAAATAGTATAATATTAACACCTTTTGTGCATATTTTATACTATACAAAACTATTATTTTGGTTTATTAAATTATTTTATTATATTTGCACTTCGTAAAGAACAACCAACCTATGAAGACAAAAGTACAAGCAGCCTTTGAGGCTAAATTTGGAGGCCGTGGCTTGCTATATGCAGCACCAGGTCGTATTAACTTAATTGGTGAGCACACCGACTACAATGAGGGCTTTGTCCTCCCAGGCGCTATTGACATGGGCATCGTTGCCGCAATCCGCCCTAGCGAAACTAAAACTGTTCGCGCATATGCAATCGATTTAAATGAGTACGCTGAGTTCGAGATCGGACAGAGCGAACTTCCAGAACAGAGCTGGTTGCGCTATATCTACGGCGTTTGCTGCGAGGTAGTAAAGCGCGGAGGTAAAGTAATGGGGTTTGATACCGCATTCTCAGGAGATCTTCCTGCAGGAGGAGGTCTATCATCATCTGCAGCACTAGAGTCTGTATTTGGATTTGCTATTAGCGACCTCTACAACGAGGGTTCAATCGACCGCTTCGAGTTGGCTAAGATCGGTCAAGCAACAGAGCATAACTACTGCGGCGTGAAGTGCGGTATTATGGATCAGTTTGCATCTCTTTTCGGTAAGAAAAATCACCTTATTCGTCTTGATTGCCGCTCAATGGAGTACGAGTACTTCCCATTCGAGAGCGATGACTACCGTCTAGTTCTTATCAACTCATGTGTTAAACACGAACTTTCAGGTTCTCCATACAACAAGCGTCGCGAGAGCTGCGAACGTGTAGCTAAGGAGCTAGGTGTTCCATCATTGCGCGGTATCCTACTTGCACAAGTTGAGGAGCTTCGTGGCAAGGTAAGCGACGAGGATTTGAGCCGTGCGATATACGTCGTAGGCGAGGAGCAACGCGTACTTACAGCTTGTGAGGCACTTATTAAGGGTGATTTCGAGACTGTAGGAGCACAGATGTACGCTACTCACGATGGTCTATCTAAGGACTACGAGGTTAGCTGCGAGGAGTTGGATTTCTTGGCAGACGTAGCTAAGGAGTGTGGTGTTACAGGGTGTCGTATGATGGGCGGTGGCTTCGGTGGCTGCACTATCAACTTGGTACGCAAGGATCTACACGACGAATTCGTAGAGGTTGTTGTTGCACGTTTCCAAGAGAAGTATGGTATCAAGGCTGGTGTGATTGATGTTAACATAAGCGAGGGTGCACGTCGCCTAGAGTAAGAAAATTTCAATAACAAATATTAATATTAGTGAGCATTTAAACTCACAGAGAATTATGAAACCAACACTTTTTGTACTTGCAGCAGGTATGGGTAGCCGCTACGGTGGACTCAAACAACTTGATGGTGTCGGCCCTAACGGGGAGACTATCATGGATTTCTCAATCTTCGACGCTATTCGTGGCGGATTTGGTAAGGTCGTTTTTGTAGCACGTCGCGACTTTGAGCAAGACTTCCGCGAGAAGATCATCTCAAAATATATTGACGCTGTACCTGTTGAGCTTGTTTTCCAAGCTATCGACGACCTTCCAGAGGGATTCACATGTCCTGAGGATCGCAAGAAACCATGGGGCACAAACCACGCTGTCTTGATGGGTAAGGATGTTATCAAGGAGCCTTTCGCTGTAATCAACGCTGACGACTTCTATGGTCGTGAGAGCTTTGCTATCCTTGCAGAGGAGCTAACTAAGATGGCAGGAACAAAGGGCAACTACTGCATGGTAGGCTACCGTGTTGGTAACACACTCTCTGAGAGCGGTTCTGTTGCTCGCGGTGTATGTGCTACAAACGATGAGGGTCTGCTTACAGATGTCGTTGAGCGCACAGCTATCGAGCGTATCAATGGAGCTATCAGCTTCACCGACGAGAATGGCGATGTTCAAACCCTCGAGGAGAACACTCCAGTATCAATGAATATGTGGGGCTTCACACCTGACTACTTCGAGTACTCAGAGCGTATCTTCAAGTCATTCCTTGCTGAAGAACTCAACAACCCTAAGGCAGAGTTCTTCATTCCTCTAGCTGTAAATGAGCTTATCAACAACGGAGAGGCTACAGTTAAGGTTCTTGACACTCCATCAAAATGGTTTGGTGTAACCTATGCTGAAGATCGTCCAGCAGTTGTGGAGAAGCTTAAAAATCTCGCAGAGACAGGAGAGTATCCATCTAAGCTATTCGCTTAATTAGAGACTCAAAATTCAAAATAGTAAAAGGGATTCAGTAATACGCTGAGTCCCTTTTTTATCTCCAAACCCACTATCACTATCTTAGCTCCGCTGGGAGCACCCCGCCGCCGCCCGCGCAGGGCAGTCCGCGGATTATAAATTGTTTTCGCCCTCCCTCCTAAAAAGCGATTTTTGCACTCGCGCAAAAATCGCTCAGAGGGCGTTGGTTCGTTAGAACCAAAATTGTTGCGTGTGTTTCTGAGGACTGCCTTCGGTGGGCGATTTCTTGCACTGTTTCTTATTTTGTTTCTTACTGCCCTGCGCGGGCAGCGGCGAGGTGCTCCTCGCGGAGCTTTTCCTTTGTAGCGATTTGGTTTAAGAACTGCGTTCTACAATAAAAAGTGTTAGATAATTATCTCAAATAAATTTGGATAACCATCTAGCACTTTTCATCTTATAAACACCCAAGTGTTTAAAACCAAACCGTGTTGAGCGTTTAGAGTTTAGCGTTAAATGTTAAGAAACTAACAGCTTAACACTTAACGCTAAACTCTAAACACTAAACACTAAACACTCAACACTTAACGCTTAACACTTAACACTTAACACTCAACACTTAACGCTTAACGCTGAACACTTAACATTAAACACTCAACGCTTAACACTTAACGCTTAACACTTAACATTAAACACTGAACGCTGAACGCTGAACACTAAACGCTTCGGTTGTTGAGCAAACGGATGTTTGCGAGTATGTGATTATAGGAAATAGGGACAAAGCTTGCTTTAAGTTCCTATTTCGTGTAATCACAATAAATTAAGAATTGATTTACCAACAAGCGCTACAAATAGTAAATGGGAGCTTGCTCCCCGCCCGTCGGCGTGAGACAGTAAGAAGCAATACGATTCAACGAGAGATTTTGGTTCTTGCGAACCAACGCCCTCTGAGCGATTTTCTCGCAAGCGCAAAAATCGCTTTTTAGGAGGGAGGGCGAAAACATATATACAACTGCCCTGCGCGGGCGGCGGCGGAGTGCTCTCCGCAGAGCTAAGATATCGATGACATTACGCAATAGCTGCAACGAATACAGAGGCAATACAAAGAAACGCAGGATCATCCGAGCGGTGGGTTGATTGTAGCTTTGACATGGGTAGCTACAAAAAGAAAGCCGACCTAGAATAATCTAGATCGGCTTGAAGAGGCGGCTACCTACTCTCCCACGGGAAAACCGCAGTACCATCGGCGTAAGCGAGCTTAACTTCTCTGTTCGGAATGGGAAGAGGTGGAACCTCGCTGCTAAAACCACCTA
>JBCQVD010000006.1:0-36050 GCA_047173405.1 Rikenellaceae bacterium
TAAAAAAGTCTATAAAACTTTCAAATTACACACCCTCGCATCACAATCCTCGAAGATCACTACGCCATAGACCTGCTTACACAACACCACCTCGGTGAGTTCGTTACGCGCCACACGCGCGGATTGGCATGCTTTGGAGCCTATATACTCAACCTCAATAACGACGAGATCGAGACAGTACTCTCGAAGTTCACCATCGTGGCTACAGGCGGTTGCGGACATATCTACCACACCACTACCAACCCCGATGTTGCAACGGGTGATGGTATCGCCATGTGCCACAGAGCCAAGGCGACAATCGAGAATATGGAGTTTATACAGTTCCACCCCACTTCGCTCTACAACCCTAGCGAGCGTCCTTCGTTCCTTATCACCGAGGCGATGCGTGGCTTTGGCGGTGTTTTGCGCCTACAAAACGGCAAGGAGTTTATGCAGAAGTACCACCCAATGAAATCCCTCGCACCACGCGATGTTGTGGCACGCAGTATCGACCACGAGATGAAGATCCGCGGTGATGAGTATGTATATCTCGATGTGAGAGATAAAGATCCACAAAAGATCAAGAGCCACTTCCCCAACATCTACGAGAAGTGTCTCTCTATCGGTATCGACATCACACGCGACATGATCCCCGTAACCCCTGCGGCACACTACTGCTGTGGAGGTGTTAAGGTTAACACCCATGCGCAGACCTCAATCAAGAACCTCTACGCCATGGGCGAGAGTTCATGCACAGGTCTACATGGAGCTAACCGCCTAGCCTCAAACTCACTTATCGAGGCTCTAGTATACGCCGACGAAGCGGCTCGTCACACAGCCAAGCTCCTAGATAAGAGAACCATTCAGGAGGGTATTCCAGATTGGGATTTCGAAGGTACATCATCGGCCGAGGAGATGGTACTGGTGACTCAAAACCGCAAGGAGCTACAACAGATCATGTCAAACTATGTAGGCATCGTGCGCTCTAACCTACGCCTTGAGCGAGCTATGGTTCGACTATCTACGATATGGCACGAAACCGAGGAGCTATACAATAAAACTACTCCCAACCGTGAACTCTGCGAACTACGCAATATGATCGCCGTGGCGTACCTCACAATCAAACAGGGCGGCGCGCGCAAAGAGTCGGTCGGATTGCACTACAATATCGACTACTTAAATTAATATAAGATAGAATACAAAATAATAATATGACATTAAACGAAGAGATTTCAAGAAGACGAACATTTGCTGTTATTGCACACCCTGATGCTGGTAAGACTACTCTAACCGAGAAGTTGCTCCTCTTTGGTGGTGCTATTCACGTTGCGGGAGCTGTCAAGAGTAACAAAATTAAGAAGGGTGCAACCTCCGACTTTATGGAGATTGAGCGCCAAAGAGGTATCTCGGTGGCTACATCGGTGATGGGTTTTGAGTATAGAGGTTCAAAGATTAATATCCTCGACACCCCAGGTCACGAAGATTTCGCTGAGGATACTTTCCGCACACTCACCGCCGTAGATTCGGTAATTATCGTTATTGATGGCGCCAAGGGTGTTGAGTCGCAAACACTTAAGCTGATGAACGTCTGCCGCATGCGCAAAACGCCTGTTATCGTCTTCGTTAATAAGATGGACCGTCCATGCAAGGAGCCTTTCGACCTCCTCGACGAGATCGAAAAGGAGCTTAAGATTGGCGTGCGCCCACTCTCATTCCCAATCTCTAGCGGACCGACATTCAAGGGTGTCTACAACCTCTACGAGCAGCGACTCTCACTCTTCACCTCCGACGAGCGACAGACCGCAACAGCTTCAACCGTGGAGATTGAGGATATAAACTCCAAAGTCCTAGACGAGCATATCGAGCCACGCTACGCTTCACAACTACGCGAAGATATCGAGATTGTCGAGGGCGTATACGATGCCTTCGACCTTGATGCCTACAAGCGAGCTGAGGTGGCACCCGTATTCTTCGGCTCGGCAGTAAATAACTTTGGTGTCAGGGAGCTTCTGGAGTGTTTTATTGATATCGCACCCTCACCACGCCCTGCACCAACTCAAACACGAGAGGTGGAGCCTGAGGAGACTAAACTCACAGGTTTCATCTTTAAGATCCACGCCAATATGGATCCTAACCACCGCAACCGTATCGCCTTTATGAAGATATGTTCGGGTATGTTCGAGCGCAACAAAAACTACACTCACGTACGCAGCGGCAAGCAACTTAAGTTCTCGTCACCCACCGCTTTTATGGCAGAGAAGAAGTCAATTATCGACTTCGCCTACCCTGGTGATATCGTTGGTCTGCACGACACGGGTAACTTCAAGATTGGCGACACCTTCACCGAGGGCGAGAAACTCAAATTCACAGGTATACCATCCTTTGCCCCTGAGCAGTTCCGATATATCGAGAATGCCGACCCTATGAAGTTCAAGCAGCTTACCAAAGGTCTTGACCAGTTGATGGACGAGGGTGTGGCGCAGCTCTTCACCTCCTCGCTCAATGGTCGTAAGATCATCGGCACCGTAGGAGCACTTCAGTTTGAGGTTATCCAGTACCGCCTTGAGCATGAGTACACTGCAGCGTGCCGTTGGGAGCCGATATCAATATATAAAGCGTGCTGGATCGAGAGCGACAACGCGGAGCAACTTGCCGACTTCAAACGCCGCAAGCACACCAATATGGCTGTTGATAAGTATGGTCGCGATGTATTCCTTGCCGACACTAGCTATGGTCTCGCCCTAGCGCAAGAGAACTTCAAGGATATCCGCTTCTTCTTCACATCCGAATTTTAATCACCCATGATTAACTACCTACAGGTCGAAGGACTCACTAAAAGTTGGGGCGACATGACGCTCTTCGAGGGGCTGAGCCTCAGCGTTTGCGAAGGTGAGCGCGTCGGACTTATCGCTCGCAACGGAGCAGGCAAGAGCACGCTGCTCAACATTATCGCTGGCGGTGATGACTACGAGGCGGGGAGCATCACCATGCACCGCGACCTACGCGTAGCATACCTCGTGCAGGAGCCTGATTTTGATGGTTCACTCACAGTGCTCGAGGCGTGCTTTAGTGGCGAGGGTGAGACCCTGAAGGTTATCTCTAGGTACGAAAAAGCGCTCCAAAGCGGCAACGACAAGCAGATCGAGGCGGCAATATCCGAGATGGAGGTTGCGCGCGCATGGGACTACGAGGCTAAGATAAAGCAGATTCTTTCGCAACTCAAGATCAACGAGTACGACAAACTAATATCTCAACTCTCTGGCGGACAGCTCAAACGTGTTGCCCTAGCCAATGCTCTTATCAACGAGCCAGAGCTTTTGATCCTCGATGAGCCGACCAACCACCTCGACCTTGAGATCACCATGTGGCTGGAGGAGTACCTCACACAAAGCCGCATGGCGCTACTTATGGTTACCCACGACCGCTACTTCTTGGACCGTGTGTGTAATCGTATTCTGGAGATCGACGAACGCAGAATCTTCTCGTACCGAGGCAACTACAGCTACTACCTCGAGAAACGCGAGGAGCGTATCGCCGCAGCTGCCGCACAACGCGAAAGCGACCTTAACCTATACCGCAAGGAGCTTGACTGGATGCGCCGCCAACCACAGGCACGAGCCACAAAGGCACAATACCGCATAGATAGCTTCCACCAATTAGAAGAGAACCTACGCCGCGAACGCGACCAAGGACGCATTAAGTTGGAGGCTAAATCGACATACATAGGTAAAAAGATTTTTGAGGTCAAAGGGCTAACTAAGAGCTACGACGATAAGGTGCTACTCAAAGATTTCAGCTACCTCTTCGCTCGCTACGAGAAGATGGGTATTGTGGGTGAGAATGGCGTCGGCAAGTCGACATTCCTCAAGATGCTACTTGGCGAAGTAGCACCCGACAGTGGAACTATCGACATCGGACAAACCGTTAAATTTGGTTACTACTCCCAAAATGGTATCGCCTTCAACGATGGTGACAAGGTTATTGATGTGGTTACCAACATCGCGGAGTATGTCGATATGGGCGATGGGCGCAAGCTATCAGCGTCGCAATTTCTGCAATACTTCCTCTTTGAGCCTAAAGTTCAACACAACTATGTTGGGCGTCTGAGTGGAGGTGAGCGCCGACGTCTCTACCTCTGCACCATACTGATGCAAAGCCCCAACTTCTTGATTCTCGATGAGCCGACCAACGACCTCGACATCATGACTCTTCAGGTGTTGGAGGAGTACTTAGATAAGTTCTCGGGATGTGTGATCGTGGTATCGCACGACCGCTACTTTATGGATAAGGTAGCCGACCACCTCCTAGTGTTTGAGGGCGAGGGGCGTATCAAGGATTTCCCATCGTCATACACCGACTATATCGTGTGGCGAGCACTCAAAGCTAAGGAGGAGGCGACACCAAAGCCTAAGACAGCGCCCGCAGCAACCAAACCCAAGAGCAACACAAGCTCTACAAAGCTATCATTCAACGAGAAGCGTCTCTTAGAGCATATTGAGGAGCAGCTACCTAAATGCGAAGAGCGCAAGGCGCAGCTCGAAGAGGAGCTATCGAGCGGCACACTCCCAATTGATAAACTAACCGCTAAATCGCAAGAGATTTCGCAACTCATCGAGGAGATTGACACCCTAACAATGCAGTGGCTAGAACTCAGCGAACGCGCGTAGAGGTCACTCTTTTTATATTTCCGAGGACTGCCCTGCGCGGGCAGCGGCGGGGTGCTCCCTGTTTTGCATTGCTTCTTCGTATTGTCTCTTACTGTCTCACGCCGACGGGCGGGGAGCAAGCTCCCATTTACTATTATTTCGCTTGTTGGTAAATCAATTCTTGATTTATTGTGGTTATATAAAATAGGAATTTAAAGCGAACTTTATCCCTATTTCATATAACCACACACACGCAAACATCCGTTTGCTCCAACAATCGAAGCGTTTAGCGCTCAGTGTTGAGTGTTAAGTGTTGAGCGATTAGTGTTTAGTTCTTTAACATTTAACATTTAACAGTAAACACTAAACGCTCAACACAGTTTGGTTTTAAACACTTGGGTGTTTATAAGATGAAAAGTGTTAGATAGTTATCCAAATTTATTTGAGATAATTATCTAACACTTTTTATTGTAGAACGCAGTTCTTAAACCATACCGCTACAAAATAAAAGCTCCGCGGGGAGCACCCCGCCGCTGTCCGCGCAGGACTGTAAGAGCCAATACAAAGCTTAGCTATATGGGGAGCCAATATCAGACTTAGATCACTAAAACAGCGACTCCCTCTATTATTATAAATAGAGGGAGTCGCTATATTAAGGTATATTGTACCTATTATGCTTTTACTGATAGGGCGTTGTCAACCTCTATTTCGAAGTCAGCCAACACATTCATGTAGTTGATAAACGCATCGTAAGCTGAGTCGTAAGGGTTGAAATACGAGTGTACATCACCATCCGAAAGCCACTTTGTCGCCATATAATAGAAGTGATCCGATGTCTGCATAAAGCGCCATACGAAGTCATAATCAGAGTTCTTAAGCTTCTTGATCTTGTCACGAAGTCTATAGATCTTGTCAAACGCCTCATTCTGAAGATCATTACCCAGCCATGCTGTGATATCGCGCTCCTCGTCAGCCCATGACATAGTATGAGGACAGTGAAGCACCGATACTGGCTGATACTTCTTTGTCACCTCGCTAACCTTAGCAAACTCCAAAGCTCCACTCTCAAGTGCCTTGATTGGCATCGCCTTCATGAAATCAAAGATTCCTGTAACTGCTTTTTGGTGCTCACCGAAAGTCTCATAATCCATAAACAGGTTGATTACCTCACCCTTTGACTCCTCGGCGTTACACAACCAATCTACATACTTATCAGCTGTAAGCGGGTATTGATCCCACTCCTGGTTTGAGAATCTAAAGGCGATATCATCCGAGAAGTTATAGTTACGAAGTAACAGACGAAGCTTCTGGTTGATAGGGTTCGCATATACGAAGTTTGAAGATTTCCAACCCATTACGTGGCGCGCGCCCTCAGCAAGCATTGTCTTAAAGCCGAGTTTAGCTACCATCTCACCAATCTGGTCGTTGTAGATAAGCTCCGTATTACGGAACGATGTAGGTTTAACCCCAAACAACTCCTTAATGGTTGCTGCGTGAAGCTTCACATCGCGAGCAAACTCCTCCTCACTCACAAGCGACGACAGCGAGTGAGAGTAGGTCTCAGCAAGAAACTCTACGGATCCTGTAGCTGCTAAAGCCTTGAATGAGTCAATGACCTCTGGGGCATACGCCTTGAACTGCTCAATAGCGCTACCAGTGATCGAGAATGAACACTTAAAAGCTCCGTTTGTTGAATTGATAAGATTCAACAGCAATGAATTCATAGGTAGGTAACACTCGCGAGCAATCTTTTGCATAATCGAGCGATTCAGTAGATCATCAAGATAGTTGTGGTCTTTGCCCATGTTAAAGAAGCGGTAACCCTTTAAACGCCAAGGCTGATGAACTTGAAAGTAGAAACAGATGGTTTTCATATATTTTGTAATGTATATTATTATTTCTGCATATCATTAATTGCACTAACGTAGACATCCTTAACCTTTGCAGCTGCGTGACTCCACTTAAGACCAGTGACCTCTTTAAGTCCCTTTTGTGCAAACATCTTGCCTAGCGCAGGATACTCTATAAGTCCATATATAGCATCTGCCATGGCATCAACATTCCAATAGTCAACTTTCACGGCGTAGTCAAGAACCTCCGCAACACCACTCTGCTTAGAGATGATAACAGGAACGTTAGAACGCATAGCCTCGAGCGGAGATATACCAAATGGCTCCGATACAGATGGCATAATATAGACATCCGACAATTGGAACATCTTATGAACATCATCGCCCTTCAAGAAGCCTGTAAAGTGAAATCTATCAGCGATACCCAGACGCGCTACGCGACGTATAACATGGTTCATCATATCGCCAGATCCAGCCATCACAAAACGAACATTTGGGCATCTCTTAAGCACCTTAGCCGCAGCCTCAACGAAGTAGTCGGGACCCTTCTGGTAGGTGATACGTCCTAGGAATGTGACAATCTTATCTTTAACTCCGCGCTCAGGAAGTACCTCCTCAGCTTTTTCGGCAAAACGAACTGCGTTGTGTACTGTAACAACCTTCGAGGCGTCAATACCATACTTCGTAATTGCTATATTTCGTGTTAGGTTTGATACCGCGATAACCTTATCGGCAGCCATCATTCCTGTCTTCTCGATCTCGAAAACCTGAGTGTTGACATTCTCACCACTACGATCGTACTCCGACGCGTGGAGGTGTACAACAAGTGGCTTTCCTGATACCTCCTTAGCAGCAATACCTGCATAGTAGGTCAACCAATCGTGTGCATGAATAACATCGAACTCGCCCTCACGCTCTTTAGCTACTTGAGCAGCAACTATTGCGTAACGAGCAACCTCTTCCATTAGGTTTGCACCATATTTACCTGAAAAAGTATATCTTTGGGACCAGGCATCCGATGTACTCCAACTTCTCTGTCCCGAACGAACAAACTCGTCGTGGTATGTGCTATACTCTTCGGGAGAGATATATGGAACCATGTTAGAGTCAATATGAATAAATGTCATCTTGCTCATTATATCTTCTGAACCCTCGTAAAGCTGCCCATATTGAGCCTCTACATCACTCGCATTTACAACCTTAGTAAAGCGCTGATCCTCATCACCATAGGCTCTTGGTACTACAAATGTCACATCTACATCATTGCTTGCCAAACCTCTTGTCATTCCATAACATGCAGTACCTAAACCGCCAGCAATATGGGGAGGAAACTCCCATCCAAACATCAAAACTCTCATTCTTTAATCTTTTTAATTTTTTCACTTTTCATCTAACATCCTATATTTCAGCGGTTATGCACCACTGATATCCTCCCCTCAAATATATCTTGCGATATACACAAAATCTTAATAAAAGGTAACCTAACCTAATACCAAAATTATTTCTCGTCCAAATAGCTGATGTCCGCTATCTGTTTTTCTTTACTCTGCCTTAGGCTTCGCAACTCGCTTACGCGTTGTTGTAGCCTTTGCCTTAGTCGTTGTTGTAGCACTCTTTTTAGCTGTGCTCTTAGCCTTAGTCTCTATGGTTGTGCTCTTTGTTGCACGAGCACGAGTTACTCTTTTAGGTTTGATCGCGGCTTTGCGACTCTCAACCATTGCGAGAACCTCTAACACTGCAGCAACACTCGTCGCCTGAGATATCGCTCCGCGAGACTGGTGAGGCGGATCAGCCTCAAAGTACTCGCCTATTGAGCCGATACCGTAAGATTGGATCTCCTCATTGAACTGCTCAAGGATCTCCTCTGCTTGTGGCAAGAATGAATCACCCATAATATCGAAGCAAGACTTCACGTACAATAGTAGTGGGAATACCCAAACCGAACCATTCTTAGGGGCATTGTTCCATAGTGACGACAACTTGTCATTATATAGTGGATTACGAGGTGATAACGATCTTAACCCGCGAGGTGTCAAAAGGTGCTGATTAACAACTCGAATAACACTCACCTGCTGCTCCTCTGTAAGCATCTTGTAATCTAGCGCACACGCTACGATCATATTAGGACGTATGATAACCTCGTGTGGCTCATTGTTTACATAATCGGCAAGCCATCCCTCATCCATCCAGAAGCGTGAGATAAACGACTCTTTGATCTTAGCTGGAAGCTCTCCCCATGTCGAGATCAATTCGCGATCCTTAAACTCCTTGGCTAAATCAACCAAATAGCTAACTGCATTGTACCACAGAGCATTAACCTCCACTTGGTAGCCATTACGAGGCTTCAGTGTAGAGCTATCCTCGGTGTAGTCCATCCAAGTCATTGACTTATCATCCGACCACGCCCAGATCAAACCATTGTCATGAAGCGAGTACTTATAGCTCATGCTATTGCGATATTGGTCGACGATAGCCGTCAACATACCACGGTATTTATCCCATGTCGCCTTACGACCTATCTCCTTCTCGATCATCTGAATCACACGCACACCCCAAAGTGAAGCATCTACGGCGTTCTCTGGCAGGAACGACTCATCAATCACACCATCACAATACTGCTTGTAGAGTGAATCCATGATCTCGATACAATCCTCCTTGTGTCCTTGTGTGATTGTTAGTCCTGGAAGTGCCATCATAGTGTCACGTCCCACAACACCATACCAAGGGTAACCTGCATTAACCACAACACGACCATCCGCAGCACGCACGACAAATTGGCGCGCCGAGTGCTCTAGGCATGATTTGAAGTCAATTTTATGGGTACGTCGAGCTATCGAAGCCTCAAAAGCACTTTTGATGGTCTCGCCCGAAAACATCTCATCTGTCGAAGCAGAGAAAATTACACTCTCACCAAACTTCAGATCAAGCTCGAAGTAACCTGGTGTGAGTAGATCTTCATGACTCTCATATCCGCGCTCTAACTCTCTCTGATACTCAAAATCGTAGTACCAATCAGGAGCTGAGACAAATTCAACATCTGCTTTAGATGTCTGCATGTAGAGCCATGGGAAGCCGTCATAAAGACGACATTTAACACCTCCCGTCACTCTCTGAGAGCGACCATCAGCGTATAGATTTGCTTTCGAGAGGGCGTGACGATCACGGAACGCCAAGAATGGACGCAACTGAAGTGTTACAGGGCGGTTACGCCCCCCCTCAACAAGCGTATAACGAACCATAAGTTGTGTGCGTTTGTGTATCCACAACAACTCCTTGCGCAGAACAACATCACCCACACGATAGGTCATCGTAGGGCAAGGTGTATAGACAAAATCTGTCATATACTTATGTCCTCTAGGCTCATAGACACCCTTAAAGCGATGTAACGCCAAGTTAAAACGTTGATCATCTCGAATTATAGTCTCATCGAGAGATGAAAGAAGAACATAGTCACGACCGCTACCATCAATAGGTGAAACCATCAAACCATGATACTTACGCGTATTACAGCCAACAATGGTGGTACTCATGTAACCTCCCCTGCGGTCTGTCGCTAACATTTCTCGTTGAAGTGAATATTCTAGATTACCTAATTCGTTCTTGTCAAAAGTTAAGGCTGCCATCTCAAAAATAGTTAATTTTAATTTCTAAAGTCAAATTTACAAATATTTACCCAAAAAAAACAAATTTTAGAGGTAAATATTTGCAAATTAATAAACTTTTACTTGTTATTTACGCCCACTTAACTAGTGGCATGTCCATTCTATGTGAAAGCATCTCACTCTTAGGATAGATACGTAGGGCTACATCATACACTCCGGTGTTCTCTGGAGTATAGTCAATACTATATGTCACAAGACCTCCTGGTTGCTCCTTAGCGACAAGTTGCTCCGTAACGACAATATTAGCTCTTTGCCCAGCCTCTACATTATTAGCTACGATCAACTCAACGCCAACATCCTCGGTTGCAAGGTTCGCGATATCGAGAGTCACATCGAAGTGATACTCTTTACCAACATAGAACGATACATTATCAAGACATGTACGGTGTGTATCAATAACACGAATATTACCCCAATTCTCGTTGACTTTGCTCTTCCAATCAGCAATAGCGCCCGCCATAGCAAAGTCATCCTTACGAATAGCCTCGTTGCGCTCAGCTAATTGAAGATAGAAACGATCCTCGTAGTCGATAATCATACGGTTCATAGTGAAGTTAGAGGCAACATCAGCGATACAGTTCTTAACATACTTCATCCACTCTGTTGGTACTCCACCCTTGAAACGGCTATAGTATAGAGGTGCAATCTGCTCCTCGATTGTTGTGTAGATCATCTCGGCGTCTAGCTCATCTTGGAAGCGTTGATCTGCGAAAGTACGCTCCATAGGAAGCATCCATCCTGCATCCTCCTTGTATCCTTCAACCCACCAGCCATCAAGAACTGAGAATTGTAGAACTCCATTCATCACACACTTCTCGCCCGATGTACCCGAAGCCTCCAAAGGACGTGTTGGTGTATTCAACCATACGTCAACACCCTGAACCATGTGGCGCGCAAGGTCCATATCGTAGTTCTGGATAAATAGGATCTTACCCAAGAACTGTGGCATCATTGATACCTCAACAATACGCTTGATTAGATCCTGTCCTGGCTTATCATTAGGGTGAGCCTTGCCTGCAAATACAAACTGTACTGGACGCTCTGGGTTGTTAACAATAGATGCCAAACGCTCTAGGTTTGTAAATAGAAGGTGAGCACGCTTGTATGTAGCAAAACGACGAGCGAAACCGATAGTTAGAACCTCAGGCTTAAGACCCTCAATGATACGTACTGTCTGGCTAGGTGAGTTGAAACGAACCTGTGTAGGATCGCTGTAACGTCCCTTAATATGTTCGATAAGTGTATTCTTAAGTGATACACGCTCACGCCACAAATCAGCATCTGGAATCTGGTGTACAGACTGCCATGCTGGGATGTCGTATGTGTGACCAGTGAAGGCATCACCGAAATATTTGCTGTATAGATTGCGCAAGTTAGGTGCGATCCATGTTGGGAAGTGAACACCATTAGTTACGTAACCGATATGAAGCTCTGTCTTGAAATATCCAGACCACATATAACCAAGAAGATCCTTAGATACCTCTCCGTGCAACCACGAGACACCATTAACCTCTTGAGAAAGGTTACAAGCAAGAACCGACATCGAGTACTTCTCGTTAGGGTCTGCCATGTTGTACTTTCCAAGTGCTAGGTACTGCTTCCATGAGATACCCAACTCATCTGGGTAGTGAGACATGTATTGACGAATCATTGACTCTGGGAAGGCGTCGTGACCCGCTGGCACTGGAGTGTGGGTTGTGAAGAGCGATGTTGAACGAACAACCTCGATAGCTTGAGAGAAGCCTAGGTTAGACTTCTGGATAAGTTGGCGCATACGCTCCAAACCGATAAATGCAGCGTGACCCTCGTTGCAGTGATATACCTGCTTCTCGATTCCGAGAGCCTCAAGTGCGCGAATACCTCCAAAGCCGAGAACCATCTCTTGCTTTAGGCGGTTCTCCCAATCACCTCCATATAGGTGGTGAGTGATGCCACGATCCTCTGGCAAGTTATCCTCAAAGTCGGTATCCAAAAGGAGTAGATCTGTACGACCCACAGGACACTTCCACACGCGAGCTGTTACGGTACGACCTGGCATTGCTACACCTACACTCACCCAGTTACCCTCAGCGTCACGCATTGGCGCGATTGGTAACTTATAGAAGTCTTGAGCTTCGTAAGATGGCTCTTGAGATCCCTGAGATGTAAGCTTCTGAGTGAAGTAACCATAACGATAAAGAAGACCAACAGCAACCATAGGAACGTTGCGGTCTGAAGCCTCTTTGATATAGTCTCCAGCCAAGATGCCCAAACCTCCTGAGTATATCTTTAGTGAAGAGTGCAGACCATACTCCATTGAGAAGTATGCAACCTTAGGAGCTGAAGCCTCTGGCTCCTCCTCCATGTACTCTTTGAAATCGGCATATACTCCATCCATCTCGACAAGGAACTTCTTGTTCTTGGCTAGATCCTGTACACACTGCAATGACAACTTATCGAGTAGAGCAATCGGGTTACCTGACACCGACTCCCATAACTCCTGGTCAATAGACTTGAATAGATTTTGTGCATTAACGTTCCAGCACCACCATAGATTTTGTGACAACTCCTCAAGTGCATGTAGACGCTCGGGGAGGCTTTTCTCGATCATTAATCGAGTCCAATTGGGTTGTTCAATAGCCATAGTTTCCATCTGCAAGTCTGCGCCGAAATCCTCAATAATCTCATCACTGAAGTCGGCTTGACTTGCCCTTTTTAAAGTGTTATTAATTGCAGTATTATACAACTGCGAGTATTTTCCAAATAGGTTTGACCATAGTGCAGTCGACGCCACACTACGTGCCGATGCGCGCATCTTCTTAACCTCCGCAGCGCTCATCTTAGAGAATTCAAGGATGCTAGCAGCAATACCGCTCACAACCTCACCATCGTTATAGTCATCGCGATTGATTACAATCACACCCGACTCCTTAGGCTCAATATCACGCGCCCAGAGACCAAAACCAGCAAGTGTGGTTGTTATGGTAGGTATCGAGAAGGCTGCCGACTCGAGAGGGGTATATCCCCAAGGCTCGTAATACGAAGCATAGACCGTAAGGTCCATACCCACTAGCAACTCATAGTAGTCACAATCAAATATTCCATCGCTCGACTTAAGGTATGCAGGTACATATATAACCCTCACCTTAGAGTCCTCCTTCTGCAAACATGAACCCTCAATGGCACGAAGTACCTGATTCCACTCAGCGCCTTCGATATTGTGGGTAATATTTGTGTCAAGTGGTGTATCAGTTGTTGAATCGACCTTATCAAGGCGATCCTTTAGATCTTTACGAGCACCCTTCTCACCCGCTGGCACGGTGATATACACCAACACCTCTCTATTGAGAGATGGACTCGCTTCAAGCGCCTTAAGAGCCTCGATAAAGAGATCGATACCCTTATTACGGAACTCAAAGCGTCCGCTCGTACCAACAATGATAGGCTCCTTATCGTATTTGTGTCCTGTGAGCTTCTCCGCTACGCTAATCATCTTGTTGCGCGCCCACACGACCTTTGCCTTTGCCGCACGTCCCTTCCAAACGATATCATCCTCGAAGCCATTTGGTGTAACCCAATCAACTTCGCGACCTAAAAGCGCGCGACACTCTTCCGCCGTGATATCACTCACCGTAGCAAAACCGTCGTAGTTATGCGCAGCACTCTTCTCTACCGAGTGGCGCGCCACAACATTAAAACGACGAGCTAACTCTTCAGAGTTGTAGTTATTGAGTTCGTTGTATAGAGGCAAACCATTACCCGCAATACAACGCCCCATAACAGTAGCGTGCGTTGTAAAGACGGTAGATATTCGTGGAGCCTTTTGGCGCAAGTAGAGACCTCCCGAAGCGGTCATCCACTCGTGGAAGTGAGCCACAGCTTTATCTTCAGGTGAGCAGAACTCTTTGACGTATGATGCGATGACCATACCCGCAGCAACACCAAAAAGCGCCGACTCCACATAATCCCAACGACCAGTGATAGAGTCAACGCCATAATTTTCCCAAAGTCCCGAAAGTACTTCATCTTTTTTTGCAAAGAGCGAAGTGAAGTCAACAAGGATAGCTAGTGGAGAGCCGACAATTTGCCAATGTCCCACACGCACTCTTATTCCTCTTGCGTAGAGAGAGAGGCGCCATCCTTTGAGCAGCTCTTTATCCTCAACAAACTCTTTATTCTCATTTAAGTTAGCAAAGTCGGGGCCAACAACAATATAATTTTTACCAATCTCTTTAGATACCGTAAGCGCTTTTGTGGCTATTACGGTGTGTATTCCACCCACTTTGTTGCATACTTCCCAACTTACCTCAAAGAGATAATCAGGTTTTAGGACAATTTCGCTCATATTTATTTTGCTCTTTTGGTTTTTAATTTAATTCAAAAACTCCTCAAACAATACAGATTAAGGTTTTCTTGAAAATTCAACACTCTCTCCACCTTGAAATCCAAGGTGATCCAACCCTTTGTGGCAAAGGTAGTAATAATTATTCAAAAGCACATTATTATTTAAAAAAAATTACTAATTAATAATCTTTTTTTTTAATCTTAACCCACAAAAAGGGATTCAATTATCATATCTGACAACAAAAATCTGCTCGAAGGAATAAACATCCGCTCACCACTACACACAACGCCCCCTGTCTCAATCCACTTTTGAGCACTATGCTCTACGCACTTACGAAGCTCCTCGCCAAACTTTTGCTCTAAACGAGTAAGGCTCAACCCCTCGCTGCGTCTGAGCGAGAGCATCAACAACTCATTGAGACGCTCCTCGTCACTCAACACCTCGCTCTCGTAGCGTCCATCTCCCCCTTCGAGGTATTTAGGAATTGAACCGACCGCCCAACGACGACACCTCTCGCCATCAAACGAGTGAGCACCTGCGCCTATGCCCAAATACTCACCACCCGCCCAGTAGACAGAGTTATGCTTCGAGCGACAACCTCTCTTTGCGTAGTTCGAGATTTCGTAGTGGTCATACCCCGCTTGTGTCAACCGACTGTGCATGAGCGAGTACTCTCGCTCACTCACCTCGTCATCGACCGCCGAGAACTCACCTCTCTTTACCCTCTGAGCAAAGAGTGTACCATCCTCAATAGTTAAATGGTATGCAGCAATGTGCTCCACGTCAAGCTCCACGGCTCTATCTATGGACTCGCTAAGAGTCTCTTCACCAAAGCCTTGCACACCAAAAATAAGATCAATAGCAATATTATCAAAACCCACTTCTCGAGCCAACTTCACCGCCTCGAACGCCTGCGCCGAAGAGTGACGACGATTCATAAAACGAAGCTCCTCATCGCAGAAGGATTGAATACCGATGCTTAGGCGATTGACGCCACACTCCAATAATGACTCCAAATATTCTCGGGTCAAATCATCGGGGTTTGCTTCGAAGGTTACCTCTTCAACAACACCTATATTATATATATATGATATACGCGCCATAAACTCAGCGACCTGCTGAGGCGAGAGAAGCGAAGGTGTACCCCCTCCAAAATAGATCGTTCGAAGATCCCGACATGACAAGAAATCGCGCTGTTGCTCCAATTCATCATACATCGACTCTACCACCCGATCCATCTGTTTTGTGTTTGCGCTTTTAAAGAAATCGCAATAACCGCAGACCCTGCGACAGAATGGAATATGTATATAAATTGACGACATGCAGGCAAAAGTAATGAAATTATAACAACATTCCAACACCCTGATAATATAAGAATTAAGAAAAAAAGCTATACAGAATATGGAAAATATAAAATAATGTATTATCTTGCACCTCTAAATGACCACTTTTGTAGGGTCTCTGTGTGACAGATACGCCCTACAAACAACCTAAAAAAAACCAAAATGACAACTAACGCAAAAAAAACTTTAATGACCGTATGCGGTGCTCTCTCGGTGGGCGCGACTGCATATGCCGCACAAAGTGAGCGGCCTAATATCATCTTCATCCTCACCGACGACCAGAGGTACGAACTTCTTGGTTGCACAGGACACCCAATTGTTCAGACTCCAAACATCGACCGACTAGCTAAAGAAGGAGTGCTGTTTCACAACGCACACGTTAGCTCTCCAATATCAAAGCCTAGCCGTACGTGTCTTCTTACAGGTCGCTTTGAGCGCAACCACGGTGTCAACTTCAACTCAGGTACAGCCCTAAGCGCTGAGGCGTGGGAGGAGTGCTACCCTGTTGTTCTTCGCAAAAATGGATACTACACTGGTTACATCGGCAAGAACCACACCCCCGTGGGCGAGAAGGGCTACAAAACAGGCGTCATGGAGCAGTCGTTTGATTATTGGTATGGTGGTCACCAACACCTCGGATTCTACCCCAAAGAGCGTCACAAGATATTTAAAGATGCAACAGCTTCGACTCAAGTAGAGATCCTACAAGAGGGAATGCTCGACTTCCTCAACCCCAACGAACGAAACTTAAAAGGGGCGGTTCACTTCCTCAACAGCCGAGATGAAAGCAAGCCTTTCTTCCTAAATATATGTTTCAACCTTCCTCATGGCGCTGGTACAAGTACAATGAGGCAGAAACCAACCGACCCCGAACTATACAGAACGGGTTATCGCGACCAGATAGATCAGATACCTCTACCGCAAAACTATATCGCCAAAGAGGACATTATAAAACAAAAACTACCACACTCGGTATTCCACCCCGAGGATAGACAAGATGGCTACAACTATGTAGATACCCCAGAGACTCTACGCGAGCGAAACGTCCGCGAGATGGAGGCTGTAACGGGCATCGACAACCTTGTAGGTGAGTTAATGGCGGAACTTAAACGCCAAAAACTCGATAAAAACACCATCATCATATTCACTGCCGACCACGGAATCTTCAACGGCGAGTATGGACTAGGAGGAAAATCACTATGTTACGAGATCTGCACAAAGGTACCTTTTATTATATATGACCCTCGCGCGCCTAAGAGCCAGCGCAAAGCGGACAACGACGAGCTAGTACTCACCATCGACCTCTCTAAGACGATCCTAAGCTACGGAGATATCAAGGCACCTGAATCATATCAAGGCGAGGATCTAACGCCTATGTTGGATGGCGAGAAGTCGGCTGTTCGCGAGTGGCTGTTTACGGAGTGTTTGTGGAGCACACCATTTGGAAACCCACGCTGCGAGTCGGTACAGAATAAGGAGTGGAAGTATATCCGTTACTACAAGAACAACAACCGTTCAGCCCTAGCAACCCAGGAGGTAATGAAGGAGATGAGCTTCACGTTCAGGGCGCTATACAACCTCACAATGGATATGGTTATCGAGTATCGCAAGTTTATCAACGCCCCACTACAAGGAGAGAAGCCAGTCTACGAGGAGCTATACAACCTCAAGAATGACCCGTGGGAGGCGATGAACCTTGCATGCAACAACCAATACGACAACCTACTGATGGAGCTTCGCGACGAGTGCGACAAGCAACTCAAGTACGCTAGAGGCGAAGGTGCTCCAAGAGTTGAGATCACAGTTGCCGACTACAACGACCTATACAAACAGAAACCTAAAAACAACAAAAAATAGAGCCTAGCTATGAAACAAATTAACTACGGAGTGGCAGCTCTCACTGGAGCTTTAGCTCTATCAAGCACAGCGGCACAAGCGGCTCAGAGCGAGCGCCCCAATATTATCTTTATCCTCACAGATGACCAACCATACACCCTTCTAGGATGTACGGGGCATCCTGTGGTTAAGACACCTAACATCGACAAACTAGCAAACGAGGGTGTTCTATTCCATAACGCGCACGTTAGTTCGGCGATCTCTAAACCTAGCCGTACGTGCATCCTCACGGGACGCTTCGAGCGTAACCATGGCGTCAACTTCAACTCGGGCACAGCGCTCAGCGCTGAGGCGTGGGAGGAGTGTTACCCCGTTGTTCTTCGCAAGAGTGGCTACTACACTGGATATATCGGCAAAAACCACACTCCAGTTGGAGAGAAGGGCTACAAGACTGGCATCATGGATAAGTCGTTTGACTATTGGTACGCAGGTCACGAGCACCTAGGCTTCTACCCTAAAGAGCGTCACGCGATATTCAAAGAGGCAACAGCTACAACCCAAGTAGAGGTTCTCGAAGAGGGTGTGATGGACTTCCTCAACCCCAACGAACGAAACTTAAAAGGGGCGGTTCACTTCCTCAACAGCCGAGATGAAAGCAAGCCTTTCTTCCTAAATATATGTTTCAACCTTCCTCATGGCGCTGGTACAAGTACAATGAGGCAGAAACCAACCGACCCCGAACTATACAGAACGGGTTATCGCGACCAGATAGATCAGATACCTCTACCGCAAAACTATATCGCCAAAGAGGACATTATAAAACAAAAACTACCACACTCGGTATTCCACCCCGAGGATAGACAAGATGGCTACAACTATGTAGATACCCCAGAGACTCTACGCGAGCGAAACGTCCGCGAGATGGAGGCTGTAACGGGCATCGACAACCTTGTAGGTGAGTTAATGGCGGAACTTAAACGCCAAAAACTCGATAAAAACACCATCATCATATTCACTGCCGACCACGGAATCTTCAACGGCGAGTATGGACTAGGAGGAAAATCACTATGTTACGAGATCTGCACAAAGGTACCTTTTATTATATATGACCCTCGCGCGCCTAAGAGCCAGCGCAAAGCGGACAACGACGAGCTAGTACTCACCATCGACCTCTCTAAGACGATCCTAAGCTACGGAGATATCAAGGCACCTGAATCATATCAAGGCGAGGATCTAACGCCTATGTTGGATGGCGAGAAGTCGGCTGTTCGCGAGTGGCTGTTTACGGAGTGTTTGTGGAGCACACCATTTGGAAACCCACGCTGCGAGTCGGTACAGAATAAGGAGTGGAAGTATATCCGTTACTACAAAAATGAAAACCAATCGGCTACCAAAAAGATGATGGATATCAAGGCTATGGGGTTGCCTCCAATGACTATCTATCGTGTTAATATGAGCGATGTTCTACGCTACCGAGGATATGTCGAGGCACGCCTTCGTGATGGTGAGGAGCCAGTATACGAGGAGTTGTACAACCTCAAGAATGATCCATTTGAGGCGCACAACCTCATAGATAACAATATCTATGCTGGTCTCGTTGAGGAGCTTCGTGAAGAGTGTGATCGACAACTTAAATTCGCGCGCGGCACAGGTGCTCCACGAGTTAATATCTTTACACCCGACTACCCCGTAATAGCTAAATAACTTATAGAGATGAAGAACCTAAAATTTTACTCTTTAGCAACAGGTGCCGCACTGGCGATGGGTGCGACACCCACTCAAGCGGCAACACCAAGAGCCGACAAACCCAACGTCATCATGATCCTCATTGATGACCTAAGCTCTTTTGGTGTCTCAGCTTATGGACTTGAGAGCATTACATCTTCACAGAAACACTTTACAGACGAGAAGCTCTCAACACCAAATATTGACAAACTTGCCCAAGAGGGTGTCTTGTGCTCGCACGCCTATTCGCACGCCCTTAGTGAGGCTACTCGCGTGGCTCTTATGACGGGAATGAACAATGGTCGTAACTATATTGAGACCAAGGCTCTCCACGAGTCACAGATAACCTATGGCGATGTATTCCAAGCTAATGGTTACAAAACAGCCGTTTATGGTAAGTGGAAGCAGAGCCGCGGCTCAATCGAGGTTCCAGCAGTACGCCATATCTCAGCCTTTGGTTGGGATGACTACTCTTGCTTTGATATGGTATACGCCAATCAGCGCTTTATAAACCCCGATTTGGTGGTTAACGACAAGATCGAAAACTATAACGGTCGCACAGATTTAGACCCCGCCACTGACCGCCGATGGTATGGTCCCGATATGTTTAACCGCAAGACGCTAGAGTTTATTGAGAAGAACCAAAATGATCCTTTCTTTATCTACTACTCTCTTGTACTTATCCACGACGACCACAAACCAACGCCCGACTCTAAGCCACGCAGTGTCTTTGACACCACCGACGAGAGTAACAAGAACGACCTTAGGGAGTACTTCCCCGATATGATCCGCTACACCGACAAGATGATTGGTCGCGTGGTGGATAAGGTCGAAGAGCTAGGGCTGCGCGACAACACCATAATCATCGTGATGGGTGATAACGGAAGTAAAGAGTTCGTCACCTTCCGCATGAAGGATGGCAAGGTACACAAGGGAGGTAAGGGTTCGACCACATACCGCGGAGAGCAGGTGCCTCTAATCTTCAGCGCCCCAAAACTTATCCCCGCAGCTAAAGGTAAGGATATGCGCACGTATGAGCCAGCGGTGGATATAACAGATATCTACCCTACAATCATGACAGCCGCAGGAATCGAGATTCCTAACGCTAATAAGATTGATGGTGTGAGTTTGTGGAGTCAACTTCAAGGCAAGAGCGAAGAGGCTCACCGCCCACATATCTACAAGTGGTACAACGCCAACAACACACAAAACAACTTGGAGGTTATGATGCGCTACGCTCAGACACCCGACTTTAAGTACTACGCACCCAACGCAGACTACCCTGAGGGTCGATTCTTTGACCTTCGCACAGATCCCGAGGAGATACATGGAGTAAAGGGTCGCAAGTTAGGATGGGAGAGATACTGGTACGCAGGACTCGACCTCAAAAAGCTTACGCCTGAGCAGAAGAAGGCTTATTTGGAACTTAAGGCAGAGGTTGACAAGCACGCCTACACAAAGGTTAAAAAGATCGAGATCACAAGTGCTCCATCGACAATAAAGGCGGGAGAAATAGCTCAACTTAAGGATGTTGTGACACCTAGCAACGCAACGCGCAATGGTGTGATATGGGTATCAAGCGATAAGAGCATCGCCACCGTTGATAAGTTCGGACGCGTCAAGGCTCTTAAGACTGGCGAGGTGACAATCACCCTACACTCTTGGGACGATGCGTGGCCTGTTGCTAACGGCTCTAAGAGGGGTGGTTACAAGGTTGACGGAATGAAAGATCAAGTAAAAATCAAAATAATTTAATATTTCTAACACTAATTTATTTATCTATGAAAACAACTATTATTTCGGCTCTAGCGGCTATGAGCGTTTGTGTCTCATGCGCTTCAGACCCTGGCTACTACCCAGACATCAGCACAACTGATTCTCCTAAGGGTACAAGTGTATTTAAGGCTGACTCGGTTAACATTGCCCAAAACTACACTATTCCAGATTGGTTTACCGACTCAAAGCTTGGTATCTTCATCCACTGGGGTGTTTACTCTGTGCCTGCTTATGGTAGCGAGTGGTATGCACGTTGGATGTACACAGAGAACAGCAAGATCAACCAATACCACGTTGAGAAGTATGGTCCTGTGACTGAGTTCGGTTATAAGGATTTCATCCCTATGTTCAAGACTCCAGATTTCGATGCTAGCGAGTGGGCTAAGATCTTCAAGGGTTCAGGTGCTAAGTATGTAGTACCAGTAGCAGAGCACCACGACGGTTTCGCGATGTACAACAGTGTATGGAACAAGTGGAATGCAGTAGATATGGGTCCTGGTCGCGATATCATCGGCGAGCTTTCAAAGGCTGTACGTGAGGAGGGTCTTATCTTTGGTCTATCATCTCACCGTGCTGAGAACCCATGGTTCTACAACCAAGGTATGAAGTTCCCTTCAGACGTTCGTGACACTGATTGTACTCTTTATGGTCAACGTATCGAGCAACCTGAGGGTAAGGGAATGACTCCATACTGTGGACAATACCCAGGTTCTAACGAGGAGTCTCGTGAGCAGTGGTTGCTTCACATGTATGAGCTTATCGACCAATACCAACCTGAGATTATCTGGTTTGACTGGACTGTTGGTAAGTATCCTTTCCAACCTACATTCTACAAATTTATGTCATACTACTACAACAACGCTATTGACTGGGGTAAAGAGGTAGTAGTTAATACTAAGTGTGGATTTGGTGACAGTAGCCAGGTATTTGATATCGAGCGTGGTAAGAGTGATCGCATCCGTCGTTTCTTATGGCAGACTGACACCTCTATTGGTAACAAGTCATGGAGCTACACTCCAGATGAGGAGAACAAGACTCCAAACCACGTAATTGATGACTTCGTTGATATCGTAAGTAAGAATGGTAACCTTCTTCTTAACGTTGGTCCTAAGATGGAGGGTACAATCACCGAGGAGCAACAGTATGTTCTTTCTGAGCTTGGTAAGTGGTTAGGTATCAATGGTGAGGCTATCTACAACACTCGTCACTGGGTACGTTGGGGTGAGGGCGATGCTAAGAGCACAGCTGGTTATATGACTGACCGCATAGCTACTAAGTACTCTGCAAACGACATTCGTTACACAATGAACGGCGACTACCTATACGCTATCACACTTGATTGGGCAGAGAACAACGGTAAGATCAATCTTCGTTCACTAGCTGCTGCTAATGGTAAAGACCTCAAGGTTACTTCTGTATCACTTCTAGGTTCTGACGAGAAGATCACATGGGCACAGACTAAGACTGGTCTTGAGATCACATTCCCTAAGAACAAGCCATCAGAGTATGCTCACGCATTCAAGATCGCTTACACGGGTGTTGCTTATGGTGATATCCAAGCTGACGTTATCGACGAGACAGTTATCGTTGAGCAGTACATGCGCAACAACACCGACAATGAGGTATCTTTGACAGTTAGCTGCACTGACAATGGCGAGAACAAGAAAGAGCAGGTTGTTAAGATCGCTCCACACTCAACTTCTTATGTAGGTTTCGAGTTCGAGTCTAAGGGTGATGTAAACAAGCTAGAGCTTGCTGTTAACGGTAAGGTTATCTCTACTAAGGAGGTATCTTCTGAGGCTCAGAAGAAGATCCAAGGTAAGAAGTCTAACGTTGTTCACAACACTGACGCTATGTACGGAACACCACAAAAGAAGAAGAAGAACTAAGAAACTATTTAAATTTTGTATCGAAGTTATTTTAGAGCTGTTTTGTATCAGTTTTTACACCTCGAATAAGGCGAATAGTGGTTCTATTTAACGATTTTGAAGTGTGAAGAATGATGCGAAAGAGACAAAAAGAACGAAAATATAAAACTTAAACAGGTTCTAAGTATTAGTCTCTTTATAAAGGACGTGAGTTTGAATATTTTTCGAACTCACGTTTTTTTATTAACGTGAGTTTTGGATAAGGATTTCTTATCCAAAACTCACATTTAAGTTGTGTAAAATGTCGGACACCAATATTTTTTTAGCTATGTAAATTAGAGTATTACAAAAAAAATTACTATCTTTCGCTTTAATTAACGTTTTTTAATTAAATGCTGCGCTACATCACAAAATATATAACTATTCTTACTCTTTTACTTTGGGCTGGAGATCTCAGTGCACAACAAGAGTACACCTCGCGCAGCCTAACCACACTCAACGGACTTAGCCAAAATAATGCCAACGACATCATCCAAGACTCGGAGGGTTATATATGGATTGCCACCAACGATGGACTCAATAGGTACGATGGTCTGGAGTTCAAAATATATAATATCGGAGATCTCGGTCTTGGCGATAACCTCATAGTGTCGCTCTGCGAAGACAACTCAGGTAATATCTGGCTCGGCACAGCTGACAAAGGGCTGTACTGTTACGTCAAAGATCGCAATCGCTTTTTTCACTATAGCGAGCTTATTGATTGCCAACAAACATGCTCACTTGTGACCGTTGCAGGGATATACCGTGCTCCAGAGAATAGACTCTGGATAATTGAGAATAGGAAGAGCAAATATATTCAGTTAGAGATAAACAACGAACGTATAACCTCCTTCAAAGAGTTTGGAACACATAAAGGGCTGGGCATACGCAATGCTATGACTGTTGCAAACTCGACCGAATATGTCGGCAAAGGTACAGCTCTGCAATACTTCGATAAGCAGAGGGACTCACTCGTGGTCGACGATATTATCGGCAATAGATACATCTCTGGTATATGTAGTCGTGGCAACACCCTTATTATCTCCACCAACAAAGGTCTAATAACCTATAACCCCGAGGAGAAGAGCTATAAGATACACTCCAATATCATCACCCACTCTAGGAATATCTGCTGGAGCGGTGACAGGCTATGGTACGCCTCATCTTTTGGTCTCTACTACACACAATACAACCCTAAGCAGCAAAAATTTAGCCGTCCCGTTAAGGTCGACACGTACCAAAATCTAATCATAAATAATATCATCTCAGACCATGCAGGAGGTATATGGATTGCCATAGCTCGCCAAGGTCTACGCAGGTACGAGATTAATAGACATCCGTTCAAAAAGACATCGGTCAATTTCGAAAATAACGTTATACAGAGCCTCTGCATAACCCCCCAAGATGAAATACTTGTAGGTACCGATAGCCGAGGTCTCTACATCCTAGATAGCCTCTCGGCTAGCTCTGCGCGCAAGCATATCCTTGAGCGATCGCCGATCGCTGATATAATCTACGACCCGAGCGCAGAGAGGTACTTCGTGTCAACTGGTAAGTATGTCTACCAATGTAACAGCGACTTTAGTGACACACCCACCCCTATTCTCGAAGATGCGTCAATGCGTCAACTACATATTGACGGATCAAACCTATGGGTATCAACATATAATTACGGTCTTATACGCCACAACCTAACAGATGGCACGACAACGCGCTTCACAACCGACGATAAGCTTCCATCGAATGTTGTTCGCAGCGTTATGTCAGATACTAAAGGCAACCTATGGATCTCAACAGCTAGTGGACTCGCTATGATTGTAGCAGATCAAAAAAACGCTCTAAAACCGACTATAACACCTATTTTAGCCAACACAACACAGAATCAACACATACTATCTACCCTACAACTTCAAAATGGAGATATATGGTACTGCACTCTAGGGTACGGACTCTTCACAATTAGCCAAAACAGCAAGGGGGAGTACCTCATTGGTGATAACTACACAACAAAAAATGGATTGTCGAACAACTCCATCAAATCGGCTATCGAGGATGTTACAGGAAATATCTGGGTCTCAACAAACCGAGGACTCAGTCGCATTGATAGCTCCAAGGGCGAGGCGACAACATACGATATCTTCGATGGACTCAACGATTACGAATTCTGCGAATATGCAACGGCACAGCTCTCCGATGGCACCCTCGTCTTCGGTAGCTGCAACGGTATAAACTACATTAACCCCCGCCATATATCGCTCGATACAACAGAGGCTATACCGACAATTACCGACTTCTCGCTCTTCGACCAGAGCATCTACGCGCAGAGCGACCCTAAGTATATCACTAGTAGTGGAGATATTAAGTTAAACCACGACGAGAATACATTTACAATAACCTTCGCGGCTCTAAACTTCTCAAACCCCGAACACGCTGAATTCGACTACATGTTAAGCGGCGTGGATAAGGATTGGAATAGAGCACACAACCATAGCAACCGCGTAACCTATAAAAACCTCCGCCCCGCAGAGTACACCTTCTTGCTTCGAGCCGCTAATAGCAGCGATATCTTCTCGGCGACGGTGCTGAAACAGAGAATAGTTATCGAGCCACCTATATGGGCAACATGGTACGCCTTTTTGTTCTACTTCTTGCTCCTCACATTGGCTGCATACGTAGTGGTGCAGTACTACTCGGAGCGTCTAAAGCGCCACGAAGCTATGGAGATATCAAAGATGGAACGCCGCAAGATCGAGGAGTTGTTAGAGATGCGCACGCTCTTCTTTACCAACATTTCACACGAGCTGCGCACCCCGCTGACACTGATACTCTCGCCACTACAAAGCTTAATGCGCGAGACGCAGATAACCTCAAACACTAAGTGGCATGGCTACCTCAAGACCATGCAACATAACGGCAACTCTCTGCTTCGACTCATCAACGAGCTACTAAGCCACACAAAGCAGGAGAGCGGCAAGCTGAAGTGCGAAAAACATAATGGCGACATCGAAGCCACATCGCGTACACTCTTCATGCAGTTCTCTTTCTGGGCAGAGCAGAAGAGCATAACCCTCAGTTTCAGCTCCGAGCAGAGACCTCTTTATATAGATTATGATCCATACTTAATGGAGCAGATACTATATAACCTCATCTCCAACGCGATGAAGAACACGCCCCAAAATGGAGATATAAGCTTTACTCTCGAAGACGAGGGTCGCAACATAGTGCTCTCGGTGAGTAATAGCGGCGCAGGGATCAGTGACGAGGCAAAAGAGCATATCTTCGAACACTTCTTTAGCCTTAGCAGCGACTCCTCGCGCGAGATGGGAGGTAGCGGTGTCGGTCTCCACCTAACCAAGAGCCTCGTGGAGCTACACCATGGCGAGATATGGTTTACTTCACAGCCCGACCAAAGAACAACATTCTACGTCCGCCTACCTAAACCTTCGACTCAACAGACCGAACTAAGAGCTGAGGCTTCATCCCCTGTGAATGACTCCGAAGCCACAGCACAACAACAAGAGAGCCAACTGCAACTCTCCAGACTGTATGGTGAGGATAGTAACACGTTACCTTCGTTATTGATTATAGATGATAATATCGAGATGCTTAAACTGCTAGAGGATATCTTCTCTCAAAGCTACTCCATAACGACTGCTTGCGATGGTGAGCAGGGGTGGCAAACGTGCCTCGACGAGATGCCCGACATCATAATAAGCGATGTTATGATGCCTAAGCTAAATGGGTTAGAGCTTCTCAAACGAATAAAAACAGATAACCGCACATCGCATATTCCAATCGTGTTGCTCACCGCCAAGAGCGGCGATGAGGATATTGCCACAGGTTATCGCACCCAAGCCGATGGTTACTGTTGCAAACCATTTAGTAATGATGTGCTTCTTGAGAGCGTCAACTCAATACTTCGTAACCGCAAACTAATGGCTACAAAGTATAACCTTATGCAGGATGATGAGTCCCAGCTAGAGTCGACAATCAGTAATGCCGACCACCTCTTCCTAAAGCGACTAAGTGAGTATATCGAGGAGAATATCCATAGCCCCGAGCTAGTGGTCAATAGCCTATGTAGCTATATGGGTGTGACCTCTCTGGTTCTCAACAAGAAGCTTAAGTCGCTCATTAATATGACCGCCAACGCCCTGATACGCTCTATACGCCTTAAGCGCGCTGCCACCCTCCTAAAGACAGGGCGCTACACCATAGCCGATGTAACATACGACGTTGGCTTTAGCGACCTGCGCTACTTTAGGGAGTGCTTCAAGAAGGAGTTTGGCATCCTTCCGCAAGAGTATAAAGAGAGGTACTCTCCACCTCAACAAGAGAGCTAATAAACCCTTTTTACTTCTGCCTCTTACTACCTTAGGTGGGCAGCTCCACACACTGTTTCTTACTGTCCTACGCGGACAGCTTCTTGCACTGTTTCTTACTGCCTTAGGTGGGCAGGTCCACACACTGTTTCTTACTGCCTTAGGTGGGCAGCTCCACACACTGTTTCTTACTGTCCTCCGCGGACAGCGGCGGGGTGCTCCCCGCGGAGCTTTTCTTTTATAGCGGTTTTCGGATTATACCTAAAGTTATAATATTTCAGAGGGATAGTTGATTACTTCAAATAAATTTGAGTAACCAACCACCCCTATGAAATTTATCAAACACCAAAGTGTCTGAACCGAAAAACCGTTTAATGTTTAGAGTTTAGCGTTAAATGTTAAGAAACTAACACTTAACACTTAACACTTAACACTTAACACTTAACACTTAACACTTAACACTTAACACTTAACACTTAGCACTTAACGCTTAACACTTAACACTTAACACTTAACACTTAACATTAAACATTAAACACTAACCACTTATCACTCAAGATAGGAGGTAATTGCCCCACTTATCTGAAGAAGTGATATCTCGCACAGTTTGATATTAAAGGTAGCCTCAAGGATTCGCTCCTCGGCATCGAGTAGGCTCTGCTGCGCTTCGCGCATCTCGATACCCGAAAGGTCACCCAACATATATCGCTCCATAGCGATCTCGTAGTTGTCCTTAGCTGCAATAAGGCTGCTCTGCTCCAAGGATAGTAGGCTCTGGTTATTGATGTATGCCTGCCAGATATTGGACAGATCAGAGCGGATTTTGATATCTATATCCTTCTCCTTAAGTTTGGCGTTGGCGATATCCAACTCCGCATTTTGGCGTTTACTGCGACGCGTACCATCAAAGAGGTAGAAGTCAACGCTCAGCGCAACATTTAGCCCCAAAGTCCCTGTACGCGAATTAACTGTGCTCCTAGTGTAATCCTTGCTATAGCCATACCATGTAGAGAATCCAACGTAGGGGTAGTTACGTGAAAGCACTTCGCGCAGATCAATTTCAGAGATTGCTACACTCTGCGCCGCCTGTTTTAGCTGTGCATTTGACTCCATGGCATTATCCAGAATGTGGTCGTAACGAAGCGATGTATTCAGCTTGATGATTGTGTCGTAGGGTTCAATAAAGGTATCGAAATCCTCATTTGACATCATCTCATTAAGGGTAATCTGCGAAGAGGAGACCACCTCATGCTGCTTGATAAGATTGGCGCTGTCGACATTGAAGTCAACCTTCGCTTGCTGGTAGTCGAGGCGCGAGAAGTTACCGACATGGTAGCGTGCCTCGACAATACGGAGTCTCTCGCGCGAGAGGTTAACGGCGTACTGATAGTTACGCAGGCGGCTACGTTGGTGGATGTAGTTGTAGTACTCGGCAGCAAGCCCCGCGATATAGTTCTCCAACTCTACTCTTGTTGTTATGATACTCTGTCGCTTAAGCTCCATAAGACGATCGTAGGCCGCCTCAATACGAAAACCATCAAATACGGTCCATGCCGCAGAGAGACCTAAGCTCCAATCATGCTCAGTAGGTGTTGTTCTGGTTGTCGTGCCGTTGCTGCTATATTTAGTCTTATCAAAATCGCTGCTGTAATCCCCATCAATATAGACCGTAGGCAGCTGCCCTGCATTTGCTCGCGTTGCGTTATTGTGGTGCGCCTGCTCTTCGTTACGCACGATCTGTAACGAATAGCTATTCTCTAGCCCCGAGCGCAAGCAGCTACTTAGAGTCTCCAGTGTGTTGGCTGCGAATGATGTTGCCACCCAAAAGAGAGAGGCTATGACAATTAAAAACTTACTCATTGTTTCTAGTAGTTGAAAGATAACTATAAATTGCTGGAACGATATACATTGTAAGTAGAGTCGAGACGATCATGCCCCCTACCACAGCGCTACCCATGGCTATACGTTGATTACAACCCTCACCCGAGGCAAAGGCGAGTGGGATAAGACCTAAAACCGTCGAGGCACTAGTCATAAGGATTGGACGCAGACGTTGCAATGATGCCAAGATAATAGCCTCAAACTTATCCTCTCCTGCCGCCTGCTTTTGGTTGGCAAACTCGACAATAAGGATACCATTCTTCGCCACAAGACCGATAAGCATAATGATACCTATCTGGCTAAAGATATTCATTGTCACGCCCCACAGCGACATGAAGATCAGCGCTCCAGCGATTGCCAAAGGCACCGTAATCATAATCACAAATGGATCCTTGAAGCTCTCAAACTGAGCCGCTAGGATCAAGAAGATAAGAATTAGCGCCAACAAAAAGGCAAACATCAAACTCGACGAGCTCTCCATAAACTCCTTACTCTGCCCCTTGAGAGCGGTACGGAAGGTATCGTCAAGTAGCTCATCGGCAATTTTATCCATCTGCTCAATACCATCGCCTATGGTCTTTCCTTCGGTGAGTCCCGCGGAGATCGTCGCCGCAACAAAGCGATTGTAGCGATAGAGCTGCGGCGGCGAGATACTCTCACTCAGAGTGATAAGGTTATCCAGAGGTATCATCTCACCACGATCACTGCGCACGTAGAGAGACTTCAAGTCGGATGGTTTATTACGCTGCTGGCGGTTGATCTCGGCATAAATTGAGTACTGCTTACCATTCATGTAGAAGTACCCCAGACGCTGACCACTAAGTGCATACTGAAGTGTCTGAGCAATATTAAAGGTACTGACACCCAAGATATTCGACTTATTACGATTGATGTGTATTTGAGTCTCTGGCTTGCTGAACTTTAGGTCGACATCACCTTGACGGAAAGTGGGGTTTTCGCTCACCGCCGCCATAAACTTAGGCAACACCTCCTCCAGGCGCTCCTTCGACACCGCCTGAATTACGTATTGGATAGGCATACCGCCACCGCCACTACCGATAGAGGCTTGCTGTTGTACGAATGATCGAGCCTTGGTCTTGGTTCTCACCGCTTGACTAACCTTCTCGGCTAGCTCCATCTGGGTGTAATCACGATCTTTGATATTCTTGAGATTGACACGGATATAACCCCAGCCTCCCGACACGCGCGAGAGTATAGACTCAGCATCGGGAACGAGCGAATCTATAAGGTTTGTTACATCCTCATTATAGTCGCGCATATACTCGTATGTGATACCATCCGCCGTGCGAGTTTGAACAGTGATCTGAGATCTATCCTCCATTGGTGACATCTCGGCAGGGACAATATTCCAGAGTACCACAATAAGTGCGAAGATAGCTGCAACAACCACAAGAGCTACCCAACGAACCTTCATAAAGGCTCTCAAAGAGCGAATATATATCGCATTCATCCCCTCAAAGAATGGCTCTGTCCACAGATAGAAACGGCTCTGTTTATCGCGTTTCTTAAGCAACTTGGTCGCCAACATAGGGGTGATCGTAAGTGCCGTGAACGAAGATATCACAACTGTACCTGTAATAACAAGGCTAAACTCCCTAAACAGACGCCCCGTCATACCCTCCATAAAGACGATAGGAAGGAACACCGCAACAAGAGTTACCGTAGTCGATATCACAGCAAAGAAGATCTCGCGCGCACCCTCAATACCCGCATCAAAGGGCTTCATGCCGCGTTCAATACGTATATATATGTTCTCCGTCATCACTATGGCGTCATCGACCACCAGACCCACCGACAGCACAATAGCGAGCATAGTAAGTACATTGATGGAGAAACCTGCCATATACATCACAAAGAATGCTCCAATAAGCGACACAGGGATAACGATACACGGGATGATAGTGACACGCCAATCTCGAAGAAAGAGGAAGATTATGATAATCACAAGTATAAAAGCGATATACACGGTATCTTTAACCTCCGCTATCGAGGCACGAATAAACTCCGTACTGTCAAAGACATAGTCGTACTTAACATCCTCGGGAAGATCCTTCTCCATGGTCTTCATTCTTCGCCTCACGGCGTCCGAGATCTCGATGTGGTTAGCTCCAGGCTGCGGAATAATCGCAATATTCACCATAGGCACACCATTAATCTTCAGATAACTCTTGATAGTCGAGGCACCCAACTCCGCGCGCCCCACATCGCTTAGGCGCACGATGGTTCCATTCTGCTCTCGGATAATAAGGTCGTTAAACTCTTGGGCTGTGGACATCTGACCGAGGGTACGTATGGCAAGTTCAAGGGTATTACCCTCGATACTACCCGAAGGAAGCTCCACATTCTCGCGGTCGATAGCGTCTCTTACGTCTAAGGGGGTAAGTCCATAACCAGCCAACTTCACTGGATCGAGCCACAGCCTCATAGTATACTGCTT
Organism: Rikenellaceae bacterium; assembly: GCA_047173405.1. Classification (GTDB taxonomy): domain Bacteria; phylum Bacteroidota; class Bacteroidia; order Bacteroidales; family Rikenellaceae; genus Alistipes. Next base: position 31,710 of record JBCQVD010000006.1, read on the forward strand.
CTCACCCCATATATCCACTCCACTAACATCTGCAATCGTTTGCAGCTGCTGCTTCACGGTAAGGTCTGCGATCTCGCTTAGTTCGAGTAGCGAACGCTTACGACTCATTAGCGAGACGCCTATGATTGCATAAGCGTCCGCGTCCGCTTTGGTCACTGTGGCAGGGTCGCAGTCGTTGGGCAGACGGCGCTGCGCCTTAGAGACCTTATCGCGCACGTCATTGGCTGCGGTCTCCATATCGGTTGTTAGCTCGAACTCGATACGTATATTACAGCTACCTTGTCTACTAACACTCGTTAGTGTACGGATACCAGGAATACCATTTATCTCCTGCTCCAGAGGCTCAGTGATCTGGCTCTCGATAACATCGGGGTTGGCTCCCGAGTATGTACAAGTAACCGAGATTATAGGGTAATCAACAGATGGATACTCCCTCACTCCAAGGCTACTATAACCGATAAAACCGAAGAGTAGAATTACCATCGTGAGCACCGTCGCCATTACGGGGCGGCGGATACTAAGTTCCGAAATATTCATCGTTAATCAACCTGATCTAGTGTAATATCTAGCCCCATACGCAGCTGTAGAGTACCTGAAACAACAAGTGTATCACCTACGTTTAGACCCTTGACAACTTGTACTTGGCTCTCCGTGCGTAGACCCGTCACAATCTCAACTGGCGTAGCCTTACCCGAGCGGTATAGGTAGACTTTGTCCTTACCCATCTCAGGCACTATCGACTCCGAAGGTACCGCCAACGCATCGCTTATCTCCTCTTTATGGAGCGTCACCGCAGCGTAGCGACCCGGCATCAGTTGACCTCGGCTATTGGGGTATATGGCACGCACAGTGTATTGGTGTAGCTCGGGGTCTACGGTTGATTCGGTTGCATATACCGAAGCCTTGAAAGTCTCCAACTCGCCCTCGACTCTAAACTCTAGCTTTGTGCCTACGTCTATGGTTTGAGCGTATCGCTCAGGCACTGAGAACTCAATCTTCAAAGGAGACATCTTGGTTAACTTAGCCACCACCGTGGTAGGTGTTGCGTAGCTACCCAAACTAACCTGTCTTAGACCGATCGTTCCGTCAAAAGGTGCATACAGCTTGGTTAATGCAATCTTCGCATCTATAATATCTATATCGGCTTGTAGTGTGGCGAGCGCTGTCTGCACCTGCTCCAGAGCCTCTTGACTCACGGCATCTCGCTTGAGAAGTGTACTTTGACGATATACCCTATCATTAGCTAGCTTAAGCTGGGCGGTAAGACGCTGCTTCTCGGCGAGTAGCTGCGAACAGTTGATTGTCGCCAACAGATCACCTTTTTTTACTAAGGTACCCTCCTCAAAGTTAATACTTACGATCTTACCCGAACTCTCAAACGATAGATCAACCATCTCGTCGGGATGGAGTACTCCCGTGGTATTGAAGAGGTCGACAATAGATTGAGGTCTCATTATTATCGCATTTACATTAAGGCTCTTCTTCTGGCTCTCGGTGCTCTTTACTGGTGGCTCCTCCATCTGGTCGGGGTCAAAGAGAGAACTCTTCTGAATATATATTCCACCCCCTACGCCCGCAGCAATTAGAGTTATAATACCCCATTTGGTCACTTTATTCATTTTATATTTTAGGTTTTGATTTTTTTACCCCACAAAGATATAAATAATATCCTTTTTTTGCATAATAATCCTAGTTTTTATATCTTTGTAACTCAAACTAAAATTCACACCTATGAAAAAATTATGTGCCATTTTATTAGCGGCATTATCTATCTCTTGCAGCGCAGAGAGCGGCTCTCGAAGCCAGATCGTAGCAGAACCCTTCTCTAACGACAAGATAGAGGCTCAAATTGACTCCATCTACCACGCTATGACTCTCGATGAGCGTATTGCTCAGATGGGTAGCATGCGCTCAAACCAACTTATGGAGGATGGTAAGCTGTCTCTTGAACTCTGTCGCAAACATATACCTCATGGTATTGGACATATCGCTCAGTTTGCAATCTCGCAAGATTTCACCCCCGAAGAGCTACGACAATTTGTTGCAGATCTACAAGACTACCTTGTTAAACATACCCGCACTGGTCTACCCGCTATCTTCCACGAAGAGGCTATCACAGGATTCTCAACCAAGGGGGCTACCACATACCCTCAACAGATTGGAGTCTCAGCGACATGGAACCCTGCACTGGTATCTCTTAAGAGTGAGTACACACGCGAATCGATGCGCAGCTATGGCGCTACGATGGCACTTTCGCCCATGGTTGATGTTGTGAGGTCACAACACTTCAACCGCGTAGAGGAGGGCTACGGCGAGGATGGCTACCTCACCTCAGTGCTTGGCGACGCCTTTATCCGTGGTCTTCAAGGCGATGATCTAAGGACAGGCGTAGCGACATGTACCAAACACTTCCTTGGTTACGGTGGCGGAATATCACTCCCCGAGAAGGAGGTGATGGAGGAGATCATCACCCCTCACGAGGTGGGTATCAAGGTCTCTGGCAACAAATCAATCATGCCTGGGTACCACTCTTTCAAAGATGAGACAGCCATCACCAACCACTATTTTATCAAGGAGTTACTTCGCGACTACTTAGCTTTTGACGGTGTGATCGTGAGCGACTACTTCGCAATAGGTATCAAGTGGGCAGCCAAAGGTAACCCTAACCACTTTATCGACCGCGCAGAGAAGGCACTCAACGCAGGTGCCGATACTGAGTTGTGCGACCTTGAGGCATTTTTAAATATACCTCAACTCCTTAAGGATGGTCGCGTGAGCGAGGAGCGTATCGAAGAGGCTGTAAAGTCAAACCTACGCATGAAGGCTCGCCTAGGTCTGCTTGATGCTAACCCTGTATTTATGGATGATAAGGCGCTAGAGCTTGACGCTCCAAAATATCGCCAACTAGCCTACGACCTTGCATCTCAAGGTGTGGTGCTTCTAAAGAATGATGGTACACTTCCACTCAACACAGCAAAACCTAAGGTTGCCCTTGTTGGTCCTAACGCCAACTCTATCTGGGCGATGCTCGGCGACTACACATACCAAGCCCACCACACATTCTTCCAAGGTAAGCAGGCCGACGTCGAAGCTACAAAAGTCTACACCCTTAAGGAGGGTCTTGAGCAGGCTCTAGGCGGTGAATTCAAACTCTCACACGAGAGAGGTTGCTCGTGGGATGGTCACGAACGCAACAAGGCTGAGGCTGGTGGTGACGCACGTATCAAGAACGAGAAGATCCTCGCCATTGAGAAGATGCTCGAAGAGACTAGTGACCCTACATCATGGTCTCGCGCAATAAAGCTAGCGGGCAAGAGTGATGTCGTGATCGCCGCGATGGGTGAGCATATCCTTAGCTGTGGCGAGGGACGTAACCGTAAAGGCATCAGGATGCCAGGTGAGCAGGAGGCTTTCGTTGAGGAGTTGATCGACTCTAAGACTCCCGTTGTCGTGGTTCTGTTCGGTGGTCGCGCACAGCTTCTAAGCGAAAAGATCCGCAACGGTGCAGCTGCGATTCTCCACGCATGGTACCCAGGTGAGGAGGGTGGTCGCGCTGTGGCGGACATCCTAGCGGGTAAGGTAAGCCCATCGGGTAAGTTGAGCCAGAGCTACCCTGCAACAGACGCTAAACAGCCACTATGTTATAACTATGGCTCTAAGATGGATGGTCTTGTGGCGTATCCATTTGGTTATGGTTTGAGTTACACAACTTTCACACTCGACAACGTAACAGCAACTCAGGAGGCTAAGATTGGAGCCGACAACGTTACAATTTCACTCAACGTTACAAATAGCGGCAAGATGGCTGGCGCTGAGGTTGTACAGCTCTACATCAAACCTAAGAGCGAAGGTATCAACATCAAGCCAATTCAGCTCAAAGGCTTCCAACGCGTGGAGCTAGCGGCGGGTGAGAGCAAGAGACTTACATTCGAATTCCTACCAGAGTTGATCTCTCTTTGGGAGGATGGTAAGTGGTATGTTAAACCTGGCGACTACGAGGTGGTTGTAGCTACATCGTCGGCTGACCATAACTTCACACTTCCATTGACCATTACAGGCAACGAGAGCGTTAAGGATAACCGCGAGGTGTTCTTCTCGGAGGCTTCGGTAAGCGAGATCTAAAAATAAAATATCGAGAACTTACTCACAGTTCGTATTGGGTTTAAATGCATTTGGCATTTAATAAATTTTGAGATTTAAGTTGTTACGTAAATAAATTTATGGGGACTTCTAAAAATTAAGTCTTTGTAATTCAGTAAATTATCACTATCTTTACATTGTAATTAAAGCAAATGCAGATATGATTTTTAAGAGTACAGGTAAGCGAGGATTGTTCGATGA
>JBCQVD010000096.1:0-7575 GCA_047173405.1 Rikenellaceae bacterium
ATTTTATCGCTTAGGCGGAATAAATTTGAGCCTGGCTCCGATTTGTTTCGCCTTTTCTTATGTCCCTATAGTTTCTTGACCTCAATTCAGTTGCATTTGCAGGTTGAATTCAGCATATTAAAGGTATATAAGTAGTGTAAAATAATTATTGGTGTGTTTTTAAGAGTGCTTTTAAAAATATGGCAATAATTGTTTTACACTACTTAATGACTCTGTGCGACAAAAGTACAAAAAAAGAGCTGTATTGAACAAACGTTTGCATTTTAAATTAGAATCTGTTTAACTTTTTCTGCTTAAAAAATGCTATGCGCTATTTTGATCTGATTTTGGATTTTGATTTAATAGTAGCTTCTTTGCGAAGCTACTTTGGTGGCTGATTGATAAACTGGCACTCTCGGAGGTTCTACTTCGAGGGTGCTTTTGTGTGAAACAACATCTAAGATATTCCAAATTTCAAAATATAATTTTGTTTTTCAAAATAAATGTATTATCTTTGCGCTATAAACAAAAGGATAATGAGAGTTATTGCACGTAAAACTTTAGTCGAATATTATGAGCGACACGCAGATGCAAAGAGTGCCATCGAGGAGTGGTATAAAAAGACATCGAAAGTATCGTGGGATATGTTCGCAGATATTAAGAGGGATTTTAATTCGGTTGATAGTGTCGGAAATCAGCGATTTGTGTTCAATATCAAAGGTAATGATTACAGGTTGGTTGCCCTTGTACAGTTCAGAATAAAGATGGTCTATATCCGCTTTATTGGCACACACAAGGAGTACGACAAGATTGACTGTTCAAAAATTTAGAAGTTATGACACACATTAAAAACGAAGTCGAGTACAACGCTACAATGGAGCGTATAGAGGAGTTGTTGTTGGTTGTAGGCGAGCAGACTCCAGAGGATGATCGAAGCTCTGTTGAGTTGGCATTGCTATCAAACCTTATAGCAGACTATGAGGATATTCACTATCCAATAGCACAACCAACATTAGCAGATATTCTAAAGCTAAGAATGTACGAAATGAAGCTAACGCAGAAGAAGATAGCCGAGATGTTGGGTGTAAGTCCATCACGCATTAGCGACTACCTCAACGGACGTTGCGAACCCACCCTATCTATTGCACGAGAGATCAGCCGTAAACTCTCGATTGATGCCTCTATTATACTTGGGGTATAGGTGAGGTGCAACCCTGCTCAAAAAAATACAATTTTTTTTTATAGCATCACTAGTTTCTTTTCGTTATATACTAAAAATAGGGGGTATGGGGCTTCTCCTATTCACTTTGATGTGGGTTTTTGGTGGGCTTATGACTGTTGAGGGCTAAGATCTTAGCTCCAACTATTTATCTCAACATTAACGCAGTATGCACGATGTTAACGCTAAAGGCACTCTTCTAAGCTAATACTTTGATAGTGCTTTTTTTGTTGACGCACCCCAAATGTTGACATTTGGTTGACAAAAGCACCAAAGCAAAAACGCTAACAATCTAACTATCAGATTATTAGCGTTTTACATCGTACTCGGAGCGGGAATCGAACCCGCACGACCATTACTGATCACAGGATTTTAAGTCCGGCGTGTCTACCTATTTCACCATCCGAGCCCTGTTGGTTTTTTGCAACCGTCGACAAAAGTAGAAAAAAAAATGATATCTACAAAATTTATGGGTAAATTACTTATATAAGTAGTGCAAAATAGTTATTATTTTGTGTGATTTTTCTCTACCTTCCAAACGCGAACCCAGTCGAAGTGCGATATGCGATCTGCCTCTGGAAGTGCCGCTACTTGTCCGCCATTGTCGGGGATAGGGTTCCAATCATACATCTCGATAGATATTTGCACATGACCTGGGGCTGTGAATGGAACGGGTGGGGTTAGGGTGTAGAGGTACTCGCCATCTAGGAATATAAGGATCTCGTTAGGGCTCTTCCACCATGCGCCATGAATATGGTAGTTCTCGTGGTTTTTACTCTTGAGGAGTCTCATCTTTTGGTCTCGTTGTCGACTTTGTGGAGCGTCGGCTCCTGCTTTCCAATCGATAGCGTTAGAGTGAACGATGTGATCCCACTCTTTGCCCCATTTTTCGGTTAGTTCGGTGGTACAGCCCACGCACTCCTGGATGTCAATTTCGTGTTTGGAGCCATCAACCTCTTTGGTTACATTGATCCAGAAACCACCACCTAACTCACTCTTGTTCATCTTCATGCGGCACTCATAGTAGTAGCCCACTTTTCCTGTTTCGTAGGTGCGAACGATACCACTATGGTACTTATAGTTCCGTACTTTGCCGTAACTTTTTTTGTCGATAGGCTTATCGAGGACTCCTCCGAGGATCTGCATTGAGCCATCTTTAACGCTCACGCTCTCCTTTGTGAATAGTTGAGGTGCTCGCCCAAGCCATTGCCAGCCGTTGCCCTCAGGGTCTGCGCACCACTTAGATGTGTTGAGCTTATCGCCGTTAAATTCGTCTGATAGAGCATCAATCAAGACCCAGCTTTTGTCACTAGTGTAGGTCTCTTTGGTGAGTGGGTCTGAGGTCTCCGTAAATGTGGGGGTTGTGGGGGTTGGTTGATTGGTTGCTGCTGTGGTGTTTTGTATAGGACAAAAGCCTGCGCTTAGGAGCAGCGTGGTTGAAATAAAAGTTTTAAAGGTCATTGGTTGTGGTTTATAAAAGTGAGTCTACATAGTTGATTACCTCTTGATGGTCAAGTGTTGTGAACCATTTTATTGATTCATCGCGTCGGAACCATGTCATTTGGCGCTTGGCGTAGCGGCGGCTATTACGTTGGATTAGTTCGATAGCTTCGTGGAGGTTGATTGTCCCATCGAAGTGGTCGAATAGCTCGCGATAGCCAACACTCTGGAGCGAGTTGAGGTGACGGTAGGGGTACACAGCGCGCACCTCCGACTCAAGACCAGCCTCCATCATAAGCTCTACGCGGCGGTTGATGCGTGAGTATAGCAGCTCGCGATCAAGGTCGATACCGACCTTGATAATCTCAAAATCGCGCTCTTTGGTGGCTCCCGTACGTAGCTCTGAGCAGCGACCTCCGCTGGCGTGGCAAAGTTCCAAGGCGCGTATTACTCGCGATGGATTGCACCTATCTATAACCTCCCAGTGGGGTGGGTCGAGGTGCTTAAGTTCGTCGAGAAGAGGCTCTAAGCCCTGCTCCTCGTAGCGCTGTCTCAGTTCGCTGCGTAGGGCGTCACTACACTCGGGTAGCTCGTCAAGCCCCTCGCATAGAGCTTTGATGTATAGTCCACTTCCGCCAACGGCAACAACGCTGTCGGTGCTTTGGAAGAGCGTTTCGAGAGTCGCGAGAGCCTCCTTTTCGTAGCTTCCTGCGTTGATCTCGTCGTGGACAGTGTGGTTGGCTACGAGGTAGTGCTTAACAGCGCTCAACTGCTCGGCGTTAGGCTGCGCTGTGCCGATGGGTATCTCCCTAAAGAATTGTCGTGAGTCGGTCGAGATGATAGGGACGCAGAGGTGCTGGGCAAGAGCGATGCTTAGATCGGTCTTACCTGAGCCTGTTGGTCCCACCACCAAATATAGGCGTCTACCACTCATCGTCATAGGAACCCTCCTCGTCGTACTCACCGAAGTCGCCCATCATCTCATCGAAGATTGACGCATCCTCGACATTCTCGCTTGGGTCGTACTGGTCGGGAGGTGTAGCGTGCGCGAAGATCTCGCGTGGCGCGGTTATCTCCTTAGAGTCGTAGGCGTCAACGAGTTCGATGTAATATGCGCGGTTGCCAAAGAGGTCGAAGAGGTATATCAGGCGGTCGTGCATGTGGGTGAGGATGTCGTTGAGCTTAACATCCTCCATTGCTTGAGTGGGTAGCTCGTCGCCTGCGCCCATATCTACGGTTGTGAACTCGGCGAGGCGTTCCCACTTATCATCGGCTGTATAGAATGAACTGATACACTGCTCGTAGTCGAGTGTCTCGATAAGGAAATTGTGTAGGTCGAGAAGCGTGCACGCAGAGGGTACTTCGTAGTCCCTAACAAAGTGATCGTTCTCGTCACTGAGCATTCTGAATTTAAAAATTACCATAATTAAGCGAATTGTTACGGGTCAAAGGTATAAATTATTCCGAGACTCCAAAAAAATAGAGCTTAAAATATGGAGTTTCTCTCAATTAAAATTGTATCTTTGTCGCTTTAGAATTAAACTTTTATGAGAAATATCCGTAATTTTTGCATTATAGCACATATTGACCATGGTAAAAGTACTTTGGCTGACCGTCTCCTTGAAAAGACCAACACGTTGAGTCAAAGAGATATGCAAGCTCAGGTGTTGGATGATATGGACCTTGAACGCGAGAAGGGTATCACCATTAAGAGTCATGCCATACAGATGGATTATGTGGCGCGTTCGGGCGAGAACTACACGCTCAACCTTATCGACACCCCTGGGCACGTCGACTTTTCGTATGAGGTTTCGCGCGCGATAGCTTCGTGTGAGGGTGCACTGTTGGTGGTTGATGCTACGCAGGGAATCCAAGCGCAGACAATATCGAACCTCTACCTCGCCGTTGGTAACGACCTCGAGATCATCCCCGTGATGAATAAGATCGATGTCGAGTCGGCGATGGTCGACGAGGTGAAAGATCAGATCATTGACCTTATAGGCTGCAAGGAGGAGGATATACTTCTTGCTTCGGCTAAGACGGGTCAAGGTGTCGAGGAGATCCTCGAAGCTGTTATTGAGCGTATCCCTGCACCTAAGGGCGACGAAGCGGCTCCACTTCAGGCGCTGATCTTCGACTCGGTATTCAACCCATTCCGCGGTGTGATAGCCTATTTTAGGGTCTTTAATGGCTCTATTCGCAAGGGCGAGAGGGTTAAGTTCTTCAATACCGATTGCGAGTATGACGCCAATGAGATAGGTGTATTGAAGCTCAAGATGCACCCCAAGGATGTTGTGGGTACGGGTGATGTGGGGTATATATGCTCGGGCATCAAGAACTCGCGCGATATAAAGGTGGGTGATACCATCACTTCGATGGCAAACCCTTGCCAAGAGTCTATCGCGGGATTTGAGGATGTCAAGCCTATGGTCTTTGCGGGAGTCTATCCTGTTGAGGCGGATCAATACGAGGATCTACGCGCGTCGCTCGATAAGTTACAGCTCAATGACGCCTCGCTGACCTTCGAGCCAGAGAGTTCTCTAGCGCTAGGCTTTGGTTTTAGATGTGGTTTCTTGGGGCTTCTTCACATGGAGATCATTCAGGAGCGCCTCTACCGCGAGTTTGACATGGATGTAATTACTACCGTTCCCAACGTGTCATACCTTATAACCACCACTAGCGGTGAGACACACGAGGTACACAACCCATCGGGACTCCCCGAGGTAACTAAGATATCGCGTATCGAGGAGCCTTATATTAAGGCGCAGGTGATTACTAAGTCGGAGTTTTTGGGCAATGTATTGAAGTTGTGTATCGACAAGCGTGGTGTGATGACTAACCAGACTTTCATCACTCAGGATCGTGTTGAGGTTAACTTCGAGATGCCACTCTCGGAGATCGTCTTTGACTTCTATGATAAACTAAAGAGTACATCGAGGGGCTACGCGTCGTTCGACTATAACCGCAGCGGATATAAGCCAAGTAAGCTTGCGAAGCTCGATATTCTACTTAATTCGGAGCCTGTCGATGCTCTCTCGTCACTGATATATGCCGATAGCGCCTACGATTTTGGACGCAAGATGTGCGAGAAGCTCAAGGAGCTGATCCCGCGCCAACAGTTCGATATCGCAATTCAGGCTGCCATAGGAGCTAAAATCATCGCTCGTGAGACTGTAAAGGCGGTACGTAAGGATGTAACGGCGAAGTGTTACGGAGGAGATATCTCGCGTAAGCGTAAACTCCTTGAGAAACAGAAGGCTGGAAAGAAGCGTATGCGTCAAATTGGCTCTGTAGAGGTGCCTCAAACGGCATTCCTTGCGGTTCTAAAGATGGACTAGAGGCGATATAATCGAAAAAAAGATGCTTATTATTTTGCAAATTTAAAATTAATCCATATCTTTGCACCACCAAAATGATAGAGAGGGTTAGAGATTAGCGGGCAGGTTGCTTAAATGGTCTAAGGTTTTAGTAGATTGCTAAATTGTTTAGGGCTTTGGTAAGTTGCTAAAATAGTCTAAGGTCACTCAATATCTTTTGACCGTTGATTCCGTAGCTCAGCTGGTAGAGCACAACACTTTTAATGTTGGGGTCCTGGGTTCGAGCCCCAGCGGGATCACCTCCAAAGCACTTAGAACAGATGTTCTAAGTGCTTTTTTGTCGATCTACTCCTCTTGAGTCATGACGCGATTGAGTGTGCGCGAAAGTATAAAGAGAATAACTGCTGCCACACCACTCATAACCACAAAGAGCATAAAGAAATCGGTGAGTGACTCGATGGCAACGCCCAAGAAGTACTTCTCTCCACCATCGGGGTAGAACCCACTAAGGTAGCCCGAGAATTTATTTGCTGCCGAGAGGCTCAACATCCACACACCCATAAGCAGTGACGCGAAGCGTGCGGGTGATAGCTTATTAACCATTGACAACCCTATGGGAGACAGCGATAACTCTCCCAGAGTGTGTATGAGGTATAGCGAGACCAACCACATCATGCTCACTTTGGTGTCCCCCTCGACGCCATTTACCCCGAGAGCAATAATCAGGTAACCCAGCGATAGCATAAAGAGACCGAGTGCCTGCTTTATGGGCGAGGAAGGCTCTGCGTTGTGACGCCCTAACCATGCCCACATACTAGCAAACAGAGGGGCTAGAATAACGATAAAGAGGGCATTGAAACTCTGGAAATATGAGGCTGGCATCTCCCAACCAAATATCTCGCGGTCGGTCTGCTCATCGGCAAAAAAGGTGAGCGAGGCACCCGCCTGCTCGAAAGCAGCCCAGAAGAAGATCACAAAGAAGGCAATGACATAGATCACCCCTATTCTCCCTCTCTCTAGCTTTGAGAGTGACGGATCGGTGAAGAGGTAGAGAGGCATCACAATGATACTTGCGTATATTAGTGCCCCTATCCAGTCGGCTCTCAGTGCACTTCCCGAGGAGTTAAACGCTAGTGCAAAGAGTGTTGTTAGTGCAACAAATAAGCCGACGCACGAAATATCGCGTAGCGACATGCGTCTCTTCGAGGAGTCACTTTGCACTTGCGCCTGACAGTGAGGAACTCCGCCTATGGGGTTACCCATCACGTCTATTAGGTAGCGCTCTCGGTACAGCCTAAAGAGCAGAGCGCCGATAATCATACCTACACACGCCGATAAGAACCCCCACTTAAAATCTTCGATATTGCCCGTATTACCAACCAGTCCACACCACAGAGGCGCGATCATAGCTCCTGCATTTATACCCATGTAGAAAATGGTATATGCGGAGTCTTTGCGGCTGTCGCCTGGAGCGTAAAGCTGACCAACCATTGTCGATATATTGGGCTTAAAGAGTCCATTTCCTAGGATTAGCACAAATAGTCCAGCCATCATTAGCCCCACCGACAACTCTTTCGAGTGAAGAGCACTTGCACTTATACTCCACCGCCTTACTGTCTC